>LNEN01000259.1 GCA_001464155.1 Cytophagales bacterium Ga0077538 | reverse complement strand
TACACAATATCAAATTGCCTTCCTGATGCATCGAAATCCTGAAGACTTCTCTCCACTTTATGCAACGTAAAGAAAGGCGTGATCACTTCGACCTTGTTCCACGTTGCCTCATGCAATTTGAGAAAATCATTCTCGAATGAACTTCCTGCTGCATAATTTAAGGATGGCCACACCGTAGAAGGCAAGGGAAAGGTCTCTAAAGTTGTGTAGTGTATAGTGATGTTGAGCTCTTGTGCTCGTTGCAGGGTGAGCCAGGCATTGAGCCCTGTACCAAATCCAACTTCTAGTATTGAAATGGTTTTCTGTTGAGTCTTCTCATTGAAAAAATCGAGACCTTGTTTTATAAAGACATACTTCGATTCCTGCAAGGCCCCGTGACGAGAATGATAGGTTTCATCCAGGGCTGTGTTCAGCAAGGAATGAGAACCATCGCCAGTTGTAATTAACTCAATCTTGCTCATTCAGCTTTCATCATCACCGAAGGGATTTCTTTATAGATTAAGGCTACTGCATAGGCGCATACCCCCTCTTGTCTGCCGACATAACCCAGCGTCTCATTAGTAGTGGCCTTAATAGAAATTTCTTCCTCCGATACATTCATAAGCGGTGCCAATACTTTCTTCATAGCAGGAATGTGCGGATTAATTTTTGGTTTCTCTAGTACCAACGTACAGTCTGCATTACCCACTCGCCAGCCTTTATCCGCCAACAATTTGATTACCTCCTTCAAAAAGTGTTTACTGTCTTTGCCTTTCCAACGCTCATCGGTATTCGAAAAATGAAAACCAATATCGCGCAAATTAGCGGCACCTAAAAAAGCATCACAAAGTGCGTGGATGAGTACATCTGCATCAGAATGTCCTACCGCCCCTTTCGGTGCATCAGGCAGCAATATCCCACCCAGAAAAAAATTTCTTCCTTCTTCCAATTGGTGCACGTCAAAGCCCATGCCTATTCGAATGTTCATTCGCGGGTTGTTATTGGTTACTTGTTAACAGTTATTCGTTATCCGCATCAACAATTTGTTGAGTAGGTTCTGATTTATAATACAAAACAGTGGAATTACTTTTTATAAGGATCTCTTTAGCGACACGGTCAATGTGTTGCTTTGTAACTGCTTCGACAATTCCTTTCTCTTCATTTACCAGATTGGCATCACCCGATAGTTTGGCGAACGCAAGATTCATCGCGCGGTTCATCACCTCTACTTCTCCGAAGGCCAAGGTTGATAAGGCTTGATTCTTTACCTTTTGTAATTCTTCTTCTGTTATCCCTTTCTGCATTACTTCTTGCAAGATCAGGTTCACTTCCTGCTCTGCTTTCTCCAATGATATTCCGGCATTTACTCTACCGCTAATCACCAACATGCCCGGATCAACTGTTCCCATCACAAAAGAGGAAATGGATGTAAAAATTTCCTTCTCTTTTACTAAGGCATTATACAACCGGCTTGACTTTCCTCTACTCAAAATATCGCTCAGTAAATCAATCGCATAATAATCTTCATGAAAACGACCCGGCATGTGCCACGACATGTACAAGGCATCGGCTGGTACTTTGGCTTTTACGGTCTCCGTGGAATAGGACCAAACCATTTCTCTGACAATTGCTTCACTTGCTCAAGAGTAACATTTCCCGCCACTACTAAAATGGCTTTATTCGGCACGTAGTGCTCCGAAAAAAAACTGCGGACATCTTCCATGGTCGCCTCTTCAATATGGCTAATCTCTTTACCAATGGTGGCCCATTGATAGGGATGCTTCTTATACGCCAACGGTCGAAGTTTTAACCACACATCGCCATAAGGCTGATTCAGGTAGCGTTGCTTAAATTCCTCCACTACCACTTTACGCTGTACTTCCAGCACTTGCGGGTCGAAAGACAAACTCAGCATGCGGTCGCTTTCCAGCCAAAACCCGGTTTCGATATTGGCAGCCGGAACAGTAAGGTAATAATTGGTAATATCGGTGCTCGTGAAGGCATTGTTCTCTCCCCCCACGCGTTGCAAGGGCTCGTCATAATTCGGAATGTTCACTGAGCCGCCAAACATGAGATGCTCGAATAAATGGGCAAAGCCTGTTTTTTCAGGGCGTTCATCGCGGGAGCCAACATCATATAAGATATTAAGCACTGCGATTTGTACACTAGGATCTTCGTGTACAATCACTTGCAAACCATTCGCTAGCTGAAATTCTTTGAATGCAATCATGGGTTAAGAACAAATTCAACAACAAACATAGTTCTTAACTGACGGAGGAAATAAATGTTTACGAAATTAATTCAGCATCCACTCCACGCGTTTCATCGTTTCATCGTGGGTCTGACTATTTTCTATGTTGAGACGGGTAGCCTCAATGAGTTCCTTCACACGGTCGCGGTTATAACCAAATTTAACTGCATACAAATGGCACAGTTTTGATTCTTCATCGTGAATGGCTTTGTCCACACTCATCATATGCACCAAATCATACAGCTGGTGAAAGCGTTCCTTTTTATCCGCTGGAATTTCAAATACTATATCTTGAGGATTCTCTCGAATGGCTTTCAGCTGGGCTTCTGAAATGCCGTTGCGCTTGGCAATGGTCTTGAGCAACTCGTATTCGATGTGATCAAAATTTCCATCTACAGCAGCCATTTCAATTAAATTTTTCATGTGGCTTCTGGCGGTTCCTTTGCCTTGTTTGAAGAGGCTTAAGATTTCGGAAAATTTCATGTGGGTTGGTTCGGTTAGTAGTCAGGTATGAAGATAGGCAGCCTTGCTATGGTTCGCAAATTCGTCTGCCAAAATCTCTTATCTTCGCACTCAATTTAGGATATGAATTTCGACCGTCAGCAACTCACCCCCGAGACCCTTAAAAAACTTTATAGAGCCCTTCTTTTTCCCCGCCTTATCGAGGAAAAAATGCTCATTCTTTTGCGCCAAAACCGAATCAGCAAGTGGTTTAGCGGCATTGGCCAGGAGGCCATCTCTGTGGGGCTAACGCAGGCCTTGGAGAAAGACGAATATATCTTACCCATGCACCGCAACTTGGGTGTTTTTACAGGACGCGATATGCCCTTCGACCGTCTCTTTGCTCAGTGGCAAGGCACTATGATGGGATATACCAAGGGGCGCGACCGCTCTTTCCATTTTGGCACAAACGAACATCATATTGTCGGCATGATATCTCACTTGGGTCCGCAAAATGGGGTGGCCGATGGTATTGCCCTTGCAACCAAACTAAAGGGAGAGAAAAAGGTGACGGCCGTTTTTAATGGCGATGGCGGGACGAGTGAAGGCGATTTTCATGAGGCCCTCAATGTGGCGGCTGTATGGGACTTGCCAGTAATCTTTATTGTAGAAAATAATGGATATGGACTCTCCACCCCCAGCAACGAGCAGTTTCGCTGCAAACAATTTATTGATAAGGCCATTGGCTACGGCATAGAAGGTGTACAGGTAGATGGTAACAATATTTTAGAAGTGTACAGCACCGTTGTTCGCATAGCAGAGAAAATGCGGAAAGACCCCAAACCTGTTCTTCTCGAGTGCCTCACCTTCCGCATGCGTGGCCATGAAGAGGCCAGCGGCACCAAGTACGTGCCAAAAGAATTGATGGATACCTGGGCCAAGAAAGACCCTGTTGAGAACTATGAAAAATTCTTGCTCAACGAGGGTATCATTGACACTGCCTACATCGAAAATCTTCGTAAAGAGATAAAGAAAGAAATTGAGGATGGGCTTGCTGTAGCCTTTGAAGAAACCCATCCGGTGGCGAGCACAGAGATAGAATTAACTGATGTGCACGCGCCTTATGTTCAGCAAGTAGTTACACCTGCCAGCAACACTCAATCTGAGAAACGATTTATAGATGCCATCAGTGATGGACTTCGTCAAAGCATGGAGCGCCATGATAACCTGGTATTGATGGGGCAAGATATTGCTGAGTATGGAGGTGTGTTTAAAATCACCGAGGGCTTTGTGGAAAAATTTGGTAAGCCACGTGTACGCAATACCCCAATTTGCGAAGCGGCTATTGCTGGTGCTGGTCTGGGGCTTTCCATTAAAGGCATGAAGGCCATGGTGGAAATGCAGTTTGCTGATTTTGTAACAGAAGCCTTTAACCAAATCGTAAACAACCTAGCCAAAGCACATTGGCGCTGGGGCCAGCCGGCCGATGTGGTGGTGCGTATGCCAACGGGTGCGGGTACTGCTGCAGGACCTTTTCACTCTCAAAGCAATGAAGCTTGGTTCTTTCATACTCCGGGGTTAAAAATTGTGTACCCTTCCAATCCCTACGATGCGAAAGGATTACTGTGCGCCTCTTTTGATGACCCTAATCCCATTATGTTCTTTGAGCATAAGTTGATGTATCGCTCGATCAAGGAAATGATTCCGGACGATTACTACACAGTAGAAATTGGCAAAGCGAAATTGGTAAGTGAAGGAAGTGACTTATCTATTATCACCTATGGCATGGGGGTTCATTGGGCAAAAGAAATATTGGCCACCCTACCGGAAGTAAAAGCCGATGTGTTGGATTTGCGAACCCTTCTCCCGTGGGACAAAGAGGCGGTAGAAGAAACCGTAAAGAAAACCAATCGCGTTTTGATTTTACATGAAGACACGTTGACGGGTGGCATCGGTGGCGAGATCAGCGCATGGATCAATGAACATTGCTTCCAACATTTAGATGCTCCTGTTGTTCGGGTGGCGAGTTTGGACACGCCTATTCCATTCGCTCCTACGTTGGAAAACAACTTTTTACCAAAAGGGAGAATAAAGGCTGCCATTGAAAAACTTCTTGCCTATTAGGCAGGGAGTTTTTCTCTTTTTTTAGAGCCAACAGTCCGCTAGGAGCAGCACACGGAGCTTCCATTTTTTTCGTTACCTTAGCTCTTTATAAGTCATTTTTTTGCAATCGGTTATCCGACATATTGCCTCCAACCTTTGCGGTCTTAGCAAAACCACCTTGCTCATTGCATTTTTGCTATGTGCATCCATGGTTGCCAATGCTCAAAACACAAAGGGCGACCGGCCAGCAGCTTCCAATAAGAAGCAATCGCGCGAAACACGTTTTAAGACAAAATCGAAGAAAGGCGATAAGGCGAAAACCAAAGATATTGCCGGCAGACGCCTTCGCACAAAAAATTATTCTTCGGCCAATAAAGCCAATACCAATTACCCCACCCCTCGCTATGCCACTAAAAGTCCGCGCAATGGGAAAGAACGGGAGGGAAAATCCTACCGTCCTACCTATAGCTCATCGCCACGCGATGGCGAAAGAAATTACAGTGGAAGCAGGCCTGCGAAAAGAGTAGCAGTACGCTCCAGTTCGGCTGCCACCTCCAAAAGGAATGTTTATCCTCAGCAAAGCACTCGCAGCGTAAGTTCACAAACCAGTCGTGGCAACATCTACACTGGAAGGAAGTATCAATTTGTCAACAATCCATCGCCACGACCTCGCGATAGTGAACGAGTTAATAGTGGCGGTCGGCCACCGAAACGAGTGGGTGTACGCTCTCGATCGGCCATCACTTCCAAAAGAAATGTATATCCCCAGCAAGGCACACGAAGTGTAAGCTCCCAAAGCAGCCGCAGAAATGTATACACTGGAAGAAAATATCAATTCATAAACAACCCTTCTCCCAAACCACGCGATTCGCAAGGAGCTGCTTCGCGAACAGCCGCCAGGAATAGAGTAAAAGTGCGCTCAGTTACTTCTCAGGTTAAGAAGCAAAACACCTCCAGCAAACTAGGGGGCAATTTCAAAAACTTCCGTTCTCCTACAATTCAAGAACCTGTTTCTAACAAAACACAAGTGGCAAAGGCGCAACGTCTCGGCACCAAGCCATCTTCCTCAAGAGGTAAAGCAACTGTAACACCGCGCTCAGCCTCTCACAGCTTTATCCGAAATAAGAGTACCAATCCCTATGCAGGTTTCTTTCGGGTAAAAAGAAAGGGTGAGATCTCTACCAATAAAGATATAGCCGGAAGAACGTTACGCACACGCAACTATAAGTCGGCACCTCAAAGCATCAAATTTCCTGAACGTGATGTTTATAGCGGCCGAAAACAAATGGGTGACAAGCCTTACAAAGGGCAAGCAGGAGGTTTTCACAAATCCGCTACTCGTACTCAACCACGCGCCTGGTCAGGTGATATTGCCGGAAGAAAAATACGCGGACGTAACTACGTGACAAAAGATCGGCCCAGCAATCGAGCCGTGTACCCTCCCAAGCTGGCCAAAGCAATAGTCGGAGATCATCCGAAACATAACAAGCTAAAATTCTCAGGACATAAATCTTATTCTTCCCAATACTTAGGAAAGGTAGGATCACCACTTCCTGGTAAGAACCCTAGTAATAGTGCTTTTAAGATTGGGACTTATCAAGGCAATTTAAAAGGACAAAAGCCTTATAAAGGTGGAGGCAGTGTAAGCGGAAGACGCTGGAACAATAATGGTCAGCCCATCAGTCCAAGAACACCCGGCATTGGTGCTAATGGTATTGATTATGCCGGAAGACAAAAGGCAACAAAACCTGTGAAAGGTGGAGGAAGCATTAGTGGTAGAGTATGGAACAACAATGGTCAGCCCATCATCACCCGATCACCTGGCATTGGTGCGCGTGATGTTGGCTATTCAGGAAATATAAAAGCCTCCAAACCTCTTAAAGGAGGTGGAAGTGTGAGCGGTAGAGTTTGGAATAATTCAAGACAACCTTTACCGTCAAAAGGGCCCGGTCAAGCGGCTAAAGCAAGTAAGTATCCCGGCAGCTTTAAAAAATTTGAGTTATACCCGGTAATGGTTGACCAAGGAGAAGAATTTACAGGATTCAAAAAGCGTGGAAAATATGTGAAGAGTCCGTACCAGAATGCAGGTGCTATCCTTAAGAAAGATCAAAAAGGAGCCCAGAATGCCGGTGGTCTTCAAATCAAAACACCCCAACCTGGTTGGGCGAGAAACAACAATGCTCATAAGGATGCGCTTATGAAAAGAGATCCGGGTGGAAACATCTTCAAAACAGATGGCTTTCAAACCCCTGTAAAGAGTCCCGGCTATACACAAAATAAAAATGCACACGATGCTTCTGCGATGAAGCGCAAACCATCCAGTGGCAGTTTAACCGTAAACGACCTTACAATTAAAATGAAGCAACCCGGTTGGGCAAGAAATAAAAATGCGCATGAAGATGCCTTGATGAAAAGAGATCCGGGGAGTAACGTGTTCAAAACTGATGGACTGCAAATTCGAATGCAAAGCCCGGGGTATACGCAAAATAAAAATGCACATGATGCTTCCATCATGAAGCGCAAGCCTTCCTCAGAAAGCATGATGGTAAATAACCTAACCATTAAAATGAAACAGCCCGGTTGGGCACGGAATAAAAATGCGCACGAAGATGCCCTGTTAAAACGCGATCTGGGACGTAATGTGTCTAAGACAGATGGCTTCCAAATTCGGGTGCAGAGTCCCGGTTATACGCAAAACAAAAATGCGCATGATGCTTCTGTTATGAAGCGTAAGCCGAGTAAAAGTGTTTATCAAACCAATGCCATTTACGGCCGCATCGAAGCCTATTCTTATAAAGCCAATCCCTCCAGCAGTAAATCTGCCTTACGCGTTCGGGAGCCTGGCAAAGCCTTCGCAAAAGCGAGCGACTACCAGGGAAATATTAAGATGCAGAAGTTTAACTTCTTAAAGCATCCCAACTATCACCCTGACTCTTATTTCGTGAAAACCAATAAGAACAACGTGAAGGAAGAGCGAAGCCTATTTACCAATATTCGTTTGACCTGGGCAAAGCTGTTCCGCAAAAATGAAACACAACCTGAAAGCGTGAAAGAAAAGGTTCGCAAACCTCGCTACGATAAGCGCGAGATTGGCCTGTGGTACGATTAGTCGTAGCTAATTTCTTTACAAGGTCTATGTCGGCCAAAGCATTTCTGTATCTTGTGCCCCAAATTTTATTGTTTTGTTCTATATCGAAATAGTCTTTTTTGCCGTCATCGGCCTTCAGTTCATATACCTGCTGCTTTTCCTTATTGCGTTCGCCAGAGGACAGCGATCCTTATCTCCTGTTGTGGAAACCACACCCGTCTCTGTGGTGGTTTGCGCCCACGATGAGCACGAAAATCTTCAAGAATTAGTACCTCAACTATTAGCGCAAGCGCATCCATCTTTCGAAGTGATTGTTGTCGGGAGGAAACAAAAAAAGATTCACGCTTGCGCATGGTGCATGTCGATCACACACCCGAACACATCAACGGTAAGAAGTATGCGCTTACCTTAGGAATCCGGGCTGCTGTTCATGAGTGGATTGTGCTCACCGATTCAGATTGTCGCCCCACTTCTACCGCATGGTTACAGAAGCTAAGCCAGCGCTTTACAAAAGATACACAGTTTGTATTGGGCTACTCCCCGTATAAAAAAAGCTCGGGTTGGTTAAACCGTTTTATACGTTTTGATGCCTTACTTACCGGCACACAATACATTGCATTTGCCCTGTTTAAGATGCCCTACATGGGCGTAGGAAGGAATTTGGCCTACCGTAAATCACTTTTTATGGAAACCAAAGGCTTTACCAATATGCTTTCCCTTACCGGTGGCGATGATGATCTTTTTGTAAATAAACACGCTACCTCTAAAAACACAGAGGTTGCCTTAGGAGCAGAAGCCCTTATGGTGTCCATTCCCAAAACCACGCTCCGGGAATTCTACCATCAGAAAATACGGCATCTTGCGGCAGGGAAAAGTTATAAATTCTCACATCGTTTGCTGCTGGGATTATTCATGGCAAGCTGGCTACTGATATGGCCAATGGGGTCAACACTTCTCTTCTTGTCCAACAACCTCCTGCTAATCGGAGGGTTGTTACTGGGCCGCATAGTCTTGATGAGTTTGACCTTTTACATAGCCCAAAAGCGACTTGGAGAACAGTTTGAACTTTGGAGTCTTTTTGTGTTAGACATTATTTACACCATTTACTATCTTACCACAGGTACAGCTGCCCTGTTAACTAAAAAGATCCGATGGAAGAACTAGACGAAAGCAGGTTTTCTCCCAAAGCACTGGAAGATTTTCAGCTGATAGACCGTGCGGTAAAAGGGGATGACGTTGCTTATGCAAAATTATTGCAACGGTATAAAAGAGCTGTTTACCATGTAGTCCTTAAAATGGTTCGCAATATTGACGATGCAGACGATCTTACCATTGAAGCATTCGCCAAAGCCTTTCGAAGCCTGCACCGTTTTAAGAAGGACTACACCTTTAGCACCTGGTTGTTTCGCATTGCCACCAACAACACCATCGATTACATCCGAAAGAAAAGACTAAATACCTTAAGCATTGAAAACACCTACACGGATGATGATGGACAGTCTGTCTCCATTGATGTAGAGGACGAAAACAACGATCCGCAAGAGGAAACTATTCGGTCACAAAAGGCAGAAATTTTACTCCTCTTTGTGGATAAGCTACCGGGCAAGTATCAAAAATTAGTACGCCTTCGCTACTATGAAGAGCTCTCTTACGAAGAAATAGCAGAGCGGATCGAGGCACCCCTTGGCACGGTAAAAGCACAACTTCATAGAGCGCGTGAATTAATGTATGAGATGGTGAAGAACAAGCGAGATCTTATCTAGCGTTGATCACCCTTTTCAAATAACCTTAACTAATAATTTCTTTTGAAGGCCGATATTATCTTTCAGTATTTCCCCGATCTTAGTCCTACTCAGCAAAAGCAATTTGAGTCACTTTACACATTGTATGCCGAGTGGAACGAGAAGATCAATGTCGTTTCGCGTAAAGACATTGATAACTTATACATCAATCATGTTTTACACTCCTTAGGTATCGCCAAAATACAAACCTTCAAACCTGGTTCTGACATTTTAGATGTGGGTACCGGTGGTGGTTTCCCTGGCATTCCGCTAGCCATTCTTTTTCCAGAAACGAATTTTCATCTCGTGGATTCCATTGGAAAAAAAATAACCGTGGTGAATGAAGTGGTTAAAGGCGTAGGCTTAAAAAATGTAAAAGCCGAGCAGGCTCGGGCTGAGCAACTAAAAGGGGAATACGATTTCATAGTGAGTCGTGCGGTTACACGTATTAAAGAATTTTACCAATGGATTCACCGCAAAACAAAAGCGAAATCCATGCACGAAAGAGACAATGGTATATTGTACCTGAAGGGGGGAGATCTGGAAGAAGAATTAAATGAATTGAAGAAGCCCTATCAACTTTATAACCTTTCGGATCATTTCAAGGAAGAATTTTTTGAAACCAAAAAGGTTGTATACGTTCCACTTTAAGCTTAGATCTTAGCAAGGTACTGTCCCGCAATTGTTGCTGTGAGGCACAACGCTACACTTACCAGTACATACAGTAGAGAAGAACCCTGTTGTCCGGCTTGAAAAAGTGTGAGCGTCTCCTGACTAAAAGTTGAAAAGGTACTAAAACCTCCACAAAAACCTACCGCCCAAAACAAGCGAGAGGAAGCTGATAGCAGCTGTTTGTGATCGGCAAATCCTATCACTAAGCCCAGCACAAAGCACGCACTCACATTGGCAAACAAGGTTGCCAACGGAAAAGTCTGAAGGTAGTAGTTGTTTATCCAACAACCGCTAAAGTAGCGAAGCGCACTTCCCAATCCTCCACCGGTAAAAACAATCAGGAAAATTTTCATGAGTTCTTCTTTATCAGATCAAGCATGACCTGAAAGGTGTGGTTCTTCAACGCAGCTATATCATTGCCGAATGTGCTGACATCAATCGGATTACCCGCTATTACTTTTACTGTGCCTGGGGAGGTAATTCGCATGGTGCCTGGGTACAATAATTTTGAAGCACCCACTACTACCATTGGCAAAATGGTCGTCTGTGTATCCACTGCAATTCTAAACGCCCCATCTTTAAAGGGTTGCAAGATTTCCTTGGTTCTGTTTTGAGTACCTTCTGCAAAAATCAGAGGAGAGATACCACGGTTTAGCACCTCCACCAGTTTCGCCAAACTCTTTTTGCGACTGTTGTGATCTCCCCGATCTACAATAATGCACGCTGATCTCACAATCCAACCCAATACAGGAATTTTCCCCAGCTCCTTCTTTGCTAATGGGCGAAACTCGCCTGGTATCATTAGTCGAACACCCGGGCCATCCAGGAATGACGTGTGGTTACTTACAAAAATGTAAGAGCGACCACGCTCAATAAAATGCTGATTGATGAGTTTAAAACGAATACCCGTGAGTTTACTGAAAATCCAAGCCCAAATCCAAAGTCCCTTGTATCCAATCCATCCAAACTTCTCACCTAATAGAAAAGGAAAAACAATTAACGGTAACAGGGCAAGCATAAAGGTTGTAAAAATCAGCAATACCCAAGCTGTATGAAGTATAGAGAATATAGTCTTAAGAAAATTCACTTCGTTTACTTTTTGTCTTCAATCAATTTTTGAATCGCCATGAACTCATCGCGCAATTTTGCGGCTTCCATAAACTCTAGTTCCTTCGCTGCTTTTTCCATAGCCTTGCGGGTGCGATCGGCCATTTTTTGCAACTCTTCCTTACTCAAGTATGCTACCACAGGATCAGCCGCGAGTGACACCTCCTCACTTTCAGCATAATAATTTTTAGTGCTGCGTTTTGAATCTGCCACTTTCGTCTGTCCTAAAATAGAATCCTTAGAACGAATAATCGTCTTCGGGGTAATGTTGTGCTTCTTATTATAATCGATTTGAATTTTCCTTCTTCGATTTGTTTCGTCAATCGCTAGTTGCATCGAGTCTGTAATGCGGTCGGCATACATAATTACTCTTCCATTTTCATTTCGTGCGGCACGGCCAATGGTTTGAACCAGCGAGCGTTGATTACGCAAGAATCCTTCTTTGTCAGCATCCATAATAGCCACCAACGAAACTTCTGGCAAGTCCAATCCTTCTCGCAAGAGGTTTACGCCTACTAATACATCGAATACTCCTAAGCGCAATTCGCGTAAAATCTCCACACGATCCAACGTACTTACTTCAGAATGTATGTAGCGACATTTTACACCCACTCGCTCCATGTACTTGGTAAGCTCTTCTGCCATGCGCTTCGTGAGTGTTGTTACCAGTACCCGCTCTTTCTTCTTTACACGCTCATCAATCTCTTCCAGCAAATCGTCAATTTGATTTTTGCTGGGGCGCACATCAATTTCAGGATCCAATAATCCTGTTGGTCGAATTAACTGCTCCACCACTACCCCTTCCGATTTAGCAAGCTCATAATCCGCGGGAGTCGCACTCACATAAACAGTTTGGCCGATCATTTCTTCAAACTCATTGAAGGTAAGAGGTCTGTTATCAAGCGCAGAGGGCAAGCGGAAACCATAGTCAACCAAATTAACCTTACGCGAGCGGTCCCCCCCCCACATGGCTCGGATTTGAGGAACCGTTACGTGACTCTCGTCAATGATCATTAAGTAGTCGTCTGGAAAATAATCCAACAGACAGAAGGGGCGTTGCCCTACTTTGCGCCTATCAAAATAGCGTGAGTAATTTTCGATGCCCGAACAATAGCCCAGTTCACGCATCATTTCAATATCAAATTCTGTTCGTTCCTTCAGACGCTTGGCTTCCAGGTGTCGCTTCTCACTTTCAAACATCTGCACCTGCAGCACCATGTCGTCTTGTATTTCGCGAATCGCCTGATGGAGCGATTCCTTGCCGGTTACGAAAAGATTAGCCGGAAAAATGGTCACAATTTTCTCATCCGAAATTTTCTTGCCACTGACCGGATCAATGCGCTGGATCGATTCAATTTCATCGCCCCAAAAATAAATGCGCAAGGCATAATCAGCATAGGCAAGAAAAATGTCCACTGTGTCACCTTTCACCCGAAAAGTGCCGCGCTTAAACTCGGCTTCAGTTCTATTATACAGAATGTCCACTAAGGCAAACAAAAGCCGGTTGCGCGCAATCGTTTCGCCTGCCTTTAGTCGGATCACGTTTTTTCCAAACTCGTCCGGATTACCAATACCATAAATACAGGATACCGAGGCCACTACAATAACATCACGTCTGCCTGTCAACAACGAGGAGGTAGCACTCAGTCGAAGCTTTTCAATCTCTTCATTAATCGATAAATCCTTTTCTATGTAAAGACCAGAGGTTGGAATGAAAGCCTCTGGTTGATAGTAATCGTAATAGGAAATGAAATACTCTACGGCATTCTCTGGAAAAAATTGCTTGAACTCCCCATAGAGCTGTGCTGCCAGAGTTTTGTTGTGACTTAAAATGAGTGCAGGTCGATTCGTTTTTGCAATCAGGTTGGCAATGGTAAAGGTCTTACCCGAACCGGTAACACCGAGCAAGGTTTGATTTGCCTCTCCACGCTCTACTCCACTTACCAATTGTTCGATAGCCTTTGGCTGATCGCCTGTAGGGGAGTATTCGCTGGTGAGTTTAAAATCCATGGTACAATTTCAGGTTTCAAATTCCAAATTCCAAAACAATCTCAGTTGCAGGATCTGAAATCCGAAAGTTGAAATGAGCCACTAACTGTTCCAGATTTCCCAGGATTTTTCAGCCTGAACGTGGAGCATCTCCAAACCATTTTTTATAGTAGCTCCGTGCATTTCTGCTCTCTGTAAAAATAAGGTGCGGGCAGGATTGTAGATAAGATCATATACAAAATGCTGCTTACCAATATTATCCATGCTAATGGGAGCCATCGTTTCAGTATTGGGGTGCATGCCCAATGGCGTGGTGTTGATAATGAGATTACACTCACTCAATAATTTCTTATTGTCCTTATTTAACTGCTCGTATGTTAGATCCGACTTTCCTTCTTCGCGCGACACTACTTTTGCATCAATGTTTAGTTTGCGCAAAGCCTGTTGCACTGCTTTAGAAGAGCCACCTGAACCTAAAACCAAACCTTTAAAAACAGTGCCCTTTGGAAGCCAACGCTCCAGTGTTTCGTAGAAGGCGGCTGAATCTGTGTTGTAACCCTTTAGTTTCCCTTCTTCGATTTTGATAACATTAACGGCACCAATTTCTTTAGCGGCTGCATCAATCACATCCAGGTACTGAATTACTTTTTCTTTGTAAGGAAGCGTAACGTTCAATCCTGTTAAACCTTTTGTGTTGTTGATTAGATTCTCAACTTCTGTAATGGAGCCTAACGGAAATAATTCATAGCGGTGATCTCTCAATCCATCTCTGAAAAATTTCTCATCGAAATAAGCTTTTGAAAATGAATGACTAACGGTTTGACCAATCAGGCCGAATATTTTTTCCATGTTAATGCTTTAGTTTTAAACGCGTGGCAATACGCTCAATGAGAATCACAATAAACACACCCAGGGCCATCATTAAGATTGCCTGAAGGAGTAAAGGGTCCTTACCTGTTACATCAAAATAATTACCCGGCCAGATGCTCTGATCAAAAACGGATATTTGTTCACCTTTGCTATTCGTAGCATACTCTTTTACTTCTCTCCAGGGCCAAACCTTATTCAGCGAACCGAGCATGAAGCCCGCCAGCAATGCCACGGCCACGCTGTGGTAATGATCCAACACCCATGATAATAAGCGCGAGAAAGAAAGAATACCTACCGCACATCCTGCCATAAATACCAATACGATTGGAATGTTAAATTCTATCAACGCAGTAATCATGTATTGATACTTACCGATGAGAAGTAGAATAAAAGCACCTGAAATACCAGGGAGGATCATGGCACAAATAGCAAGTGCCCCACTAAAGAAGATGAAAAGTAAATTGTTCGGGCTTTCCGTTGGCGTCACAACGGTGATGTAGTAGGCAACAACAATTCCCAACACAAAACTAATAATAGCATTTACAGACCAATGCTTAATCTCTCGCAATACAAGTGGTGCTGCTACTAAGATAAGTCCGAAAAAAAATGACCAGATCAGAATCGGATGATGCGTTAGCAAATAGGTCATAAGCTTTGCCAACGACAGCAAACTCGTTACAATACCTGCAAAAAGAGTAGCCAGGAAATTGCCATTAATTTTTACCCAAAAGTCCTTGAGCTTAAACTTAAAGAGTAAACGAAATGCTTCTCCATCAATCGCTTTAATGGAGTGCAGAAGCTCATCATAGATACCACTAATAAAGGCAACGGTACCTCCTGATACGCCAGGAATTACATCGGCTGTGCCCATGGCAATACCCTTGAGATACAATAAAATATAATCAGCAGGTTTTTTCAACGTAATTTTATTCAACCTCGAAAGGTGGTGTTGAATTGTCTTTCTTTCTCTCGATACCCAGAAAATGTAAGAAAGTATCTCCTCGCAAGCCAAGACGTATGGTCTCCAACGGTATTACTTCGTTAGGCGCAATGTTGCCTAGATTTACATTAGTACCTAATAGCTTAATAAACCACACTTGTTGTGCTTTCTGTGGAGCTTCCCAAATAATTTTTTCGAATGGAATCTTCGTTAAAATTTCCTGAACAAGTCCCGAGCGCACCTCTCCGGTAGAACGGAACAAACCAACATTTCCACCTTCGCGTGCTTCACCGATCACTTTCCAGGCACCTGCATCCAGCTCTTTCTGCATCAATTCAATCCACTTGTACGGAGGAATGATTTTATCTGCATCCTTAGACCCCACTTCCGAAAGCACGGTTACTTGCTCTGATAACTTGGCAATGTAATCGCATTTCTTGTCGTGGTCCAGATCAATTGAACCATCAGACACTTCTGCAAACTGCATGTCAAATTTGTCGAGTACCCTGCGGTAGTCGTCAAATTGGTCGCGTATGATAAAGGCTTCGAAAAGAGTTCCTCCAAAATAAACCGGAAGACCTGCATCTTTGAATACTTTAAGTTTATCCTTCAGATTGGGCGTGACGAAAGAAGTGGCCCAGCCTAATTTCACAATGTCAACATGGTCGGCACAGGTAGACACAAAATCTTCTGCTTCCCGAACGCTAAGGCCCTTATCCATGGCCATGGTAAAACCGTATTGTCTGGGCTTACGGGTACGCTCAGGCAGGTTCTTAATCTCGTAATTCATCTAGCTGTTTTCTTTTCTAAATTGTTCGATGATCTTATAGAGCGCTTTCTGTGTTTCCAATTGTGGAAAGAACTCAAAGAGGGTTGTATGACCATCAAAGTCCAAAATTAATGCATTTTCTAAATAGTTAAAGGCTTCTTTAAATTTACCACCTGCAATCAGGTAAACGGTCATGCGGTAAAACATTTCTGCATCATCCGGAATATCCGTAAAGCCATCCAATAACGTTTCGATAGCTTTATCATACTCACCCTGATCATAGTATATAAAGGACCAGTTCAACCAAATCTCTTTATCGGTTGGATCGAGTTTGGCCGCTTCTTCATATGACTCCAGGCTTTGTGGGATGTGGCCAATCTTGAAATCAGAATGCGCTACTGCCTTCCAGTATTCAGAGTTTTCGGTATGTAGCTTTAATGCCTTTGTGTAGTGATGGTTAGCCTCACTCCATTTCTCCATTTTCTCCAAACAGGCTCCACATCCAAACCATGCTTCATCGTATAGATTGTCCAGCTTGGTTGATTTTTGATAATATTTCAATCCTAACTCAAACTGTTCCAAGCTTTCATACGCAGCCCCAATGCAACAATATACTTCAGCACTTGGCCCCTCCAATTCAACCGTGCGCTTGAATGAATCCAGTGCCTTGGTATACTCTCCCAAATTCATGTAGGTGTTTCCTACATTAAAGTGTGCCGAAGCAAAGGTTTCATCAATCGTAATGGCATAATCATAGGCCATCAACGCTTCCTCAAATTTTTCAAGTTTATTATAAACAATTCCGAGGTTATACCAGGCTGCTGCCGAGTAAGGATCTTCGTCAATAAATTTCTTATAATACTCAACACTTCCCTCCAACTGGTCGGTTACATCCAGACAGAATGCAAGTTCGTAGAGTGCTCCTTCGTGATTCAAATTCAATTCAATGGCTTGCTTGTAGGCATCAATCGCCAATTGATACTGTTCCATTTGCTGATAGGCAAGCCCAATGTTATAATAAACTTCGTCTTTATCTTCTGCCACCGCCAGCGCTCTTTCATAGCACTCGATGGCCTCCGCATGTTTATTTTGCAAAGCAAGAATAGACCCTTTGGTCAATAATACTTCTGCATCATTGGGTTGCAGATTTTCAACTTCACCTAATATCTCTAAAGCCTCCTCATGCTCCCCCAGGTTAGACATGATTTGGGCCTTCACCACTTTTAATTCAACTGAAAAAGGATATTGAGAAATGGCCAGATTTACAGCATATAAAGCCTTATTATTCTTACCTCTGAAAAGGTAATAATCGATGATCTCTTGGTAGGCCTCTAGGTCGAAAAATCCGTGATTCTTTTTTCGCAGGTTCTCTTCAAAGGTCTTGATCAGCTCGTTCTCTTCTTCCCGCTTACGATATTCTTTTGCCATGTGCTATCGGTTTGCAAAAGTTAATAAAATCCAGCAGCAAAACTATGCACGAAAAGCTAGTTTTTAAGTGCTAATTTTTTCATATAATGCTCGCAACACCACTGAAGGGTGCTTTCAATCGATTGAAATTCAACCCCTAAGGCCTTCTTTACTTTTTCATTACTGTAAACAATACTCTTTCCGGCCAATTGGGCTGTTTCTTGTGTTACCAAAGGATGGGAGCCGGTTAAAACACTACGAATGGCCTCCAGAATGGCCACCACCTGAAGCAGTGGTTTTGCTACGCGAAGAAAGGGCGGACGCTTATTAAAATTCAGGGCTGCTTTTTCAAAGAACTTCAAGTAGGAAATTTGCCCGGCCGACAATACAAAGCGTTCTGCTTCTAAAGTAGACTTGTACAATTCAACAATGCACGTGGCTACGTCTCTCACATCAACCGCGTTGAGCGAACCCTCAGTATAAAAAGGTCGCTGCTGATAAGCATACTTAAAAAGTTGCGCACTACTTTTTCCCCAGTCGGTAGGAGCCAGGATTACGGACGGGTTGACAATCACAGTACTCAGTCCTTCTTCTTGCCCGCGCCATACCTCCAACTCGGCCTGGTATTTTGAAGCTGCATAGTTACTGAAGCGAGCCCCTTCAATCCATTTACTGCTTTCGTCAACAATCAATTGTCCTTTCTCCTTGCCCAAGGCAGCAACCGAACTTACGTGAAGCAGTCTCTTAATCCCCAACTGCAAACAAGCATCCACTATATGTTGCGTGCCTTCCACATTTACAGCAAAAATTAAGTCTTTATCTCTTTTATGATAAGAGACAACAGCTGCAGTATGAATTACTCCCGTGACATCCTCCAACGCCTCCAGCACGCTAACATAATCGCGTACATCAGATTCCCTCCACGTAATACGGTGATTAACATCTTGTAAATGTGATATGTCGCTCCCCTTACGCTTCAATGCCACGAAGGCGATGTTATCCTGAAGTAGTTTTCTCACCACAAAACTTCCCAGCAAACCATTGGCACCCGTTACTGCAATCATTTAAAGAGAATAGTTTAAGAGTGGCAATGAAATAACCTTTGCGTAATACTTTGTTTTTTGTGCCCGTTCCAGCACCTGCGCCTGTTGGAGGTTATGACAGTCGCTGCCCAGCATGTGCACAAACTTTTGATCGATCAGAAAACGGGCAAGCTTTTCTACTTCCGGACCGTACATGCCTGCCAATGACAAGGTGTTGAGTTGAAACAACACACCCCGCGAAAGAAGATCCTCAATTCTATCTTTATTATTGGTTAAGTACATGTAGCGCTCCGGATGCGCAAGCACAGGCTTGTATCCCAACGTTGTAATCTTAAAGATGAAATCATTCAACACCAATGGCTCAGAAAAGAAATTAGTCTCAAACAGCAAATAGTTTTGAGAAAAAGTCAAGAAATTCATTTTCTCTTCCACTTTACGCATGAGCCATTCATCAAGACTGTACTCGGCAATCGAAGAAATCTGAACATTCATTCCCCGACTTGTCAGATGCTGCTGAACATCCTGCACTTTTTGGAGAATTACTTCTGTAGTATTTCTGTATAACTCATGCACATGCGGGCTTGTGATAAAGCGATTGAATCCGAGGCCGTGCAAATGCCTGATTACCTGTTCTGATTCTTCCAGGGTCTTTACCCCATCGTCAATTCCTGGCAATAGGTGTGAGTGCACATCTGTGGTCAGAGGTGGTATCCAATTGGGGGTTTCCTTTTTTTTAAGCCAGTCAAACACTAGTCTTTAAAAAATATTGATTCAAAATATTTAGATTTCTTCTCTTCATGGTAATAACCATATCCATAGCTCTGCGCGGTGGGGGGCAACGCGTTTAAGATGGCGGTCACATTCGAAAAATTATGCAGCGAATTGATGCGCTTAAGATTATGTAAAAATTCTTTTTTCGAATAATTGGCTCTGAACAGATAAATACAAATGTCTGCACGCTTCATCGCCATGATACCGTCCGTTACAATACCTACCGGTGGGGTGTCGATAATCACATAATCATACGCCTCCCTTAAGTCGTTCACTAATTTTTCAAAAACACCGTTCACCAATAACTCAGAAGGATTAGGAGGATGTGGCCCCGCAGGGATTACATGGAAATTCTCTACTGAAGTTTCCTGCACGCATTGCTGCCAGGTAATTTTATTAATCAGAACACTGCTCACGCCTAATGACTTATTATTAAACGGTGGCGCCTGATCATCCTTTGGCTTGCGCATATCCAAATCCACTAACACCACCTTTTTATGTGACATGGCGATTACAGCTCCTAAATTTCTGGCAACAAACGATTTTCCTTCTCCAGAAACCGTTGAAGAAATGGTGATGACTTTTTGCACACCATTTGTATTAAAGAAGTCGAGGTTGGTACGCAGCGTACGAATAGACTCCGAAACCATTGAGTGCGGTTGATTTTGAACAGGCAAGCCATCTTTACGTGAATTTCTAAAGGATGGAATGATTCCTAATATGGAGACCTTCGCAATGCGTTCCAGTTCATGTACGCTTGTAATCTTATCATCAATCAGATATAAAAAGCCAATGAAGAAAAAGATAACCACCAAGCTAGTGGTGAATCCTGCAGCGGTGATGAGTAAACGATTAGGCGAGATGGGTACATTGGGTAACGTAGCCGCTGAAAGAATTTTAAAGTCGGGGATAGTTCCTGCCTGAGCTATTTCAAACTCAGAGCGGGACTTCATCAATGTAAAGTAAAATTCTTCGTACAATTTATAGAAGCGTTGATTCTTCGTGAACTCGGTTGTCTTATCCGGCATGTTCGCAAATTCCGTTTCAAGGCGTTTACGTCTTTGATCAAAATGTTTGAGTTGAATCTTAATCAGAGACTCCATCTCGCTTAATTGAAATGCCAATTGCTTAGAAATAAAATCAATATCGTTTTGCACTTGTTTGAAAGCAAACGTAGATTCTTTGTGTGAAAGACGTAGGTTGTTTAGTTCTGTTATTTTTTTCTGATAGGCCAATAATTCAATAACGATTTCTTCAGGTAAAACATCCTTGTCACCCATACTGATCGGGCGTTCCGTACTTTTGGAGGCGATGTCGCCTTGTAAAACAGCAATTAATTTTAATTGCTGATTTAATTGGTATCGAACCGTATCGATCCCATTCATCTCCAACACGGTACGCGCGAGGTCTTCATTAAGATTTTGCGTTTTGTTCTCCAGTGTAAAGTCTTTAAAGTAGTTCTCGAACTGCTCCATTTTCTTTTCAATCTGCTCGAGTTCATGATTCACCCAACCAATTTTTTGGGTATTCGCAAAACTCTTCTGCTCGTAGCTGAAATTGCGATACACACTTACGATTCTATTCACGATATCCATTGCTTTTTCAGGATTGAATTCCTTAAAAGCAATCCGAATGGTGTTGGCGTTGAAATTCTTTGGCTCTACCATAAGGCCCTTGGTGAAGTACGCTCGAAGAGCTTGTTCATTATTAAGCACAAACGAGTACTTATTTTGCGATTCGAAGTTGAATTTTCTCGACTTTTCAACAAGTAGCGCTACTCCATTTACCCGCAATGGTTTACCAAATTCTCCTGCTAGAACTGTTTCGTCATGCAATACAATTTCATAGCGAAAATCACTAAGCTGTTTAATCGAATGCTTTACATTGAAATGGGCAGGACCCACCTGAAGCGGTTTTACGCTAAAGGGTGAATTTCTATAGAGTTCATAATCCAGAAAATCACCAATGCTGTAGTAAGAAACATGGAGGTCGAGGGAATCAATAACGCGACTTAAAAACAGATTGGACTGTATCAGTTCAATCTCACCGGAAAGCAGATTCAGGTTTTGATCTTCAATAAGCTTGGTGATCCCAAATTCATTCGCTTCGTTTTTCAACTCAAGCTTTATCTCCGCTTCCGCTTCGTACACATTTTTTGTATACCGAATGAATAAGTAGGCTACCAGGTTGCACACTAAAAATAACGCCAGAACCCAGGGGGAGTTCTTTAAGAAGATGGCCTTCAGCTTTGGAAAGTCAATAGTCTCGTTCGTGTCGTTAAAGTTCTTCTCCATGAAATCCTATTGAGCTACCACAAGTAACAGAGTGAGAAGTGAGATCGAAATAGAGACAAGTTGCCCGTAATCACCCAAGGCTTCAACAAAGGGACGAATCACAGGCTCCATATAAATTATATCTCCAGGCAAAACGGTCATATTCCCCTTCCGATAACCCTCCACGGTACTCAAGTCTATCAGGTAAACATCGTCTCCTCTTACTAATCGGATGGCTTGTGCCTTCCCTTCTGTCATAAAGCCCTTACTCATGGCCACCACTTCTACTAAGGAAACATTTTCATAGGTAAGCGGAAGTACCAGGCCACCGGGCACTCCCAGCACTACTACTCTTCGGGTTTCGCATGTAAGCTTCACAAACACATCCTCATAAAATTTCGAGAATTCCTTTTGCAGCAATAGCTCAGCTTCACGAATAGTAAGACCTGCTAACTTTTGTTCACCCACCATGGGAAATTTGGCCACTCCATTTTCATCGATCAGGAATTTTTCTTCCTCTTCATCCTGTTCTTGTGAAATTCGTTGGCCATTTGGCCCTGTCATCATTAAGACCTTATCAGGATCAATTAATCTTTCACCATTTTTGGTGAACACCTCAATGCTCACTTCGTCAAAGGTGGTGAGGGCGTACGTCCTGTTGAGTGTTTCTGCTGCCTGTTTAATAGCCGTTGTTTCATCGGTCTTAAACATGAGGCTTTGTTTGTAGGAGGCACAACTCGCAAAGGCAAAAAGAAGAACAATAAAACCGTATGCGTTTTTCAAGAGGAACAATTTTAGCAGTTAAATTATTTCTCAGAAACCAGGGGGTTTTTAAACGGCCACTCAATGTCAAGCTCCGAATCATCCCAACGGATACCCGCTTCAGAACTTTTGCTATAGACATTTGAGCACTTATAAAAAAATATGGAATCCTCCAGCGCTGCCAACCCATGTGCGAAGCCATCGGGTACGAAAAGCTGATTTTGCTTTTCAGAATCTAAAACCAGAGAATAGGATTTACCAAAAGTGTTAGATTCTCTCCGCAAATCAACCACTACATCAAGCACTTTACCGGTAATCACACGTACTAGCTTTGCTTGCGCAAAAGGCGGCTTCTGAAAATGAAGCCCTCTGATGACACCCTTTTTAGAAAAGGACTGGTTTTCTTGCACGAAGGAAATCTCTTTACCAAGGTAGTCTTTCCACTCCTCGCGAAAGCTTTCAAAAAAAATGCCGCGGTCATCCGGAAATACGGAGGGGACAATTTCAATCAACCCGGCAAAGCCGGTTTCTCTAAAAATGACGTTAGGAAGCAATTTTTATCTCTTTCAAAGCGGAAAGATACTTGTTGATGACTAATTCCTCATCAAATTGAGCTTCCATTTTCGCACGCCCCTTTAATCCAAAGTTTTTAAGTGTTCCATCATCGAAAGAAGACATCTGTTCCATTTTATCGGCCAGATCTTTTTCGTCCTTTAGCTTGCAGAGCAGACCGTTAACGTTGTTCTCCACTACATGATTGCAGCCCGGAACATCGGTCGCAATAATCGGTTTAGCAGAACACGCTGCCTCCAGTAAGGTACGTGGCGTTCCTTCTCTGTAGGAGGGTAACACAATGCAATCAGCTGCCTGAATGTAAGAACGAACATCATCAGTGGTGCCTAAATACTCAAAGGTTCCTTCTTCTACCCACTTATTCACTACCTCAACCTTTATGCCTCTTCTATGCTCTGGATCCAACGCACCTAATACTTGAAATTTTGCTCTTATCCCTTGTTCCTTAAGGCGTCTGATGGCATCCACATACTCCAAAACACCTTTATCCGTGATCAGACGAGATACCATCAAAAAGGTAAAAGTCTCATTTCGCTTAAAGGCAAAAGGCGCAAAATGCTGAAGATTAATTCCCGAACCCGGCACCAAATCAGCGACACCTTCTTTCACCAATTTTTCAGATACAAAGAGCTTAAGATCATCCGGATTTTGAAAAAATATTTTAGAAGCGAAGCGAAAGCTTACTTTATAAAGCGCGATAGCAATTTTTGACACCAGGTTGTCTTTCAAAAAGACGGTGCCCAAGCCACAAACGTTATTGATGGTGGGTATACCTAACATCGCTGCGGCCAGCGTACCATAAACATTGGGCTTAATGGTATAATGCAACACAACATCTGGACGAAGTTTCCTGTAAATGGACCAAAGTTCTATAATTAGAGCAGAGTCCTTAATAGGATTAGCCCCCCTACTATCCATTTTCACATTGTGGTGCGTACACCCCATCTCGACAAGAAGTGTTGTATAATCGTCCTTAGGCGCGATAGTATGGACTTCGTGACCCTCCGCCAGTAAAGATTTGATGAAATTGAGCCTGAAATTGTAGATGTTCCAGGAGGTGTTGAGTACAATGGCGACTTTCATAGAGGGCTCAAGGTCAGGCAAAGAATTTTCGATGGTCAGTCGAAAAATCCGTTGTTTTGATTTTTTTATAACGTCAATCCAACAAAGTTAGTAAAAAGTAACCCTGTTCGAAACCGTATATACAATTTTTCCGTTTACTTCGCACCTTTTATAAATGGCTGAAAAACAAACAATTGCTGTCCTTGTGGGCTTAGGCGATAGCCGACAGCCCGAATTGGTTAATGAGCACCTTGATGAGCTGGCTTTTCTGGCCGAAACCGCTGGCATAAAAACTGGGAAAAGACTTATTCAAAACCTGGCTAAGCCTGACGGCAAGTTTTTTATTGGTAAGGGCAAGCTGGAGGAACTGAAGGAATATGTGCGTGCTTTACCGGCCAATCATGTAATTTTTGATGATGACTTGAGTCCATCCCAACTTCGAAATTTGGAAAAAGAGTTTAATCCAAAGGATAGCGAAGCAAAAGTCAGGATCTACGATCGAAGTTTATTGATTCTGGATATTTTTCTCCAACGCGCACAAACTTCCCAAGCGCGCACACAAGTTGAGTTGGCGCGCAATCAGTACCTGCTTCCACGCCTTACCAGGCTTTGGACTCACTTAGAAAGACAGCGGGGTGGAACAGGAACGCGCGGTGGTGCTGGTGAGCGAGAAATAGAAACGGACAGGCGAATCATCAGGGATCAAATTTCCTTATTGAAGGAGAAATTGAAAAAAATTGAGAGTCAGCACGCGACTCAACGCAAGTCTAGAAACAACATTGTTCGGGTGGCCATCGCGGGTTATACGAATGCCGGCAAATCAACCCTTATGAATTTGCTTTCTGGTTCAGAAGTATTGGCTGAGAACAAATTATTTGCCACGGTAGATGCAACGGTTCGAAAAATCACCTTTGGCAATATCCCCTTTTTGTTGTCTGATACTGTAGGTTTTATTCGCAAGTTGCCTCACCATTTGATCGAATCCTTCAAGTCCACGCTGGATGAGGTGCGAGAAGCTGACATCATTCTTCACGTAGTTGATATGTCGCACCCTTATCATGAAAATCATATCGAGGTGGTTTCGCAAACATTGGCCGAACTTAACGCAGCAAATATTCCTGTCATCTTGGTGCTTAACAAGGTTGATCTCGTCAAGAAACAACGACCTGATTTTGAAGAAGCCACTTCTATCGGTTACTACCGGGAGATGGGATTTGAGAAAATGATTTTTATTGCGGCTTCAAAAAAACAAAACATTCAGGCACTTAAACAGTTGCTTTTTGAAGAAGTAAAGCAAAAGCACATGAGCTTGTATCCCAATTATATAAATAGTGGTTATGAGTTTTCCTTTATCAGCAGTCCCACGGAGGAGGGAGATAAATAGTTTTCTATTTTTGTGATCATTCATCTGCAGCCGGCAGACGATTTTCAAAAAACATTTGGTCTCGTAGTTCAACGGATAGAATAGAAGTTTCCTAAACTTTTGATCCCAGTTCGATTCTGGGCGAGACTACAAAAACAAAAAGCCCTTGTGCCATGATTGCGCAAGGGCTTTTCTATTATCATGCATTTCTTGTAATGCAAGAGCTCTGCAGCACTTCAGCCAACAGGAGATTTTACAGTACAACACTGTCGCTCTTCAACTCACTCATAAACCAACACCTATCGCATCAATCGTTTTCGCTACTGATCGTTAGTTTGCTTTTCAAATTTTTTTCAACACTTTTTTCCAAATACACAGGATACCGCTTTTTCATTCTCTAAATTTATTCACTTACACCAAGCCTAACGTGAAAGAATTGCTACCTGAAGGACTGTATCATCCGCGCTTTGAACACGACTCGTGTGGCGTAGGATTTATCGCAAACATCAAAGGGAGAAAGTCTCATCAACTGATAAGTGATGCCCTCACCATGTTGGAACGCATGGAGCACCGAGGGGCTTGTGGATGTGAACCAAATACAGGAGATGGTGCAGGAATTCTAATTCAAGTCCCTCATGAATTTTTCATTAGTGAGTGTCGTAAACTGGGATTCAAACTTCCTTCCTTCGGATCGTATGGTGTGGGCCTTGTCTTTTTCCCGGCTGATCCAAAGGTGCGGGAAGAGTGCCGAACCGTATTAAACCGACAAATCAAAAAAATGAATATGGGCTTGCTCGGTTATCGAGTGTTGCCTACTAATAATAAAGAACTGGGTGAAACTGCTTTACAAGCAGAACCTTCCATGGAACAAGTCTTCATCAAGCGACTTGATACGGGATCCAATCCTGAAGATTTTGAACGCAAACTATTCATCCTCCGAAAATACTCCACCCACCTGGTTACCGAATCTGTTAAAGGCGTAGACAACCAATTCTACTTCTCTTCTCTTTCATACAAAACCATTTCGTATAAAGGAATGCTGATGTCAGGGCACCTGCGCAACTATTTTCACGACTTGGAAAACGAAGAAGTCGTTTCTGCGTTGGCGGTTATTCACTCTCGTTTTTCTACTAATACTTCTCCCTCGTGGCGACTCGCACAGCCATTTCGCTACATCGCCCACAACGGAGAGATTAACACAGTTCAAGGAAATATCAACTGGTTAAAGTCCAAAGAAACCTTTTTCTCCTCACCTCATTTTACACGAGAGGAGTTAGACATGATTTTGCCCATTTGTAATCCCAAACAATCAGACTCCTCTAATCTCGACAACACTATTGAGTTGTTAGTGCATGCCGGTCGCTCCTTGCCTCATGTCATGATGATGCTCATTCCCGAAGCCTGGGATGGTAATGAGGCAATGGCTCAAGAGAAAAAAGATTTTTATGAATACCACGCCAACTTAATGGAGCCTTGGGATGGTCCAGCGTCTATTACGTTTACGGATGGTAAAATTGTGGGCGCTACCCTCGACCGCAATGGCTTGCGACCATCCCGATTTGTGGTTACGGAAGATGACATGGTGATCATGGCATCGGAAGTGGGCGTGCTGGATATTGATCCTGCCAAGGTAGTTACCAAAGGCAGGTTGCAGCCGGGTAAAATGTTTGTAGTAGACTTAGAGAGAGGAAAGATTGTCAGCGATGATGAACTAAAGAAAGAAATCTGTTCTCGGCAACCCTATGGCAAATGGGTAAAAGAAAACAAAGTTCGACTTGTCGATTTGCCTGAACCCGGAGGCAGTTTTCATAAGTACGACCCGATAACTTTTTTAAAAAGACAAGTTTCATTCGGTTACACTTCAGAAGATTTGCGCGTCATCCTCGCGCAAATGTGTGAGACCGGAAAAGAGGCGCTTGGCTCCATGGGCAACGATACACCCCTGGCTGTGCTCTCAAATCAGGCACAGCACCTATCTAATTACTTTAAACAACTTTTCGCCCAGGTTACTAATCCGCCCATCGATCCCATTCGAGAGCGTCTCGTGATGTCTCTGGCTTCGCATGTAGGCGGGTCCTTAAACTTGTTGGAGGAATCGCCCGAACATTGTATTACCCTCGAATTACCCACGCCAATTTTGTCCAACAACGAGCTGGAGAAAATTCGCTACATCGATCATCGTCACTTACAAACAAAAACGATTTACACCTACTTTAGAGCCGATGGACAGCCCGGTGCTTTGGAGAACGGATTGAATCGCGTTTGTCAATATGTTACCGATGCGATTGAAGATGGCTTTACTATTATTATTTTATCCGATAGAAGTTTTGATAGTGGCCATGCTCAAATTCCTTCGTTGCTGGCTGTGGCTGCCGTGCATCACGATTTGATTCGAAAAGGTCTGAGAGGCAAAGTTGGTCTATTGGTAGAAGCGGGTGACGTGTGGGAAACACATCACTACGCTACACTGATTGGCTATGGAGCATCTGGTGTAAATCCCTATCTGGTTTATCAGACGATACACGATATGAAAAAACGCAATCTCTTCAGCGAAGATCTTACTGAAGAGAAGGCACTTTATCATTATAAAAAAGCAGTGGCTGGTGAATTACTTAAAGTAATGAGTAAAATGGGCATCAGCACGTTACAATCTTACCATGGCGCACAAATTTTTGAAGCGTTGGGTATTCATCAAACGGTAGTTGATCAATACTTTACAGGAACCGTTTCACGCATTGGCGGGCTCTTGCTTGACGACATTGCCAAAGAGGCTTTAGCCAAACATCAACTTGCTTTCCCTAAAACCAGCAATGGCTTTCCACATTTGGAAGTGGGTGGCGTCTACCAATGGAAACAACGAGGGGAAGCTCATCTTTTCAATCCTCAAACCATTCATCTATTACAACAATCCACCAAAACAAAAGACTATACACTCTTTAAGAAATACACCAGCCTGATTAATGAGCAAAGTGAAAAGGCGATTACGCTTCGGAGCTTATTAAAATTTAAAACAGGAAAGTCTATTCCTCTGGAAGCGGTAGAGCCAAAAGAAAATATTTTTAAACGCTTTGCTACGGGTGCCATGTCTTTCGGTTCCATTTCGCATGAAGCACACAGCACCCTGGCCATTGCCATGAACCGCATTGGTGGTAAGAGCAATTGCGGAGAAGGTGGAGAAGATGAAATACGCTTTCACAAAAAAGAAAATGGGGATTGGGAAAATTCCGCCATCAAACAAGTAGCCTCTGGTCGCTTTGGGGTAACCAGTTACTATCTTACCAATGCAAGTGAACTACAAATTAAAATGGCACAGGGTGCCAAACCAGGTGAAGGTGGACAATTGCCGGGTCATAAAGTAGACGACTGGATCGGGAATCACCACGATATTTATTCCATTGAAGATCTAGCCCAACTCATCTTCGATTTGAAGAATGCTAACAGGCAGGCTCGCATCAGTGTAAAGCTGGTGAGCGAAGCCGGTGTGGGCACAATTGCTTCTGGTGTTGCCAAAGCTCATGCGGATGTGATTCTTATTGCCGGGCACGATGGAGGTACTGGTGCATCTCCCTTAAGTTCTATCCGTCATGCCGGTCTGCCGTGGGAACTCGGCTTGGCTGAAGCACATCAAACCTTGGTGAAAAATAAATTGCGCGGACGAGTAGTGCTGCAAACCGATGGACAAATCAGAACCGGTAGAGATTTAGCCATCGCAGCCTTATTAGGTGCCGAAGAATGGGGAGTAGCAACTGCTGCCCTTGTTACTACAGGCTGCATCATGATGCGAAAATGTCATTTGAATACTTGTCCTGTAGGCATTGCTACCCAAAATAAAGAACTGCGCTCACTTTACACTGGCAAACCGGAACACGTAGTTAACCTATTCGAATTTCTGGCTGAAGAATTACGAGAGATAATGGCTGAGCTTGGCTTTAGAACCGTAGACGAAATGGTTGGGCAGCGAGATCGCTTAACATTGCGTGAAAGAAGTAAGCAATGGAAAAACAACAACATTGATCTTTCACCTTTACTCTACAAACAAGCTACTCATTTAGATACTGCTACTTTTCATCAGGAAGAGCAAGATCATAACCTAGGCAAGGTGTTAGACAGGCAACTGATACAAGCCGCTGAGCCCGCATTAAAAAATAAAGATCAGGTAACCAACACTTTCCAAATTACCAATCAAGATCGTTCCGTTGGTGCCATGCTCTCCAACGAAGTTTCCAAAAAATACCGGGGTGTTGGCTTGCCGACAGACACCATCCATTTCAAGTTTGAAGGTACTGCAGGCCAAAGCTTTGGCGCTTTCACCACTGGTGGTATCACCTTTGAACTGGAAGGTGATGCTAATGATTATTTCGGCAAGGGACTCTCGGGTGGCAAACTAATTCTCTATCCGAATAAACGCTCCACGTTCAATCCAGCCAAAAATATCATCGTAGGAAATGTGGCCTTCTTCGGTGGCACTTCCGGTGAAAGTTTTATCAACGGCATGGCCGGTGAACGATTTGCCGTGCGCAACTCAGGCGTGCAGGTAGTGGTGGAGGGTGTTGGCGATCATGGCTGTGAATACATGACGGGAGGCACCGTAGTTGTCTTAGGTGAAACAGGAAGAAACTTTGCTGCAGGCATGAGTGGAGGTGTCGCGTACGTTTGGGATGTGAGCAAAAACTTCGTGAAGAATTGCAACATGGAAATGGTGTTGCTGGATACACTTGAACCAGAAGATGAAATCGTTTTAAAAAGAATGATTCAATCGCACCAGCACAACACACAAAGCAAGGTGGCTTCGCATATACTAAGCTATTGGCCCACGACCTTCAAACAGTTTGTGAAGGTGATGCCCACTGACTATAAAGCTGTGCTGGAGAAACGCAAAGCAGCACTGATGAATGAGCAGATTAGCAAGAAGTAATCCAGGGGAATAAAAAATTTTTAACAACAGGTTTAATACTCATCAGTATCCACCATGGGAAAACCAACAGGATTTTTAGAACATGAACGGGAGCTTCCTAAAAAGCGCGATCCAAAAGTGAGGATAAAGGACTACAATGAAGTAGAGGCAACTCCGGATAATGGTCTTGCTCAAAAACAAGCCTCGCGGTGTATGGACTGCGGAGTGCCCTTTTGTCATCAGGGGTGTCCACTCGGCAATATCATTCCAGAATTCAACGATGCCGTTTACCAAGGCAACTGGCGTTTAGCGTATGAGATTCTGATCTCTACTAACAATTTTCCTGAGTTCACAGGAAGAATTTGCCCGGCTCCTTGCGAAAGTTCATGTGTATTGGGCATCAACAAACCTCCTGTTACGATTGAATACATAGAGAAGGTGATTATTGAAAAAGCCTTTGCAGAAGGATATGCAAAACCTCGCGTGCCTGCATCTCGCACTCATAAAAAAGTGGCCATCATTGGTTCTGGTCCTTCGGGTTTGGCAGCTGCCGCGCAATTAAACTATGCGGGCCATTGGGTTACTGTCTATGAACGTGCGGAGGAAGTAGGTGGCCTGCTTCGTTATGGCATTCCGGATTTCAAGCTAGACAAGCAAATGCTGGACAGAAGAATTAACGTAATGATGGAGGAAGGCATTACCTTTCACACCCACACAACTATTGGAGTAACGCATACCGTTCAGCAGCTTCAGGAAGAGTTTGATGCAATCATGCTCTGTACAGGCTCCACCATTCCTCGCGACTTACCAATACCGGGAAGAAATTTAAAGGGAGTTCATTTTGCCATGGATTTTTTGGTTCAACAGAATAGAAGGGTAAGTGACAAACACATCAACGAAGAAGAAATTTGGGCAAGTAATAAGAATGTAGTCGTCATCGGTGGAGGAGATACGGGTTCTGATTGCGTGGGCACTTCCAACCGACATAAAGCAAGGTCAGTAACACAGTTAGAAATTTTAACAAAGCCACCGAAAGAAAGAACAGCCTCTATGCCTTGGCCTAATTGGCCCATAATTTTACGAACCTCCACTTCACACGAAGAGGGTTGCGATCGTCAGTGGAGTATAGTAACCAAAGAATTTATTGGAGATGAACAAGGGAATCTAACAGCAATTAAAGTTGCTGAGGTAGCAATGACTAAGTCCGCTGCTGGTCAAGTACCGGCATTTTCAGAAATTCCGGGAACTGAAAAAATAATCCCCTGCGAACTTGCCTTACTCGCACTTGGCTTTTTACACACACAACACGATGGCCTGTTAGACAAACTTGGAGTAGAGTATGATGAGCGGGGCAACGTAAAAAGTAATCGATTCAAAACTTCAGTCAACAAAGTATTTGCCGCAGGCGATTGCAGAAGGGGACAAAGTCTCGTGGTGTGGGCCATTAGTGAAGGGCGAGAAGCCGCGAGGGCCGTTGATGAATTTCTAATGGATCATTCATTGCTGGAGGCCAAAGAAAAAGGTATGCTCCACCTATTTGCATAAATGGAACAGCTGACTCAGTAGTTCAGGCAATAGATCTCGCACGGATGCCAGTTTTGCTGCTGTTATTTTTTGCATAGATTTACCGTCTTTGAGCCTATCCTACTATGAGATCTCTCCTTACAGCGAGCGTAATCCTGTTATCTTGCTTTGCTACCCAGGTTTTTGCACAGCCTGGTAAAAAATTTATTGACCAAGGGGATAAATTCTATGCCCGCCAAGAATTTACAAAAGCTTTGGCTGCTTACACGGAAGCTGAAAAACTAGATCCCAATGACGCGAAGGTACAGCTCAAAATTGGGTTGACTTATCTGTCCAGCTCACCAAAATTTCAATCCTTATCACACCTGGAGCGTGCCTACAAAATAAACCAACAGATTGATGAAGACATTCATTACTACCTGGGCATGTCCAATCAGCTAAACTTCAATTTCAAAAAAGCACAAAAGCACTACGAATTATACAAGGAAAGAAATAAAAGAATGGGGCCCTTGTGCGATCATAAAATTGAAGAATGCCAACGTGCCGATTCACTCATGGCCAATGCGGTATCTGCCATCGTAAAAGTGATGGAGTGGCCAGTGAACTCAGCTTTTGATGACTATGGCCCTATGCTGAACGCTTCCGAGGACAAACTCATTTTCACCTCAGCCCGCGACTCTGCCTTTATCGACAGGCGCAACAAAGTACTTTTTGAAGAAATTCTGATCTCTGAATTAAAAGACGGGGAATGGTCAGCACCTAAAAAAATCAGCAGCAACATTAACAATCAATTTCATGATGCGGCTTCCTCACTTTCGCGCGATGGAAATACACTCATTATCTATTACGGAGAGGGAAGTGGAGATTTGTACCGATCCGATTTTGATGGGAGCGAATGGTCAAAGCCGGTGAATATGGGAGACTTTATAAACGGACCTGCCAGCAATGAAACCTCAGGTTGTTTCACACCCGATGGAAAGAAATTCTACTTCGCCAGCGATCGCCCCGGAGGATATGGTGGTCTTGATCTCTACGTGGCCGAAATAAATCAGTTCGGAGAATGGAACAACGCTGAAAATCTGGGCCCTGCTATTAATACCCTTGGGGATGAAGATGCTCCCTTCTTATTTAATGACAGCACATTATATTTTGGTTCCGATACGCACCCTGGCTTGGGCAGCTACGATATCTTTAAAGCTGAAAAAGTAAAAGGGAAATGGCAGAAACCCGTTAATCTGGGATATCCGATCAACACGGCTGAGTATGAAAATTTCTTTCACCTGTCAGAAGATAAAAAGCGTGGCTACTATGCTTCTGTTCGCCAAGAAGGCGTGGGGCGTACAGACCTTTGCATGGTAACCTTTATTGAACCCGAAATACCAATTGTAGAATTGGAAACGGAAATTGCTGATACAGCACCCGTAGCTGAAGCGGAAGCGGTAAACGATGCTTTTGTTGATCCACTGATCAGCCTTCAAAAAGATTTAGGAATTGCCACAGCCTTAAAAGGTAAAGTAATTGATGCTACTTCTTCCTCTCCCCTGCGCGCGCAAATAGTTTTGATCAATAATGCTAACAATACCATTATAGCGCGGGTCTATTCTTCTTCCAGCACAGGAGAATTTACCATTGACATTCCTCACGGTGGTAACTATGGTATCAATACTTCCGTTGATGGTTATCTCTTCAATTCCATGAATTTTGAAGTGCCAACCTTTTCAGAATACCAGGAAATTGACACGCACATTTTAATGGCGAAGGCGGAAACGGGCTCTAAGGTTGTGTTGAAGAACGTTTTCTTTGACAGCGGAAAATCTGATTTAAAGAAAGAATCACTTGGTGAATTGGAACGCATTGTTTCTATGCTGGAAAAAAATCAAGCCTTGCGATTACAAGTAAACGGACATACAGACAGTGCAGGAGATGACGCCTTGAACAAAGCCCTCTCGTTGAAGCGCGCACAATCCGTAGTGGCTTTCCTGGTGAGTAAAGGAATTGAGCCCTCACGCCTTTCCGCTGTCGGTTATGGTGAGGAACGCCCCTTGGTATCAAACGATGATGAGATGGAGGGACGTGAAATCAATAGAAGAACAGAGGTTGAAATTGTAGGAGGATAAAACACCTCCTACAACTCTCCTATCCATAAATTTCGTTCAGCACGGCAGCTAAGCGAATGCCACTTTGCTGCAGACGAAGTTTTACAATATCAAAATATTTGTAAGAATACTGATAACCCATTTTACCATTGCCGTAATCATACACTTGCTTGCGATAACTCATACTTTCCTTAGCCCAGTCACGCACCGTTGATTTTTGCCAAGTTGCTAAATCTGTAGAAGAGGGTTGACCAATCCAATTTGCTAATTCTGTATAGCTTACGTTTTTATCATCAATCATGTCGCTATCCCACACGCGATGAAGATTGCTGTCCGCACGAAACCACATTACCTTCACATCATTACCACCCTTATCAGGGCCAAGACCTACGTGTAAAGGCTGGTGAATGTCGCCTATCAGATGCACCAACATTTTTAGGCGAATCGTCTCTTCCTTACCAGAAAATTTTCCTGATTTCAATTCTGCTATTATCGTTTCAATAGCTGCGATAACATCTCCTTTCGGATTTTTCTCAGTTTGTTCATACGTCTGTCCATCTGGTATGGTAACCCAATGCCAATCATAGGAGTAGCGATAAGTAGAATCCGAACGGATTTCATCCATCCAGGTACTGGTCATGGATAACGACTCTCCTTTCAAAATTCTCTCTATTTCCTTTTTGGCTTTTTTAGAAAGATTTCTCTCGGCTAAAAGCCCCATGGCTCTATGCCCTGTTTGTCCCCAACCAAAAGCCTGAACGGAAAGGATCATGATCAATGCAATGCGAAATAATGTCTTCATAGCGCTAATTTCTTCTAAAAGTTCGCAAGCTAAAATCTTCGTACATTAAATTAACTTTATATTTCACAAGCGGTTGCCTCATGTCCGATTCCATCAAACTAACGGCCTTTTTAATTGCCAACCAGTTGGAAGTAAAGGGTATTAAGTCCTTTCTGGAGATAAAAGCCTCCGCGGAGACCTCCTCTGAGTTGTTTTACAAATTCAGTGAAAATAAGTACCAATACTACTTCAATTTTGGCGTGGTGGTGTTTGCGGGATTCACTGAAGAGGAAATGCGCTACGCCATCAAAACCGTGCACCCATACCAGAAAGCTCCCCTCGCGAATCCTCTTCGCGATGACTTTCAGATCATGGTGAATACAGGCAGTGAAACACTCTTCGATTATGATAAGGTTACCCTGGGCCGCGTAGACGATAAGGTAATTCGCATTGCCATGTTTAACCTGGCGCAATCTGTAGCCATTGATTACCATCATCTGGTGGCAGAAAATCTGCTAACAGAAGTGAAGGGGTTTTCAAATCAATTAGAACATACCGGCACGCTGAAAATTGGTCGAAAAAAAATGCTGCGTTTTTTGGGTCGCGCCCTCAACACCCAAAACGATATTGCTGAAAACATTTACATCTTCGATGCCCCCGATCAGGTATGGGACGATGAGTATTTAGACAAACTGCATCAAGGCCTGATCAAGCACTTTGATTTGCGTTTGCGTTTTAGTGAATTGGAATACACGCTTCGCATTATTGAAGACAACCTTACCGTGTTTAGAGAAATATCAAATCATAGAGAAAGCAGTCGACTTGAATGGATCATCATCATTCTCATCTTGTTTGAAGTCTTCGATCTCATTATCAGTAAACTGCTTCATGTTTTTTAAAGAACACTGGTCGCACCTTGATGCGTCTAAATCAATCCTAAAAACTAACTCCACGATCACTAGCAAAAAAAATTGATACCGAATGGCTTCCTTATCCCTTATTCTTTCGTGCGAATATGCCGGTAATCAGGTGCCGATTCGATATAGAGGGCTATTTCCAACAGACGAAATTCTTAACTCACCCGAAGGCTGGGACGAAGGCGCCTTGGACATTACCGTAGCTTTATCCGAAGCCCTTGATGTATCATGCTTCACCCATCAAACTACGCGCTTATTGGTGGATGTGAATCAATCCTTAAGCAATCCACATTTATTCTCTGTTTTTACTACCGGTCTCGGTGATGAAGACAAACAGCTGCTGCTGGATAAATACTATTTTCCGTATCGGCTGCGGGTAGAACATGCGCTGGCCATGCTCCCCAAACCGGTTGTGCACTTATCCATTCGCAGTCTCCCACCTGCATTTCAAGAGAGAATTTACTTAACGGATATTGGTATCGTTTTTGATTCGCAGCGGACTTTCGAAAAAACGATGGCGCTGCAACTCATGAGCTCTTTAGAACAAGCTCTGGGAGATTTTCGTATTGAATTTAAGGATTCAGCTGAAAATGCTACTGACGGATTTACTGCTTACTTGCGAACTCGATTTTCGGAAGAAGAATACCTGGGGATAACAATAGAGATCAATCAAAAATTACTCACACCTGAAACTATAGACAAAGTTACCACCGCCTTATCGTTTTCACTCCTTGCCTTGCGTGGTTGAGTCTTCAATATCTTTCAACAATTCTTTCAGGGCCTCCAGGTGATTGCCATATAATTTTTTCAAATACCATTTGGATACCAGCACCATAATGGCAATGAATACCAGTGAGGCAATGGATAATCGGAGAATCGTTTCAGGCTGGGTCAATTGATGGAGAAAAGCATCGGCTCCTCTTTCGATAGCGGTGAAGAGAAGTACTAAAAAGAAATAAGCGGGAAAAACGATAGCATAACTCGTCTTATAAAAAGATAGATAGGTGTTGAGATCCTTTACCAGTTTTTCCAGGTTCTCGCGAATGTTCTGATGGGATGCATCAAAACGATTCAGCAATTTCAATTTCTTGAAGTAATAAATACAATATACTACAAACAAGATAAGCGTTGCTACCACCGACCATTTGAGCGATCCGCTGGGCAATGAAAAGGAGTAGAACAGCATGATCACACCAAAGACCATCGTCAGCACCAATTCAAACCAGGTACTTCTTTTCAATTTTGCTATCGGAGAGTTACTTCTGCCTTTTAGCATGGCTGCAATTTCTTCTGCAGGTTTTGCATCAAAAGGTTTATTTCCCTTCCAGATAGATTTCAGATCATCTAGTTCCAGACTCATGGTGTCATTAACTTTCTTAGTTTTTCGCGTATGCGATTCATGCGCACGCGAACATTATTTTGTGTAATACCGATGGTCTCGGCAATTTCTTCATACGGAATCTCGTCCAGGGCCATCATAATCATCGCTCGCTCAATCTCGGTCAGTTGCTTAATGGCCCATTGCAACTTTTGAAAATTCTCTTCCTGATGATCGTCTGAAACATCTGAGAAGTTAAAATGCCGCTCAGCAATATCTTCTGTCTTAATGGTACGGCCTCTTCTTCTCAATCCTGAAATAGCAGTATTCAAGGCAATGCGATACATCCAGGTAGTGATTTTGGCCTCTCCTCGAAACGTAGGGAAGGATCGCCAGAGTTGTAGCACAATTTCCTGAAAGAGATCGTTGCGCGCTTCGCGATCATTTTCATAAAGCATACACACTTTATGAATAAGTCCCTGGTTCTGGTTAATCAGATCAATGAAAGGTTTTTCGCCCTCAGACACGCGTACTGGGTGGTTTTGTTGAGATGAGTCGAAAGATAGGAAAGAAAATTACAGGCAAAAAAATGAACAATTGTCAATTGACAATGTACAATATCAAGAATCGACTAAGGAGGATGAAAATCGTACTTCGTAAATTATTAATGCTTCTTCTCCTCCACTCGTTCCAGATTGAACAAGTCGTGTAATACTTCTGTCAGAGATTCAGCGTCACCACGCTTGCAGGCTGCCTTTAATTGAAGTACAGGATACTTGAGAATTTTTTGCATGAGTGAGCGACTCATCTCTTCCAACTTCTCTGCCTCTTCAGGTTTAGCATTTTTCAAGAAGCGCGCTATTTCTTCTTTGCGGATTTGCTCAAGAGTATTCTTGAGTTTTTGAATTGTAGGAGACACTACCATTTCCTTCGACCAGTCTTCGAATTCCAAAATGGCTTGTTGAATGATGGACTGCACATGAGGGATGGCAGCCTTTCTTCGCTCAACAGTTTCATTTGTTTTTTCGCGAATGTCATCCAGGTTGTAGACAATGGCGCCATGAATTTCTTCAACAGATGCTTCCACGCTTCTTGGCATGGACAAGTCAATGAAGAATTTATGCGAGATGATAGAAACTTCTTTCAGCAAGTCGCGATTGATGAGTGGACTTTCTCCAGAGACAGAACTAATCACCACATCGGCCTTTTGTATTTCTGCAATCAGGTTTTCTAAACCACCAAACTGAAAACCACAAATTGTGGCCAGCTTTTCAGCCTTGTCAACTGAACGATTCAGAATAGTAACATTCTTTAAGGACGACTCCTTCAAATTGAGACAAACGTCCTGACCAATTTCTCCAACCCCCACTACCAAAATTTTTGGATCGCGGTGAGAGGAAGTCAGATCTTCCGCCAATTCCTTTGCGGCATACGATATAGAGGCAGCACCATCGCGGAAGGCTGTCTCTTGCACCACTCGTTTGTTTACAAAAAAGATGGTGTGCAATAATCTATGTAAAAAAGGTCCTGCCATATTTTCATCGGCAGTCCATTGGTATGCACTTTTAACCTGTCCAGAAATTTGCAAGTCACCCACCACCTGGGCATCCAGGCCCAACGAAACTTCAAATAAATGTTGAACTGCCTCTTTGCCGGAAAGTGGTTGGAAATAGTTGCTTAGGTCAACATCCAGGCCCTTTACCAGGCGCAAGCCTTGAAATACCTCTTTTGTGAAATCCTGCTCTGAATTGTAATAGATCTCCGTGCGGTTGCAGGTAGAAACTACCAAAACATCCGTTGCTGTAGTGAATTCGCTTATAAACTTCAAAAACTGCTTTACGCCAGCCTCGTTCAAGGATACCTGCTCGCGCACTGCCACGGGGGCGGTTTTGTAAGTAAGGACTAAAGACTTAAAATTCTCGTTCATCGGATCACAAAAGTAAGGTCTGCTGGCTTATGCGATGTGATGAAAATCACTCAAAATATTATTTAGAATTATTTTAAATAACCGGCCGTCCCCCACTTTGACTTCGAACGTAAACTTCCTATTTTAGTTCGAAGGGCTCCTTAGTATATGAATCTGCGAAAACTCGTGCGCAATTTTTTTGGCTTTTCCCGGCAGGAAAGCAATGGCTTTTTGGTTCTCCTACCCATTATGTTGGCGGTGCTTTTCTCTGAACCTGTCTACCGAAGCTGGATCAGTAGAAAAGTTGTTACGTCCACTGCTGACCAAGCACTTTTAGATAGTTTGATTTCAACATGGCAAACAAAACAAATCAAGCAATCGGTAGCTACTCCGACCCAGCAAACAAAACTCTTCAATTTTGATCCCAATACAGCCAGCAGCAATGAACTTATTGAGCTTGGTTTTTCAGGAAGACTGGCCGCACGCATTCAAAATTATAGAGCGAAGGGAGGAAATTTTAAAGTAAAAAAAGATCTCCTCAAGATGTATGGTATGGATTCTTCCCTTTATCAGGAGCTGGAGTCCTATGTTTTATTACCAGAT
>LNEN01000258.1 GCA_001464155.1 Cytophagales bacterium Ga0077538 | reverse complement strand
GCGTCGTGCCGGCGTGGCTTTCCTGCCCCTGCACCGTCCCATTGTACCACATCTGCCCCTTGGCGGCATCGACCAGGCACCTTTTTATACCCCTCTTTTTTGTTTCTTCTTTCTTGCAGGCACAAGAAAAAGAAGGCCGTTCCTCCCGTTCGCAGGTATTGGATGATTCCACCAAAAATATTTACGGACCTAAGACCACCCGCTATTTTTATGAGGAGAACATCTTCTTTTCTGATTATGTTGCCTCTACACTGGATACAGTAATTCGCGACTTTCATCTGTATAATTTCGTTCAACGCTACAACTACGAGTATCAGGATTTAGGGAACATAGGTACAGCCATGAATCCGCTGTATTATCAGCTCCCGGTTCATATAGGAGTCAGTTCAGGCTGGAACTCGTTTGATCCATATTGGAATGCAAACACCACCCGGTATTACGATACAAAATCTCCGTACTCTAACATGCACTTGGTACTAGGAGGAAATGGACGATCCATCACTGATATTGATTACACCCGAAACATTAAGCCAAATTGGAATTTCGGATTCAATTATCATGGCTTATACATTGATAAACAGATTCTGAGATCGGGTAGGGGCGATCGGAATGTCATCAGTCATTATTATGATTTGTTCACCACCTTTCATTCAAAGGACAGTGCGTATTGGCTGTTTGCCAGTTTCAGACGCATGAGTCATTTTCAGTTAGACAATGGAGGGGTAGAGGTAGACCCCAATTTTGTGTATGCTGATTTCTTCGATGAGTTTGCATCGCCCAATCTAGATGGTCCGGAGAGCAATGACTTACGAACCAACCTTCATCTCTTTCATCAATACAAAATATTGCCGGGTGTAGAGGTCTACCATGTGGTGGATAAGTATAGACAGTACTTGCAATTCAGTGACCCACAACGCACTGATGATTTTTACGATACACTGTTACTAGCAGAAAATAAACTCGATAAGCAATATTTCAGAACGCTGCGCAACGAGTTGGGCTTGAAGAGTAAAGTAGGGAAGCTTTTTGTAAACGGCTATTGGGCAGCACGTTCTTATTCGATGGATTATGGTTGGTTGGATGAAGGTGATTTTTCACTGAAGACTAAGGGCACTGAATATTATGTTGGAGGACGCATGGCCTATGACTTATCGAAGACGATGCGAGTGGGAGCAGAAGCAGAAACTCTTTTGCAGACCAATTACAAAGTGAAGGCAACCTTTACTTCTCCATGGTTAAATGCTGCAGTGTCGCAGTATACGTACAAGCCGAATTTTCTTCAGCAGTTGTACTTAGGCGCGCACGATGCCTGGGTGAATAATTTTCAGGATGTGACAGCTAGTCAGGTACAAGCCATGGGTAAATACAACTGGCGGTTCATTAATTTTTCGGTCGGTGGAACGATCACCTCCTTGGATAAGTATATCTACTTCAAAGAAGATACGCTTCGCAGCAATCAAAAAGTACTACCTCGGCAAGCGTCTTCTTCACACCTGATTCAATTGCCGGAGGCCAGCATGCGATTGACCTTTTTGAAGAAGATCACTGTTTATGCACGCGCCATCAAAAGCATCGCGAAAGAGAATCCGGATCAGGCCATACAAATGCCAGAGTGGTTTCTGCATGGGCAGTTGGCCTTCCAGGATAAGTGGATTAATGGAAACTTCGATTTTCAGATTGGGCTGGAGGCGCACTGGCAGTCGGGATATTATGCCAATGGTTACGATGTACCTACACAACAGTATTTTACACAGCAGTCTTTTCAAACAAACGATTTTCCGCAGTTGGATATTTTCTTTAACTGGAAGATGAAGCGAGGGAGAATCTTTTTTAAGTATAATAACTTAGTGCAAGCGGCTACAAAGTCGGGCTATATGCCAACACCGTATTATCCTGGTCAGCGCAACATCCTTGATTTTGGATTTGACTGGTTATTCTTTGATTAGCAGGAAAGATTCTGATTGCCGAGTCTATGACTTTTGCAAAAGATAAATTTACGTTAGGCTTAACCTTACCCACCGATCCCCGCTGGGTTAACATCGCCAGCATGAACATTAAGGATATTCTGGTGGATCATGCTTATTGTGAGCAGAAGGCTGCTTCCAGTTGTATTTCATTAATCATCCTACATCATGATAAGGCAACCTTGGTGGAGGCATTAACGCCTGTGGTAGCCGAAGAATGGGCGCACTTTGAACGTGTATTGGAGCAGCTCAAGATTCGTGGTTACTCTCTAGGGCCTCAGCGCAAAGATGAATACGTGGAGGCCTTGAACAAGCAGGTGTTAAAGAAGGGTGGAAGTCACGAGCAACAATTAGTAGAGAAGCTATTGATGAATGCACTGATTGAGGCAAGGAGTTGTGAACGATTTAAGTTGCTTTGGAAAAATATTCAAGATCCTCAACTCTCCACCTTCTACTATGAATTGATGGTTTCGGAAGCAGGACATTATCGCTTGTTTCTTCAATTGGCAAAAGAATATTTACCGGAAGAAATGGTTTTGACTCGTTGGCAAGAATGGCTGGAGGCAGAAGCCACTATCATGCGGTCGCTCGCGCTGCGAGGCGACCGCATGCATTGATATAGATTAGCGGACCACTAAACGAAGTGTTTCAGCTCCTTTTTCAGTTCGAACTGTAAGCAGGTAAGTCCCCTTCATAAGTTGCGATACAGAGAAACTTTCTGCATGAGTTCCTATGGCTTGATCTTTACGTTCTATGGTGTTGATTCTTTGTCCCAACGTATTCACTAGTTCAATCGATACATCCGATTTTGTAGTTAAGGTGTATGACACGGTTGTCTCACTCTGTGCAGGATTCGGGTATATAGCGGCCTTGCCTAAAGCTGAGGTGTATTCAGCTTCTGTCGGCTCATCCTGGATGGCCAGGTAATCGATGGCCCATCCCCATGCCTGATTCTGACTGTTGCTGGTCAACTTCATGCGGAAGAGTACTTTGGTACCTGCTGCAATAGTAGATAATAAGTTGACTTCGTGACTCACCATTTGTGCATAGGTACCCTTGCCTCCACTGCTGTAGGTAGCAAGCCAAGCAGCATTGAAAGAGGCATCGTATTTAGCCTCAATGGGTAACCAATGAACGCCATCTTGTGTGAATTCGATGGACACAAAATCGTTACCCGGTTCAACGATGGCAACATCTCTGTACTTGAAAGTAGCATTGGATGAGGCAACTGTCACCGGCACTAATAACAGTGCGGTGTAATTGGCATCCGTTGAATAATTGTGTGTACTGTGAAGGGTGTTGCGTCTCGTCTCCTCCCCATCAAAGGTGTTGAGTCTAAATCCAGAGAAAGCAAAATTAGAACCTGACGAGAAGTAATCCACATGCGATGTAGCCGCTGGCTTTAAATCGAGATGATTGCCACTAATCGTATTGGTAAAGTAAGGGGCATTTCCAATAAAGGCAATTCCATCAATTGTCTTTTGCCCGAAAGGGATGTTACCAATTTCAATGACAGTTTCACCCGCGGGAACTTCTTTTACCGTACCAACATACTGTTCATTAACAAACACCTGTACTGAATCTACAGCAATGGTGCTTGTTAGTATGGTAGCAAGCTTTTCGTTAGGGCTTGTTCCCATCGTTTCAAATTTCGGAAGTTCAGGAAGCTCTGATTGCGAAGCATTGATGGTCGCTGTCCAAATGCCACGGCCGTGGGTAGCGATGACAATTTGATCATCCACTCCCTTCATATCCCATACCGATGCATTGTGAAAATCCTCCAGAATATTCCAGGTGGCTCCGCCATCCAGTGACTCTATAATTCCAATTTCCGTTCCCACCCAAAGAATATTAGTATTATCGGGACGTACGTATAAACAATAGACAGCCACATCGGGGAATCCGGTTGAACTCGTTGCGTTGGCTCCAAAACCAGAGATATCTGTCCAGGTAGTGCCAAGGTCTGTAGTCTTTAAGATTTTTGGTTTGCCAGCTAAGCTAAAGAGCGCATAGGCTGTTTGACTCTCGGTAGGATGTGAGGCTAGTTTGGTGATGCCCCCCATGGTAACATCGGTGTAATTATTGGTTACCGTAAAAGAAGCTCCACCATCGGTGGACACATGTAACGATAAGCTAGCAGTCATTCCTAATCCTGCCCATACTACATTGGCATTGGCACGTGAAACTTCAACATCCATAAAGGATCCATTACCCCATTTGGAAGTAATGGGCGTAAGCGTCCAGGATTGACCAAAGTTGTTGGAAACAAATACACCAGCAGAGCTGAGTGCAAAAATCCGATCAGGTAAGGATCTTGAATTCGCTAGTTTGGAAATGAAAGGGGCATCCCCGCTGAGTCCGCTTGTGGCATCCGTCCAGCTTGTACCACCATTGTTGGATCTTCTAAAGCCATTGCCCTGCGAGCCGCCAATTAATAGTTGGGTGTCCCGATTATTCCAGATCACTTCAAAGCCATCGCCTCCTATATTAAATAGGTAGTTGGTTGCTGCGTTAGAAACCGTTCCGGCTGGAGATTTCCAAGTTCCATTATCCTGCATGCCACCAAAGTATTCATTGGCGCCACTTCGCTTATCGGCACCATAAAATTGGCTGGTGTTGAAAGTCTTACCAACCATGGTCCAGTCGCCTTGACTAATAGCCGGAGTGGCAGAGTTGTTTGAGATAAAAACACCACCGTCATTGGCATTTAACAAACGAAAACTGTTACTGGACGTGGGGATTACTACAAGGTTGTGTTGATCAGGGTGAACACCACCAGCAAAGTTTTCAAATCTATTTTTTCCATCTAGTTGTGCGTATACGTCAGCAGAGGTAACGGTGCTTGCATTCAAGAGAGGCCTTACTTCTTGTAGAATGCGGAAGGTGGAGGCAGGCATGCCAGCATCATTCCAAGTTCCACCAGTAGCAAGTACAGGCCAGATATTATACATCTGATTAAACACATGTCCACCATTGGCAGCGATGGATGAGTTTGCAGTAGCGGAGTAAGTTACGTTGTTAACATACAAATATTCTCGGCTATGCTGTAGCGCGGGGGTAGCGGCTTCTGTGTTTTGGGTAATAAGATTAAATTTTCCGTCACGACCTTGATCGCGGAAAGAAATCATGAGTTGACGATTGTTCGTAATGTCCCATACTTCAAAGGGTACATCAACATAATTTTGATAGGTATAATTAGCAACCGCCACGCCTGAAGTAGCACCTTCTGGTACGGTGAAGCGATGTGCCTTTTGTGTTTTGCCTGGACCGAAACGAATTTCAACACTGGCATTTGCATTCGCTGCAGTACCCACCTCTAACGTACCGTTGTAATAGGCAGCACCAAAGTTTACAAGTGCCAGAAAATCGCCTGTGCTTACTTCTTCTACATCGTAGCTATTAATGCTGGTAGATCCAGTTTGAAGTTCCAAGCGGAAGATACTGACCCCACCAAAGTAAATGATGTTGGCATTGAAAGGATGACAGACAATGGTATTGTCATACCATCCTTGCCCACCTAGAAAATCCACTGCATTGCCGTTGAAGCTTACATTCACCTGTTCCCACGTAGCACCTGAATCTTTTGATAAGAGTAGTTTAGATCCTTCACCAAAAGATTCTTCAGCGGAAGCAAACACAAAATTGTTATTCACTGGGGAGACAGCTAGTTCCACGCGGCCCACAGAACCCATACCGCTATTGGATAAAGTCCATGTAAGACCAGCATCAGTTGATTTCCAGGTGCCCACACTATTCTGTGCTGCATAGAGAATTGAGAAGTTTCCAGGGTCTGCTTTTACGTCCTGTATTACATCTTCATTTAAAACTTCTGTCCAGGAAGTGCCTCCATCTGTCGTTCTGTAGATTCCAGAGCTGGTAGCGGCAACTACCATGTTCTCATCTGCCGGATTGATGGCAAGTCGATTGACGTCTCCAAAAGAAAGCGTACTGGCTAAGGAAGTCCAGGTGATGCCTTTGTCAAGAGATTTAAAGATACCGCCACCGTTAATGGCATCCAGATTGAAAAATCCTTCCCCGGTGCCGAGGTAAATAACCTGATGATTGGAGGCAGCCATCGCTAATACGGTAGTTGCCAGGTTAGGAAGATCGGGTGTGAGTAAAGTCCAGTTAGTTCCACTGTTGGTTGTTTTCCAAACACCCCCACCGGCAGATCCGGCAAACCAAGTACCATTGGAGGCATCGTCAGGATCAACCAACAAACCTCTGGTACGGCCAGGAACGTTGGAGGGACCTCGTTCGGCAAATTCAATTACACCATTAGTACTTTTAGCGCGTGCTTTTATAAGGGAAGCGGTTGCTTTCGTAAGCTCCTTGATTTTATAGCCAGTTTTATAGCCTGGTTTGCTTTCACCCTCGGCTGTACGGATGTCGTGATGAAATTTTGCAAACTCTGCAGGTCCATCAAATCGCTTCTTTTTAGAGGAAGTATTTTGTGGAGATGCGAAATAGTGTGTTGGTCTGGGGGATAGCTGAATTAGTAAACTAATTCCAGCAGTGTATAAGAACACAAGGAGAATAATCTTTTTCACAGGTGAAGGGGGATTTAGGGTTTAGGTTATTTGTTTGTAGGTATATAGATGAGTTCAATGTAATCGCTCATACTTTTTCCGGTAGGCATAGCGCCTGGAGCATTTAGTAGTTCAAGCGACTGGTCGTCTTTCCATTTAATATATCCGGGACGAAATGTTCCTGTTTTTATAACCTTAAGTGTGGAGACTTCGACTATTGTATACCGACTCATTTCGTCAGTAGCCTCTTTATCACTCACGGCCAATAAATAAGTTTTGGATGCATTAAAACTTTGCGAATGTGTTGAGCCAACTTCTCTTACTACTACTTTGTTTAAGTTTGTTGAATCACTTTCAGTAGATGTAGTAGATTTATTCACTCTGCCAGCACATTGCGTAAAGAGTATTAAACAAATTAGAAGTAATCTCATCAGGTTGGTTTGTCTTTAACATCCGAAGGTAATCAAGTCTTTTGTTTTTTCTTCTTGGCGGCCGGAAATAAGATGTTGTTCAGGATAAGTCTGTACCCGGGTGAATTGGGATGCTGATTGAGATCGGTAGGTTCTTCACCTACCTGATGTTGGTAATCTTCCGGGTCGTGCCCTCCATAGTACGTCCAAAAACCCTTGCCAATGGTTCCATGCAGGTATTTTACTTCACTAATGGATTTACTTTCACCGAGTATCAGGGCTTCTGATTTGATAACACGCTTTTTAAATCCAGTGGTTTGTCCATAAAAGCCATTGATAATTTTAGTATGGTTTTGGGTTAGCATGGTGGGTATGGGATCCCATTTAGCAGAGAATTCAAAAAGCGTGAAATAATCATTGTCCTGGCGCAAGCCTCTTTCTGTTGTTTTATTATCGATATCCGAAAACTCGTATTCATAAATATCCTTTACTAACCTAAAATTGGTGAAGGCGAAGGAGCGATCGAAATTGAGTTTGCTTTGAGCTTGTGGGTCTGCCGGGTCACCATCGAAGGGACGTTCGCAAATGTCGATGCCTTCAGCGGCCAAGGCGATGTCATAGCTATCAGTAGCCGAACACATGGCGAACATAAATCCTCCACTGGCCACAAATTCCTGGATGCGTTTCGCTACAGCCAATTTGAGTTGAGACACTTTGTAAAAGCCATTTCGTTTGGCCATTTCTTCCGCTTCACGTTGTTGTTCCACATACCAGGGGGCATTGCTGAAGGTGCCATAAAACTTACCATACTGCCCCGTAAAATCTTCGTGATGCAAGTGAAGCCAATCGTATTTGGGCAAGTTGCCAGCCAATACTTCATCATCATAAATAAGGTCGTACGGAATTTCGGCATAGGTGAGCACCAGGGTTACGGCATCATCCCAAGGCTGGGCGGTTTTGGGAGAGTATACCGCAATTTTGGGGTATTTCTCCAGCTTCATGACATCGTAGTTAAGGGCAGGACTGGCAATTTCAGAAAGAATTTGATTGGCCTGTGCATCGGAGATCACCTGATAGCTCACGCCTCGTATCATTAGCTCATTTTGAATGGCGGGAATGTATTGGCACATGAAACTGCCACCTCGGTAGTTAAGCAACCAGTCAACCTCTGTTTCACTTCTCAAGATCCAATAGGCAATGCCATAGGCTTTTAAATGGTTACTTTGGCTCTCATCCATGGGAATCAGAATGTGATTGGCCCTCACCGCTGCCGACATACTCAATACCAGCCCTAAAATCAACCTGTAACGCATAGCTTAAATTTACGTCTAAATTCAAAAGTAACCCCTAAACACACAATCCCTTTCGTATAAAATACTTGGCTTACTTTGTAACATTTCCAACGATTTGGCAACGTATAGGGTATAACAGAGACATGAATTTCATAGAAAATATTAAAGAGGGTCTTCGATCCATCCGGGCAAACATGCTGCGTTCGGTGCTTACCT
>LNEN01000257.1 GCA_001464155.1 Cytophagales bacterium Ga0077538 | reverse complement strand
TCACAATATAAAGTCCTATGCCGGAACCATCCGACTGTTCAGAGGCTCGATAAAACATTTCAAAAACGCGTGTTAATTTATCCTCATCAATGCCGATGCCGTTATCTGTAAAACTGATATCCGCACGCAGATGGTCAACCCTCACCTTGATACTTATCTCCGACTGTATTCGTGATTCGAGGTTGCGGTACTTGATGGCATTTGAAATGAGGTTGCGCAATATTTCGGAAACCCTCCATGGATCGTTATAAAACTCAATGCCTTCAATACTTATACTTTGTTTGATGTCGGTTGCTCCATCCAAATAACTCAGGTCGCTGAACGTGTGCGCAATGACTTCTTCTAAATTAACTCTGGCTACCGCCACATCCATTTTCAGGTTTTTAGAATGACTTAACACGTCTCCGATAAAATGGTCGAGTCGATCTACTTTTTCACCGATCAACTCAATATAATCCATCGGATTGTCAGTATTACCGGGCAGTCGCGCCAAGTTTACCAGCCCCAAAATAGATGAGAGTGGTGCACGCAAATCGTGCGAAACTTTGTATACAAAATTATCCAGCTCTGTATTTCTGATTTTCAACTCCTCCTCTACACTCTTGCGCTCGGTAATGTCTACATAAACGCCATAAATACCGATGGTCATGTTTTCCATCATGACGGGCACGCCATATAAAATAACATTGATCAATCGGCCATTGCGATGTTTACGAATGGTTTCGATGCTTACCACTTTGTGGGCGGTAATGAGGTTGTTCAGATCAATGCCTTCATTCTTCAGATCTTCCGGCACAATAAAGTCGTTCAGGTTTTTGCCCAAAAGCAATTCCCTTTCGTAACCAAACATGTCGGCAAAACCCTTATTCACTTCCTGTACTCTGCCATTTTCATCAAGCATCACCACAGCCATAGGTGCGCTCTCGAAAAGCTTGGTGAAAAGCATTTCGTTTTTCTTCATCTGGCGCTCCGTCTCCTTGCGCTGTGTGATATCGCGGAATACTACTTGTACGGCTGGCTCATCGCGATACACAAAAGGAAAGGCGGTGGCCTCCACAATTATTTCTCTGCCATCAGTACGAACAAATTTTTGCTCGAGCATCGGAACGGACTCTCCGTTCATGGCTTGCTTTATTCGGTTAGCTACCTCTGCTCTAAAGGCAGGGTGTACAAATTGAATAACATCTGTACCAATGAGTTCTGTTGAATGGGTAGCGCCTAAGGATTGATATGCATTTGTATTGGCATAAATGAGCTTACCGTGACGGTGAATCACAATGCCGATGGGCAATCGTTCCACCAGAGATTGGTACCTCAGCTCGCTTTCCCGAAGGGTTTCCTGACGCTGCGTAATGTCTTCAATAATTCCCCTTCTGATCACACATCCTTCAGCCAGTAGATCGTGATTTGATCGCATCTCCAGCCAACGCATGCTACCATTGATAGTGGCCCTTCCTTGCCAATACCATTCACTTTTGCTTTGGTGACTTTCCTGGGCACTTTGCTTTAGCTTGGGAAGATCTTCTGGAAAAATAATGGCGTCTAGTAAGGTATGATCCTTTTTTAAGGCCTCTGCCCCGATTCCCAAGATCCGTTCGCTCGCCTCACTAACAAAAGAGAAGTAACGTTTTCCGGTGGGTTCGATGGTGTATTCGTATAATACGGCAGGCAAAAACCGAATTAGGTCCTGCATGGGGATGCGGTTAAAGTTGGGGAATTGGTTTGGTAGGTCGAGAGAGGTTTAGTCACAAGCTTGCAAGATAGCTGTATCCATTTATTAAACAATACATCCCCCTCATTCTCAAAATGTTATTTGGTTGATCGTATTTTCCATGCAATAATATGGGGAAGCCTTTCTGGTTGACAGCCGGGCCATCGTTTAGCCATGAACAAACTGCACTTTTACCCCCTCATTCAATTTTTGTATCATTGCAAGCCAATCCTATGATTGGCATTATTGTTTTTTAATGCGTACCAAAGCCCTCACACGTCTGCTCTTTTCAATAGCCATCATTACCTGGCTTGCGTTGGTGTTTACGGACTTGAGTATTCTCTTTAGTGTACGCAATGGATTAAAGCCTGAAATTGCCTCCTGGCTGCCCCGTGTTATCCTCAATGCTTATATCATTATCCTCTTTTACTTCTACAAGTTTAAAATTGAGCGCGATGAATCTCTGAATTTTATTGACTTGCTCTGGAGGGTATTTGCCACCGGACTCATTTCAACTGTTTTATCTCTCATACTGCGTTTAATTGAAACGCTTCTGGGCGGATCAAAGCTCGCCAGTAATTTCCTGTACCTGGAGTTTACCTACCTCATCAACCTGGGCTTGATGGTGAGCGTGCTCCTATGCGCCTTTATGGCCTGGAAGCGCCTGATCCTTTATCAAAAGTCTAAGTGGTTAATCCGCCTCTGGACATTTTTTGAGTGGGGCATGGCCATCAGCTTACTTTTCAATAGTCTGAATCACGTTTTTGTACAACAGTATTTTCAGTACGTTTTAGGCTTGTTTGTATTGGTGGGCTTAGTGCTTTCCGGAAACATGAAGTGGGTGGCCTATCTCAATTTCCGTCAAAAGTGGACGGGCCTTCTCCTGCTCTTACTCACTATTTTCTATCTGTTTTACATTTTCCTTACAGCAGGTTCTCTGCTTCCGGAAACCGTGAACCCTGAAAATCAAATCATCAATCATTCGGTGCACGTTTTCATTTTGTCACTGATGATTTTCGTATCGCTCTATAGCATCTTCTCCTTTCTGGTGGTGCTTTTCAACCTGCCTACTACTTCTGTATTTGAACAAAAGTTGGAGGAGGTTGTCAACTTTCAGCGCATTAGCCAGTCCATACAAACTGAGCAGAACGAGGAAAGTGTTTACAACATTTTATTAGAGACTTCAGTAAGTACCGTTTTCGCGGATGCCGCCTGGTTGGAATTGACCGAAAGGAAGGAAGGGCACCGCATTTACACCTATGCCATTAAAGAAAAAGAAGCACGCGACATTATTGCGCATTTGGAAAAGCAACAAGTGCGCGGTTTGTTAGAGCAGAACCAGGACAAAACCAGAAATCTTTCCAAACACTTGGGCGCTTTGAAGGGTGCACGGTTTCGCTCTATTCTCGCGTATCCAATCTATGTTAAGGGCGAGAACATCGGAACCCTTGCCCTCCTGAAGGAACTACCGGAAGGTTTCAATAAGGAAATGAATAAAATCGTTTCCACCTTCGCCAACCAGGCAGGAATTTCCATTGAGAACTTTCGCTTAATGGAAGAAGCTCTTCAAAACGAGCGCTACAAAGAAGAGTTAAAGATTGCCAAGACAGTTCAAAAAAGCTTGCTTCCGCAAGTGCTCGAAAAAGATGAGCATTTCGAAATGGTCGCCTTCTCAGAATCGGCAGACGAGGTAGGGGGTGATTATTATGATACCCTTCGTATCAACGAACATCAAACCGCACTCATCATTGCAGACGTTTCTGGCAAAGGAACCACCGCAGCCTTTCATATGTCTCAAATGAAGGGGATCTTTCATAGTTTGGCACAAGGATGCAACGATCCACAAGACTTCATGTTCCGGGCCAATCAAGCACTCATCCACTGCCTGGAGCGCGGCTCTTTTATTAGCGCTACTTTTTTTGTGGTGGACACACGTGAGAAGAAAGTGCGCTATGCACGGGCGGGACATTGCCCGGTATTATTTTACACAAGCAGCCGCGATACTGCAGAATATTTTAAAGACAAAGGTGTTGCGCTCGGCATGGTGCGAAACAAAAGTTATAAGGAATTCATTCAACAAAATGAATTCAGCTTTGCCAACAACGACATTTTGGTTTTGTATACGGATGGTATAACCGAAGCAAAAAACAGCAAAAACGAGCAGTTTGGTAACGAACGACTGCTGGACGTTCTCTGTGAAGTAAAGACCTTATCGCCCAAGCAAATTCAAGAACACCTCATCAATCGCCTGTACGAATTTTCAGGTACCAGCAATATTGATGACGACTATACGACTATGATTATCAAATTCAATGATCGAACATAAACTGATAAAAACCGTTTAACTATGATACACATTAAACGATTACAAGAAGACGGAACCGATGTGGTGGCACTGGTGGGAGAAATTGATGCAAGTTCGTCTATCGATCTGGATCTGGCCATCGCCAAAAGCGTGGGGGAGAATTTTACCAAAATTTTAATAGACTGTTCGGCTCTTGAATACATTTCATCGGCAGGTTTGGGCGTGTTTATGTCCTACATCGAAGAGTTTAAAGAAAAGAATATTAGCATGGTGCTGTTTGGCATGAACGAAAAGGTGTCAAACACGTTTGAAATACTAGGACTGAATGAATTGCTGCTCATCGCAAGTGATAAAGCAGAAGCAAAGAAGATGTTGGCATGATTTATAAACAAAAAGTTGGCTGTAAACTGGAGAATCTGAAACCACTGCGCGATTTCATTCGCGAGTCGTTGGCGCTCCATGGCGTGCACGAGTTGCACATCAGCGAAATTGTGTTGGCCCTGGATGAAATGTGCTCTAACCTCATGATCCACGCACACCACTGCAATCCACAGGATTTATTCGAACTCCAAATCGATATACAACCCAACAAGCCTGTTGTTTTCGAAATTATTGATGACGGCACCGTCTTTGACATCAATCAATTTGATGAACCTGCGCTAGGCAACCTTATTCACGATAAACGAAAAGGCGGCCTCGGCATACGATTAGTTAAATCCATCATGGATAAAGTGGAATATTCGCAACGCAATGGCCATAGCATTTGCCGCCTGGAGAAAAAGGTGCGCAAAGGCGTTGAATAGTCGGGTATTGAAAATCCATCATCCCTTTCTTTCTTTGTAGCCCACAATTCTTGTGTGCCCTTAATTTTACCCTATGAAGCGTTGTTTTTGTCTATCGGTTCTCACATTATTTATTGTTCAGGGGGTATTGGCTCAATCCAATCCCAAATCCCTCACGCTTTTCTCTGTGAATAAAAAGAGTGTTTCCACAGACGAATTTATTTACCTGTTCGAAAAAAATCATAAAGGCAAACCGGAGGAACATACACAGGAGAAAATCGAAGAATACCTAAACCTGTACATAAAGTTTAAGCTAAAAGTAGAGGAAGCCCGCCAACGCGGCATGGACACCACCACCAAATTCAAAAAAGAATTTGCCGGCTATAAAGAAGCCCTGCGCAAACCCTATTTGCCCGATGCCAAACTGGTCGACAGTCTAACTCAACTTTCCTACAAACACCTGCAGGAAGAAGTAAGCGCTGCTCACATTTTAATCAAGCTTCCCGCTGAAGCACTCCCCGCTGATACGCTGGCCGCCTACACCAAAATTATGGCCATTAAACAACGAGTAGACGCTGGCGAGAATTTTGGAACGCTGGCCGTTACCTTATCGGAAGACCCTTCGGCAAAAAGCAATGAAGGCAACCTCGGTTATTTCACAGCTTTTCAAATGGTATACCCCTTCGAGGCAGGAGCCTACAGCACTCCTGTCGGTCAGGTGAGCAACCCTATTCGCACCCGTTTCGGTTATCATCTTATCAAGGTTATTGACAGACGTAAAGCCATGGGTGAAGTGGAGGTATCGCACCTGCTGGTTCGTACAGGCAAGGACAGAGATTCTGAAAAAGCCAAAAAACAAATTTTTGAAATCTATGATCGCTTACAAGGAGGCATGCCCTGGTCAGATTTATGTCGCCAGTATTCAGAGGACTTGAGTTCGAAAGAAAATGGAGGGAAGCTTCGCCCCTTCGGTGTGGGTGCCATGGCCAGTGTTCCGGAGTTTGAACGAACTGCCTTTGCTCTCTCTACACCGGGAGAGTACTCAGCCCCCTTTGCCACCCAATACGGATGGCACATTGTTCGACTCGAAAAAAAGATCCCGGTGCCTTCTTATCAAGAAATAGAAGCTTCGCTAAAAAGTCGCGTGAGCAGAGACGAACGGATGCAGACGGCCAAAGCGGCCATTCAAAAAAGTTTGAGACAGCAATATGCTTTTGTTGAAAATCAAACTGTAAAAACTCAAGTTTTGGCCATTGGGGATTCAAGTCTGCAACAAGGAAAGTGGAAAGCCCCCGCTGGCAGTCTGGGGAGTGAAGTTCTTTTTTCCCTGGCAGGGAGGTCCGTACTGGTAGCTGATTTTTTCTCCTACGTTCTTGCTCATCAAAAAGTAAACAAGCAAGCTCCGTCAGCATACCTAAGCGCACTCTACGAAAATTTTGTGACTGCCCAACTGGAGCAGGAAGTGGAAGAGAAGTTGCTCCAGACCAATGCTGATTACCGATATCTCAGCAATGAGTATTATGAGGGCATTTTACTTTTCGACATCATGGAAAAAGAAGTCTGGAACCGTGCTTCTGAAGATAGCCTGGGTCAACGCGCGTTTTATGAAACGAATAAACACCAGTATACTGCAGATGAACGGGCAGAAGCAACGCTCTACAAGGCAAACAAAGCCAATGCCTTAGACACAATTCAGTGGTTGCTTGAACAGGACAGTGTGGTTTCTGATGAGCTGATTAAGAAGAATGCGATTCGCATTGAAAAAGGGAAATTTGAAAAATCTGAACGCCCGGTATTCACCATGCTCAACTGGAGCGCTGGCCTGCAAAGGGCGGAGTTAGACGGAAATTATTACCTTGTGAAAATTGAGCGTATACTGCCTGCTGGTGAACGTACGTTTGAAGAAACAAAAGGGCTGCTGATCTCTGATTATCAGACCTCGCTCGAAAACGAATGGCTAAAGGTTTTAGAGAAAAAGTACAGTGTTAAAATAAACAGCAAAGGAAAAAAACATGTTTTGGGCAAGCTCATCACTACTAAGTAGCACGCTACCAATGCAAAGGGGCCCTTCACTTCTTTTCAAGAAAGGCAGTATTGGCCTATTGATAACAGGCACCTTGCTGTTAAACTCTTGCGACTTAATTCAGCGAAAAAAAGAAACCGATAGCGGAACCGAAAGACCCGCTGTAGCACGGGTTGATGAAACCTATTTATACAAAGACGAACTAACAGGGATTGTACCTCCTGGTACTCCCAAAGAAGACAGCGTTTCCCGCGCAGAGGCTTACGTAAATAGTTGGATTCGCAAGCAACTCCTCATTCGGCAGGCCGGTCGGCAAATCGATATCAACAAAGCTGAAGTGGAACGAAAGCTTCTCGACTACCGCTACAGCCTGATCGCCTACGAGTATCAGACGTATTACATCAAACAAAACCTGGATACCGTTGTGGCTCAGGCCGACATTGAGCAGTATTATAAAGAACACCTCGATAACTTTGTATTAAAACAGAACATTGTTAGAGCTACCTTCTTGAAAGTACCCCAAAGTGCGCCACGGACTAAAAAGATTAAGGATTTGATTTTTTCTACCCGCGAAAAAGATCGTGACGAACTTAAATCATATTGTCTTAGTTTTGCAGCCGCTTATCATTTGTCGGATTCCTCCTGGATGCAATTTGACGAGTTGGTAAAAGCTTCGCCCTTGGTAGAATTACCCGATAAGGTTCAGTTTTTAAAACGCAACCCTTATTACGAAACCAGCGATGAAGCCTTTTTATACTTTTTAAAAGTGGACGAATACAAAATCTCAGATAACATTTCGCCACTCGAATTTGTACGGGATGATATTGCCAACATTATCTTAAATAAGCGCAAAGTAGAATTGGCGAAGCGATTGGACGATGAGGTTTTTAGCAAAGCACAAGAAAATAATGAGTTTGAAATTTTTAATAAGTAAGTCTGTGAAGTGGAGAATACTGCTGGCCTTTGTAAGCATTTCCTGGGTAGCCATGGCGCAACCAGCCGGCACTGATAATGGATTCGTAGTAGATAAAATTATTGCCAAGGTTGATAACTACATCGTTCTGAAGTCAGAACTGGAACGCGCGTATCAAGATTACATTACCAATGGCGGCTCGCCCTCGCAAGAAGCCCGTTGCCAGTACCTTGCCATTTTAATCCGCAATAAGCTGATGGTTGCCAAAGCCGAGACCGATTCGGTACTGGTAGACGACAGTCAGGTAGACGATAACATGCAGCGCAGATTCGATATGATTCTCGGTCAGTATGGAGGCTCCACACAGCAAATTGAAGCCGTGTATGGCAAGGGTGTAGATCAAATAAAAGCAGATTTGTTTGATCAGATCAAAGAACAATTGATCGTTCAGAAAATGCAGGAGGAAATCACTAAAGATGTAACCGTTACTCCCGCAGAAGTAAAACGTTTTTTCAATAAAATTCCGAAAGACTCTATTCCATACCTCTCTGCAGAAGTAGAAATCTCGCAAATAGTACGGGTCGCCAAAGTAAGCGCTGCACAGAAAGAGCAAACTAGAAATCAATTAATTGAGCTTCGCAATCGCATTTTACAAGGAGAGGATTTCGCAACCCTTGCTAAGAAGTATTCTGCCGACCCCAGTGTGGTAGCCAATGGCGGAGACATGGGTTTTGTGGGCCGCGGTATGATGGTGCCTGAGTTTGAAGCGATGAGTTTCAAATTGAAGCCAGGCGAAATTTCCATGCCGGTAGAAACTGATTTCGGATTTCACATTATCCAGCTGCTGGAGCGCAGAGGTAATGAGTATCACTCCCGCCACATTCTGATGTCGCCTACACCTTCTGATCAAGACCTGAAGGATGCTTCAAAATACCTGGACAGTCTTCGAACCTTAATTGAAAATGACAGCATCACATTCACAAAAGCCGCTAAAGAATATTCAGATGATGCGATGACTAAAAATACGGGTGGCTATTTCTCCGATCCCGAGGGTGGTACTTTTCTTTCTGTAGATGAATTGGATCCCGTTGTTTTCTTTAACATCGATACCATGAAAGTGGGTAACATTTCTAAACCCATTGCTTACCGCACCGATCAGCAAAAAGATGCCGTTCGTATACTTTATTACAAACCGCGCATCCCTCCGCATCAGGCCTCGTTAAAAGATGATTGGAATAAAATTGAAGCCTACACACTTAACGAAAAGAAAAACAACGTGCTTTATAAGTGGTTTGAAAGAGCCAGAAAAGATGTGTTTATCAACATCGACCCCACTTACGATTATTGCGGACTTTTGAATTAGCACCCTCATGACAAAACCCTTTGCGAACGATGTGGAAGCAGCCGATGCCCTGGCCGCTTCATTTAAAAAAATGCAAACCGAAATTGGCAAAGTCATTATCGGTCAAAATGAAGTAGTTCGCCTGGTGCTTACCGGTATTTTTTGTCATGGACATTCGCTGTTGGTAGGTGTTCCTGGTCTTGCCAAAACTTTGCTGGTTCAAACCATCGCCTCTGCCCTGGATCTTGATTTCAAGCGCATTCAATTCACGCCCGATCTCATGCCTTCCGATATTGTAGGAGCAGAGACGTTAGATAAAGAGCGCAACTTAAAATTCATTAAAGGCCCCATTTTCTCCAACATCATTCTGGCCGATGAAATAAATAGAACACCTCCTAAGACACAGGCAGCCTTATTGGAGTCTATGCAGGAATACACGGTAACCATTGGCGGAATACGCTATGAATTGCCACAGCCCTTTTTTGTTTTAGCAACACAAAATCCGATTGAACAGGAAGGAACCTATCCTTTGCCCGAAGCACAATTAGATCGCTTCATGTTTAACATCTTACTGAACTACCCTGCATTCGCAGAAGAAATGGCGGTGGTAAAAAACACCACTTCCGACAGTCAGTTTAAGGCAGATAAAGTAGTGAGTGCTGAAGAGATCGTTGCCTTTCAACACCTGGTGCGCAGAGTGCCTGTTCCGGATAATGTAATTGAATATGCCGTGTCGCTGGTTTCTAAAACAAGGCCACAAACTTCCCTTGCCTCACCTCTGGCCAATGATTACTTAGAGTGGGGAGCAGGACCCCGCGCATCTCAGTACTTAATACTTGGCGCAAAATGCAATGCCTTGTTCAATGGTAAATACTCTCCTGATATTGAAGACGTGCAAGCCATTGCAAAACCTGTATTGCGTCATCGCATTGTTCGCAATTTTAAGGCGGAAGCGGAGGGTATTACGGTAGACGAGATCGTGAACAGGCTCATGCAATAGTGCCCAAATCGATCTGCCGAAAGGTCACTCCTCCAAATCATCATTTCTCGTTCCCCGTCTTTCACTATCTTTAAGCTAACCTTCTGGTATCACACATGAAGTCGGGAAAGGATTGGATTGATAAATTCCTACAGATCGAGAACTCCTCTATCATTTCGTTTCGCGAATACGAAGGGTTGCGCCTGATCGCTAAAATAATCATTGGTGGCTCTGTTGCCATTTTCCTTTTCTTGTCCTTTAATATCCTGAATCAGGTAAGTAACATTCCTTACTTCCTTTACTCAAGCTATTTTCTTGTATCGGGTATTGCTTTGTTCATACTTCGACTTCAAAAATACACGTTCGGAAAAATTTTATACATCCTGGGCCTGGCCACCTTTGCCTTCAGCTTTGCCATTACCGCCCCCTACCGCACAGGTACACATATTCACATCGTCCTGCTCATACTGATTATGATGGCTGTGTTGAATGAGGGCAAACACAGGGTGCTCTTTCCTGTGCTGTTCATCATCTACCTGGTGTACCTGGCCTCCTCCTTCCCCGGATTTGATCCGATACAGCGAAGGGTTTTTTCCCAAGATCTCTTACAATGGTATTTCTTCATCAACACAACTGTCTTTTTTGTGATGTGCTATCTCGTATTTTGGTGGTTGATCAACCTGCATAAAACATATGAGCAGGAACTACAGACAAGAGCGGAGCAATTCTCCAGGCAAAAAGATTTAGTGGAGGAAGCTAACCGAAACCTGGACCGGGTCGTGTACACCGTCACGCACGATCTCCGCGCCCCACTCAATTCAATTCAAGGTTTATTGTCGCTGTCGGAGCATGCGAGTAAGGAGGAAACAGCAGAGTATACCGCTCTTATTGGTAAGCAGGTGGCGTCCATGAAAAGCTACATTCAGGACATAGTTGAATACAACCGCAATGCTAAAACCACCGTAACCTCTCAACAAGTAGTGCTGGCCGATTTAATCCAAGAAGTAATCGATTCCTTAAAAAATTTGTCAAATACTCCCATTCATTTTGACATACTCGCTTCCAGGTTCATTATCCTCAAAAGCGATCCGGTAAGAGTAAAGGTTATTCTATCCAATCTGATAGGCAATGCCATTAAATACAAAGATTCTTCAAAAACACAGTCTACGGTAAAGGTGTTGGTAGAGGAAAAATCGTCAGTCATTGAAATCACCATCACCGATAACGGTATTGGCATAGGCAAAGAGCACCAAGCAAAAATCTTCGATATGTTCTACCGTGCCACCACGCAACAAGAAGGCACAGGCTTGGGGCTCTTTATTGTGAAAGAAACGATTGAAAAATTAGGCGGCCAAATAAGTGTTAGCTCAGAACCCGGATTGGGCAGTACCTTTCGGTTCACGCTTCCCGCATAATTCTTTCCTCAAATTCCGAATCTAACTTCTATCCTCTATTTTTGCGCCTTATGGCGAATTCAGAAGACAACCTTTTAAAGAATGTAATCTCCCACGCAAAGGAGTACGGTTTTATTTTCCCTTCCAGCGAAATCTATGATGGCCTCAGCGCTGTGTATGACTACGGTCAAAACGGAGCTGAACTGAAAAATAACCTCAAGGAATATTGGTGGAAATTTATGACCCTCCTCCATGATAATATTGTAGGGATTGACTCCGCCATTTTTATGCATCCTACCATTTGGAAAGCCTCCGGCCATGTGGATGCCTTTAACGATCCGATGATTGATAACAAGGATTCTAAAAAGCGTTATCGTGCCGATGTTTTAGTAGAGGACGCTATCTCCAAAATGGAAGAGAAAATTGAAAAGGAGGTAGAGAAGGCGGCCAAGCGTTTCGAAAACTTTGACAAGACAATGTTCTTAAGCACCAATCCTCGTGTGCTCGAATACCAAAAGAAAATTGATGAGACGAATGCTCGCCTCAAAGAATCCATGAGCAGTGGAGACATGGCGGCTTTCAAACAACTCATCGTTGATTTAGAAATTGCCTGCCCTGTTTCCGGCACCAAGAATTGGACAGAAGTGCGCCAGTTCAACTTAATGTTTTCTACCGAAATGGGTTCCGTTGCAGAAGATGCTAACAAAATCTACCTCAGACCCGAAACAGCTCAGGGCATTTTTGTAAACTTTTTGAACGTGCAAAAAACCGGTCGGATGAAAATACCTTTCGGTATTGCTCAAATCGGTAAAGCTTTTCGAAATGAAATTGTAGCACGTCAGTTCATTTTCCGCATGCGCGAATTTGAGCAGATGGAGATGCAATTTTTTGTGAAGCCAGGCGAAGAAATACAATGGTACGAGTACTGGAAAGAAAAACGCATGCAATGGCACAAAGCGCTGGGCCTAGGCAATGAGAACTATCGCTACCACGATCACCTCAACCTGGCACATTATGCCAATGCTGCCTGCGATATTCAATTCAACTTCCCGATGGGCTTTAAAGAATTGGAGGGAATCCACTCACGCACTGATTTCGATTTAAAAAGTCACGAAAAATTCTCTGGTAAAAAACTACAGTATTTCGACTCAGAAGATAATCAGAATTACATTCCTTACGTGGTAGAAACATCCGTTGGTTTGGATCGTATGTTCCTCTCTGTACTCGCTTCTTCGTATACAGAAGAAAAACTGGAAGATGGAAGTGAGCGCGTAGTGTTGCGCATACCAGCAGCCCTGGCACCCAATAAAGTAGCTATTCTTCCACTGATGAAGAAAGATGGCTTACCTGAAAAGGCAAAAGAAATCATGCACGAATTGAAATTTGATTTGCGCTGCTTCTACGAGGAGAAAGATGCTATTGGAAAACGTTACCGCAGACAGGATGCCATCGGTACTCCGTATTGCATTACCATTGATCATCAGACCTTAGAAGATAATACAGTAACCATTCGTGAGCGCGATACCATGAAGCAAGAGCGCATAACAGTATCCGAACTAAGGGCTAAGCTTGTAGAAGCTTGCTCGATCAACAACCTCTTGCGCAAAATCGGATAAGGTTTGGCTGTAGTGATATTATTATTTGTCCTCATGTGGGCAGTAATTACGGGGGCTATGCGAGAGCAACGCTGGTTTAAGAAGATACTGTTCTATTATTTTCCGAGATACCTGCGCCCACTAAGTCAACAACACAAACCGATCAATGTCTATTACAAACACCTTACACCGGAAGAGCGTAAAAGCTTTGAGTGGCGTGCATACTATTTTCTGAATACAACCGCTATTGAATTCCGTGGTTTTTCCGGAACAGAACTGATCAATCAAAATGCTGTTCGTTACCTGATTGCTTCGGTGGCCACACAGATGTCGCTATTTTTAACAGAGGATTGCTTTGATGCTTTTCATCGAATCATTATTTATCCTGATGATTACTATTCGCGTATTACTAAGCAATATCACAAAGGAGAAACAAACCCTGCCGCTGGGTACATCATTCTTTCCTATCCCAGTTTCCGAAAGGGGTTCGAAAACAGTACTGATGGCATAAATTTGTTATTGCATGAACTAGCGCATGCTCTCTGGTTGGAAAATAAATTTTACGACTACGAAATTTTTGATCCACAGGCATTGGAGCATTATCAGCAGATTGCGGAAATTGAACTCGCAACCATGAGAGAAACAGAAGATCATTTTCTTAGAAAATATGCCCGCACCAACGCAGAAGAATTTTTTGCAGTTACGGTTGAGAATTTTTTTGAAAGGCCTGCAGCTTTAAAAAGTGCTCTTCCCCATTTGTACCAAGCAATGGTAAGGCTATTAAATCAAGATTCACTTAAACTTCAATCCTAATGCACCCCATCCTTAACAAGAATTTGTTTTTTGTAAAAGAGCATGTAAAGGTTTTTAAAGCCTCTAATAGTTTCGACATCTTCGATCCGGAAACACAACAACTGATTATGCAGGCGCGCGAAGAACGCTTAGGCTTCTTCACAAAAATGCTACGGTTCACCGATTACAAACGAATGACCCCATTTGAAATAGACATCAACACCCCCAATGGCGATCGAATTCTTACCGTGAAGCGTGGTGTAGCCTGGTTTGTATCAACGGTAGAAGTGCTTGATGAAAAAAATGTGCTCCTCGGAAAATTCAAGCAAAAATTTTTCTCGATAGGCGGAAAGTTTGAAGTGCTGGATGCCAATGAGCGTTCTCTTTGCTGGTTGAAAGGGAAATGGACAAGCTGGGATTTCAAATTCATCAGCAATGATGGCAAGGAGTTTGCTACTGTTACCAAGAAATGGAGTGGCTTTGGTAAGGAATTCTTTACCTCAGCCGATAATTATGTTCTCCAGATTGATGATGCCGTTCCCGCAAATCATTCATTGCGTCAGCTAATTTTAGCTGCCGTTATGTGTATTGATTTGGTGTTGAAGGAGTAAATGTATGGATAGGAGGGGGAACCTGATTGTGTTCTTTAGTACCTTTAGTTTACCCATCTTATATGATACACACCAGCACACCCAAAACGAAGGCAACCTTGTTGCTGTTATTCTTAAGTCTCTTTTTTGCCTCCTCCTGCGATCAGGAAGAAGAGCCATTCAACCCCGTATTGGTGACTGTACAGGTTTCAGCGGACTTCATTAGTTCTTCTAATGATCAACATATTTATCTTTTGGCTTCCGATAACGAAGGGAATATACTTGAGTATAGGCAGTTAGAAAATGACCAAACATTCGAACTCAACTCTGCCAGTTACACTGAAAGTACTTTCACATTGTCATTTATTGAAACAATGCAGTACACCACAGGGTCACAACAAAAACATCTTACTGGTAAAAGCTTTCATGGGATAAAACGCGGTTCCAAATTTCCTTTAAAGAAGCAATTGCCAGGATACGGGAATGCCGGTTTTTTTAATTTCACTGTTCAAAATTTTGATGATAGTAAGGCTAACGAATACACCCTCGCCAGCAATGGTGGCATTAGCTATGTGACAAATCCAAACTATCAAGGGAATCCCACTTTCAACGGTGAGTACTCTCTGTACTCGAGAAATCCAACAAGATTGTTCGTTGTGAAGTATGATGTCGATAAAAAACCCTTAGGTTATTTGTTCCCATCCACTACGTATACTGTTTCTCGAGAGTACACGATAGATGTTGATGGAACCTATTCCCCTTTTCAAACTGAAGTGATTAATTTTTCTGCCAATGGTTTTGTAGGCGTTGCTGTATACGGTCGCCCTCGCACGGACAATTATGAAGAGTTGTATAAAATTTCCAATTCATCTACATCGGATAACAATTCATTAACTGTCTATTATCCTGGAACAACATTTCCTGGCTATGCATCTCTTTCTTGGCTTAATGAAAATAACTCCTATTATGAAAATTTCAATAAATCGACTCGAAGTGATTTTGATTTCTTGAATGTTGAGGCTACAATGAATGTTTCCAACCAAACTATTACTTGCTCTCTGAAAGGGAACAATGGAATTGCTCTGTTCGGTTTTAAATTTACTAAATCTGACAGCGAAGTTTATAATTGGGATTCTTTTGTTTCTGTAAATTCTAATCAAGCCATTACACTCCCCAAGTTACCTGCAGAAATAATTGCAAAATTTGATGCGTATAGTTACAATTCTTGGCAACCTGAGTCGCAGGTGGAAATTTTACAACTTGAAAGTGTTTCATCTCTTGAAGAATATGCTGCCTCAAAAACGAATGGAACATGGCTTGGCTCTCTCAATTTCAAATATTCGCATCTAAACTCAGGCAGCAGTTTCACAGGTGAGCATAGATTTAGAAATTATCCTGACTTTTTTAGAGATGGCTTTTGAAGCAATTAAGGAAGTGAGTAGTATAGCTCATCCACTAGTCAAAAACCTCCGGAAACCCCGGAGGTTTTTCTTTTTAACCTTTTGTGTAAGTCTGGGTTTAAGAGGTAGCTAATTGCATACCTTCACCTACCTAAATTCTTAGTCATGAGAAAGTACATACTCAGCTTACTTATCCTATTGCCTCTTTTTACAAAGGCTCAACAAACACAAAAACCTGTTCTGCACGGAAAGAACTGGATGGCCATCACCGGAAAACCGCTGGCTGCCACAGCAGGCGCGATGGTTTTTCAACAAGGGGGCAATGCAGTGGATGCATCTTGCGCTATGTTGGCAGCGACTTGCACCATGTGGGATGTACTCAGTTGGGGTGGCGAAACACAAGCCATCATCTACAATCCGAAAACAAAAAAAATAATTGGTATAAATGCCTTGGGCGTGGCGCCCACAGGAGCTACTCCAGAATTCTATAAAGAGAAGGGCATGAATTACCCTCCACAATACGGGCCCTTGGCTGCGGTAACACCTGGCACACCCGGAGGCTTAATGCACATGTTGGCCGAGTACGGCACCATGAGCTTGAAGCAAGTGCTCGAACCCGCCATGCAATTAGCGGCTGGCTATCCCATCGAAGCACAAACAGCCAACGCCATGGAGCGTGATAAGGAAAGAATTAAAGAGTGGCCTTACTCCAAGCAAGTCTTTTTACCACATGCTGGTGAGAAACGGGAAGCGCCAGTGGCAGGAGAAATTTTCAAGCAAACAGATCTTTTAGAAACGCTAAAGAAGTTAGTAGAAGCAGAACAACAAGCGTTGAAAAAAGGTAAGAATAGAAAAGAAGCCATCTATGCTGCCTATGATCGTTTCTATAAAGGTGATATCGCAAAAGAATTTGTGCGTGGTAGCAAGGAACAAGGCGGACTCATTACTGAACAAGACCTAGCAACCTGGAAAGTTCTCGAAGAAGAGCCACTGCATGTAAACTATAAAGGCATTGATGTTTACAAACTTTCACAGTGGACGCAAGGCCCCGTGCTCTTACAAGCCCTTAACGTGTTGGAAAATTTTGATCTGAAATCCATGGGATTCAACTCTGCCCGTTACATGCACACTATTTATCAAGCCATGAATCTCACCTTTGCAGATCGTGATTTTTACTATGGTGATCCAAACAAAGCTCCTGAAGAACCCATCAAAGGATTACTATCAAAAGAGTATGCAAAAGAAAGAGCCAAGAGTATTAACCCCGATCGCAACGATGCAAAAGCGGCCCCTGGTGATCCCTATCCCTTCGAAGGAAAAGTAAATCCTTATCAGGATTATTTGAAACAATGGGGACAGGCTTCGGTGGAAAAATCAGCTCCATCACCTTTGGACGAAGAGTGGTTGAAGAATCAATTTCTTGGAACTACTTCAGTAATGGCAACTGATAAAGATGGCTGGATTGTTTCACTTGTTCCTAGTGGTGGATGGTTACCTGCCACCATTGCAGGCAAGACGGGTATTGGCATGAGTCAGCGTATGCAAAGTTTTGTAACCGATCCTAAACTCAATCCCTTCAACGTGGTGGAACCGGGCAAGCGGCCACGTGTCACACTCACGCCTACTTTGTCGATGAAAGACGGTAAACCCTTTCTGGCCTTTGGGGTGCAGGGGGGTGATACACAAGATCAAAACTTATTGCAATTCTTTTTGAATGTAGTGGAGTTTGGTATGAATGTGCAAGAAGCCAGCGAGGCACCCAACATCAACACCGATCAATTGTACTTATCCTTAGGCGGAGAAGATCGAAAACCAAAGCCGGGTTCCATTTTGTTGCATGACAGCACACCTCCTTATGTGAGAAGTGAACTTCAAAAAATGGGCTATCGCATGCGCTTCGATGATCGAACCTCCGGACCCATCAATGCTATTTTCTTCGATTGGGAACATGGCAGTTTCTGGGGAGGATCCAGCAACCACGGAGAAGATTACGGAATCGGCTGGTAGACCAAATCAACGTACGTCATTCAACTATTAAAAGAGTCCTTTAAGCAGGTGTTTATCTGCTTAAAGGATACATAGTAAGATTCTATGCGCGTCATGCCAATTGAGTGCTAAACGAATTTGTACCTTGCAGCATGAAATCAACGCTTACACTTTTACTTCTGTTTTTTACCATCCTTGTTTCCAATGGACAAAGTGGCCAAAAGCTTTCGAGAGGCGAATCGGCTACTATGACACAGGAACAGCGCATCGTGCACGAGTCTAATAGAAAGACGAAGGGAGGAAAAAAGAAGAAAAAGATGAGTATGAAAAAGCGTGTGAAGATGGACAAGAAGCAAGATAAAAAAGCACGCAGGGTGAAAAGTCCCAAGCCCAGAAGTGGCAACAGTCGCTCTAAATAGTCAAATAAAGAGTTTTCGTTTTTATTTAGTTGTCCGCAAAACTTAACGTTCCATAGTTCCCAAGAGAGCCATCGTTCCCATCGCTACCCTGTAGCCCATTTCTTCCAGACTTTCCTTTGGGTCCTAAGCCTCCGGCTCCAGAATACCCCCCACGGCCTCCTTTACCAAATTGCCCTCCGCGAAAGTTCACTTTTATTTTAGGTGCGATCACACTATGAAATCCAATGGGGACATGCACCGCAAGCTTTCCACCATTTCCGCCCACTCCTCCATCACCTCCCTTACCACCATTGCCTCCATCGCCTCCTTTGCAGTGTATAGTTCCTGAACCCGCACTGCCACCTTCACCGCCCATACCACCATTGCCTCCATTACCTCCTGCCAAAAGCACAGAAAGCTGCCCTGTAATGGCTATGTCTTTTGAATAAATCAGTAAATCAGTTCCATGCAAACCATCTTCTCCTTTCACAGCATCTTCTCCATTCGTACCACTACGGCAGGGACCAAAAGATGAAGTACCCACACTCCCAGGCTTACCTGCTTTACCATTATTCCCATTCCCATCGATAAAACAATTATTACCAATTCGCATCACCTTAGCATGTAAATAATTCTCTTTCTTGGTTTTGTTCAATACCAGACTGGAGGAGTCCATCATAATTAAGGTGTCCACCACCAAAATATCGGATGTACCAAAAGAAAAAACTTGCTTTGGTTGTAGCACTAGTTTGGTGTACCGAAGTTGTGCCTGCGCGAGTGAGCAGAGGAAGACAAGAAATAACGAGGCAAAAAATTTCATTGCCTAAAAATAGAAAAGGATCGCGTAAAGCAATCCTTTCTTTTCACTGTTCAAGTAAATTCTTATTCCTCTATTGATAAATCAAATTCTAAATCAATATCTGTTTCACCATCTTCTGCGGTAGAGGTAGCTGATTTAAGATCCGGCTGATGTTTTAAGACTATTCTAAATATATTCTCAGTGGATGCCTCGCTACTCGTAGTCCATGTGGTAATTAAACCAAGAGGCAAACCATTCGCATCTTCATCTGCATAACCAACAGCATCACTACGATTGTCGATATTTCCATCCCCTGCCGGACTGGTGAATCCTCCCGTCCAGGAAAAAAAGAACATGTGTTCATCGGCTTCCTCCTCTATTTCCTTTCCAATATCATAGGCCTCGTCACCAGGATCAGCGAGCCCATTAATAATGGACATGCTTAAGGTGTAAGTGGTATTGCTCTTTAAGGCAATGGGACCGGTAACAATGTCTTGTGAACCAATATTATCCGGATCCTCGGCCGTTACCATAATAGGTTCGCCAGTCGTAGGAGTAAAAGTTAAGGTAACTTTTGTGATCAACTCCGGAGTGTCTTCTTTGGCTGGTTCGTCTTCATCGCACGATACCACAACAACTCCGATAAGTACCAAAGCAAAGGCGTGTAGCCTGCTCAGCTTAAAAAGGGGATTCTTCATACGGTTCATTTTAAATGCAACAATGTTGCAATTATAGTATTTAAACATCTAAGACCAAACTTTTATTTCAAGAAATTCCGCAAACTCTTAAAAACTGTACTTCAAACTGAAACTTACGTTACGCCCCACTTCATCTGAAAAATAGCGAAGTCGGTTGGTATATTCCCGATAGCTTGTATTGAGAAGATTGTCGCAACTGATTCTTACATCCAATTTTTTCTCTCCCAATTTTACGGTGCTGCCTAGTGTCACATAGGCCAACATATAGGCATCCGGTGCTTCCACAAAATCAAACATTCTGTTATCGGTTTCAAACAGATTTATGCCCTGAGCTTTCGCATCTTCAATTTCCTCTATACTAACTACTCTGGGAGCTCTGTTTTGCTTTGCTACATAATTCACACCCATTTCGATAAATCCATTGGCCAACACACCTTGTAAGGGATGCTCATAGCGCATCATTACGTCCATGCGATTGGAAGGCATGTAAATGAAATAATAATCATTACTGACATCCGTTGCAGCCAGCAACGAGACTTTCGCGCGTGCACTTAAGTACCTGCTGAGCGTTTGGTTGAGCAACATGTCTACACCAACAAAAGAAGCATCGGTTTGTCGATAGCGAAAGTAGGGATAGGTACCGCGCACATCTTGGGTTATGCCTTCTGGTCTTAAATGGAGGTAATTAAAAATATAATTTACATAGGCACTGAGCTCCACCTGGGTATTCCTTGTGGTAAGACCATACGTGTTCACCCACTTCAATGCCTTTTCATTTTTGAAATCAACGGTAGAAAACTCACGTACTTCATTCGTGCTCTCATCCAGCAACAACCCAAATTCAATGGCTGCAGCACTTTGGTGTGTCCCCTGACTGTATAACTCTGCCACGTGAGGAGGTCGCCACGCAGTACTAAGGCCCGTTGTAAAAAAACCATTCTTCTTTACCTTATGTGTTGCGCCCAGCGTAGCACTTACATTGGAAAAATCGAACTGATCTTTATACACTTGGTTTAAGTAATCGCGACCGGCAACCGTATAGTATCGATAATCAGTACGTACCCCACCTTCCAGTTTCCACTGTTTCCAGTTTACTTTTTGAATAAAATACAGGCCTCCTGAATAGTTGGAGAAATTAGGAATAAAAGGAATGCGCTGTGTACCTGGATTGTTGTCGTTGCTTTGCATGAGTCCGTTAATGCCAATGCAGCGGATGTTGTTTTCACTAGGCTCATATTCCCACTCCGCATCTAGGGTGTGTGTCATCATTGTCAAATCTATGGAGGGTGTTTCTGACAAAGTACCTCTTCTTAGATCAAACTCTTTACGTTGATTTAATTGAAAGGCGTATTGAAGGGAATAGGTATTGGCTCCTCGATGAAAGTGTGAAGTAGCCTTTATTAAATCGTGCTTTACGGTTTGTTTGGGAGCCGCAATGTCATAACTAAAATTGCTTGTATATTGCGGAACGGGGCTCTCATACGCATTCTGCAAATCCTCTTCGCTGCTCACCGAAGAGCCTTTTAAAATCCCCAATTCTGTTCCAAAATGACTATAGAAAATTTCAAAACCAGAGGCTTCATTTTTATGATATCCGAAGGCTGCTGAAAAATTTGATTCACTAAATCCGGTATTGGTGAGGCTGTAATCAGGAGTGTTAAAATCACCAGACCTTTTGTAAGAACCGTGCGTACGCCAATTAAATCCTGGTAGTTTTTCGCTGGCGCCCTCCACAACAGCGGCCAGTATGCCAGACCTTCCGTTGCTTTGCACGATAGAATGAATCGTTCCACCAATTCCGGGAGTGATGGGTAGGTCTGCTGGATTTACAATCACAACTCCTCCCAAGGCATCTGTTCCATACTTAATCGCAGAAGCATCTTTCACCACCACAATATTGGAAGCTAAGAGAGGATCGATTTCAGGAGCGTGTTCTGCGCCCCATTGTTGTCCTTCATGTCGAACACCATTATTTAAAATAAGAATGCGCTGACTGTGTACACCGTGAATCACAGGTTTGAAAATAGCTGGGCCGGATTGTATGGTATTGACACCCGTAATGCTACGCAAGGCTGCTCCCAACGTCTTTCCACGAGTTGCATCCAAATTACTCCCAGAGAGTATGGCAGTCGTTTGTGATTCACTGATGTGGTCATAGTGATCTTGAACCACAATTTCGCTGAGCATGGTTTCATCAGGCGAAAGCTGGAAGAAAATGTTCTCTGATTTCTTGAGTTTGACTTTTTGAACCAGTGTTTTGTATCCCAAGAAACTTACCGAAAGCGTGTAGGTGTTTTCACATAAAGACTCTAGTAGAAACTCACCGGATTGATTGGTTGAAGTCCCCCTCCCCAGCTCAACAATTATAACGGAGGCTCCTGGCAAGGTGATTCCCTGGTCATCAAGGACTTTTCCTTTTAGACTCAATTGGCATGGCGCTGATTGAGAGAATGCTAAAGAGCTTATAAGCAGTAAAAAAATGGAATGGAGTGCTTTCAATGTATTTGCAACAAAGTTGCAAATATAGCATTAGTCTTCAATTATGTCTGAAGTCTTAAAGCGCTGAATGATGTAATAGAGGAAATTGAAAGGAGCCTCATCCTCGCTGGCCTTTTTGGGGGCAGACTTTTGAAGATCTGCACTGGTTTTTTTTTGAGCAGTTTTCGTAAATAAAGAATCTTGCTTGGAAAGTACTGGTTTTACACTGTTCATCTCTCCCTCAGAAGTGGGATCAAAATCGCTATTATCTGTTTGTCCCTCCAGCGTTCCATATTGGCGAGGGTTGCTTTCTTGAGCATAGACAAGCTGAGGCATTGCTGCTGAAAGCAAAAACGCAAAACAGAATAATGCGAAAAGTTTCTTCATAGCTTGGTTAAGATACGGCTTTAACGTTTGAAAACAGGTTTTTGTTCCGACTTCTCCAATGATCAGATGACGAAATTCCACAATTTGAGCTAATCTTGGTATTTCATGTAAGTTTTATACTAAAAATGCTAAATAAATGACGGTTGAATGGGCAGATTTTGAAAAAATAGAGCTTCGTATTGGCACCATTGTCCGGGCAGAGCCTTTTGAAGGTGCCCGAAAACCAGCTATAAAAGTATGGGTGGATTTGGGAGAATTAGGAGTAAAAAAATCGAGTGCCCAAATTACTCAGCACTACAGCCCCGAAGCTTTGGTTGGCAAACAAGTTATGTGTGTCGCCAATTTTGCACCTAAACAGATTGGCAATTTCATGTCTGAGGTGCTGGTAACCGGCTTTCCAGACGAGCAAGGTTTTGTAGTGTTGGCAAGTGTGGACAAAAAGGTGCCCAATGGCGCCCGACTTTTTTAATATTTCCAACAATCCTTTCTTTCACTGTAAACATTTGTTTTGGCGAGTCTTTTCTCAAGGCTAATAATAAAGCACTTTTACGGTCTACTATGACTTATTTCTCGCAGCTCACTGACATTACGAAAGGCCAACTTATTCAGCTCTCCAAAGAGGTGGTGCTTGAACACCTCATCATCGACAGCCGTAAAACAATCGTATCGGAAGGCGCTGTGTTTTTTGCTATTGCAGGAGCGCGCAACGATGGTCACCGTTTTGTTGAAGCATTATACGAACAAGGTCTCCGCAATTTCATTGTCGAAAAAAGTGTTGACCTGCCTGCTGATGCCAATGTACTTCGTGTGCCCTCCGCAACGCAGGCGTTACAAGATATTGTGGGCTATCACCGCAAAACATTCACCATACCTGTAATCGGAATAACCGGAAGCAACGGAAAAACAATTGTGAAGGAATGGCTTTATCAATTGCTTTCTGATACCTACTCTATTGTAAAAAACCCAGGCAGTTACAATTCACAAATTGGTGTTCCGCTTTCGGTTTGGAATATGAAGTCCTATCATACACTAGGTCTGTTCGAAGCCGGCATTTCACAACCGGGTGAGATGGAGAAACTTCAAGCAGTCCTAAACCCTACTATCGGAGTTTTTACCAACATCGGTTCGGCCCACGATGAGGGTTTTGTAAATCAGCAGCAAAAAATTGAAGAGAAAAGCAAACTCTTTATTAAATCCGACTGTGTCATTTACTGTAAAGACCATACTGCAGTGGGTGATGTCCTTCAGGCAAAAAAAATAAAAACGCTTAGCTGGGGATACTCGCCTTTGGCAGATATTCACATTACTAAAAATGGAACTTATCAGCTCACCTATCAACAGCGCAAGCTCGAGCTAACTTTACCTTTTTCAGATGCAGCCTCTGTAGAAAATTGTTTCCATTGTGTTGCTGTAATGCTATACCTAAATTTTTCTGAGAAGGAAATTCAAGAAGGTATTCAATCCCTTCGTGCTGTGGCCATGCGCATGGAGTTAAAAGAAGGTATTAACCAATGCCAGGTTATTGATGATTCATACAACAACGATTTGGCAGGCCTGCAGGTAAGTCTTGATTTTCTGAACAACCAACATCAAAAACAAAAGAAGGCACTCATCCTCTCAGATGTACTTCAATCGGGTATGGAACCTGCCGTCTGGACCAAACAGGTAGCTGATTTAGTCAAGAGCAATGGCATTGAACACTTTATTGGTATTGGAGAGCAGCTCAGTAAACAGAAAAAATTTTTTCCGTCATCGTCTACTTTTTATGCTAGTACAGAAGAATTTCTGAACGCCTTTAATGAACAAGATTTTCTTAACGAAATTATCCTGGTAAAGGGCGCGCGCACTTTTGCATTTGAACGCATTGTGCAGCGACTGCAACGCAAAGTGCATGGCACCATTATGGAGATTGATTTAAGTGCGATGGTACATAACTTAAATTATTTCCGTGCCAACTTAAAAGCGAATACTAAAATCATGGCCATGGTAAAAGCCTTTGCCTATGGCAGTGGCAGCAAAGAGGTGGCCAATCTCTTGCAATACCATAAAATAGATTACCTCGGTGTGGCCTATGCAGATGAGGGGGTGGAGCTACGAAAAAACAACATTCGCCTGCCGATAATGGTGATGAATCCATCACCAAATACTTTCGATGTACTCATTCAGTATCAACTGGAGCCAGAGATCTATAGTTTTAGTCTTCTTCGCTCGCTCATTCAATACTTAAATGGTCGGCCGTGCACGCTCCACATAAAATTTGATACCGGGATGCATCGTCTTGGTTTTACAGAAGCAGACGTTCCTGAACTATCACATCTCCTCAACCAACATCCCAACTTAAAAGTGTCCACCCTTTTTAGCCATCTGGCAGGAGCGGATGAGGCGCAGCATGATGCTTACTCCACTGAACAGGCAAAATTGTTTCTCCGCTGTGCCGATCAGCTATCCCAATCGCTAGGTTATAAACCCATTTATCATTTACTCAACTCTCCTGGGATTTTGCGCTTGCCACAATTTCAATTCGATATGGTGCGCTTAGGCATAGGCTTGTATGGTATTGATCCAACCACCGAGAAAAATAAAAATCTAAAACCCGTGGCCAGTTTAAAAACCAAAGTATCGCAAGTGCACACCTTGCACAAGGGACAAACTGTAGGCTATGGCAGACATGGAAAAATAACGGGCGATCAACAAATTGCTACGATTGCTATTGGGTATGCGGATGGGTATAGCCGAGCCTTTAGCAAGGGGGTTGGAAAAGTGCTTGTTCAAGGTAAGATGGTGCCTGTGATCGGTAATGTGTGCATGGACATGACCATGGTGGATGTTACCGGACTCAACGTAAAAGAAGGGGACGAGGCAATAATTTTTGGAGAAGGCCTTCCGATTGAAAAAGTGGCTGAAAGTATTCACACTATTCCCTACGAGATTTTGACGAATACCAGCGAGCGTGTTAAGCGTGTATTTGTTGCCGAGGGTATTTAACCGCAACCCAAATTCTTTTTTAAATCCCGCATGGGCATACCTCCATAATCGGTAGATTCTTCATCAACAGGATCTGTTATGATTTTTTGCTGTGACAATTCTTTATCAGTCTTCACCACTTTCTCAGGCTTTTCTGCACCTGTCTTTTTCTTTCTTTTGCCCATGTTGAAAATCATTGTGAGAACTGAGAACCAAGCCTATATTTGCCTTGTTTAAATTTAATCTAAATTAAACAATGGCTGAGAAGGTAAAAAGCGTAGCTACCATGAAACCGGGCGAAATAGCCATTATTGCCGGTTTTACTGATTCCGAGATCTCTGCCAAATTGATGGAAATGGGTTGTTTACCGGGTGCTGCCGTTCGTTTCAACTTTACAGCCCCTTTTGGCGATCCTATTTGCATCAGCGTTTTGGGCTACGAACTTTCCCTTCGCATTGATGAAGCGGCCACTATCTCAATCATGAATTAATGAGTCAGCCGCAGCGTCCTATCATTGCTCTTTTGGGGAATCCCAATTCAGGTAAATCCTCCCTGTTTAATCACCTCACTGGACTCAACCAAAAGGTGGGAAATTTTCCTGGTGTTACTGTGGAAAAAAAGTTGGGCTACACCAACATACCCGAACAGGGAACAACTGAAGTAATAGACTTACCTGGTATCTATAGCATCTATCCACGAAGTCTGGATGAGCGCATTGTTGCTGAAGTATTATTAGACCATAATTCTCCCAACGCACCACAAAAATTAGTGGTGGTGGTGGACGCAACCAATATTAAACGAGGCCTGCTTCTCTTAACGCAAGTACTTGATCTTGGAATGCCAACCGTGCTTGCCTTGAACATGATGGACCTGGCAGCTAAGGCAGGGGTTAGTTATGATTTCTTAAAACTCGCACAAAAATTAGGCGTGGCGGTTGTTCCTATCAATGCCCGAAAAGGTGAGGGAATAGAAGCCTTAAAGAAAGAAATCGCTAACGCAAAGGCCAGAACAATCGGTTCGGTTTTTCCTATTTGGAAAGAAGCAGAAGCCCCAATTCAGGAATTGCGTAAGCAACTTCATCTTGACAATGATTACGAAGCGTATCAGTTTTTAGAACAACCACAATCCCTCACTTTCTTAAGTAAAGACCATCAACAACTTGTTGATACCATTCGAAAAAAGAATAATTTTTTCCCAGGCAAATTTCAGGGAGCAGAAACCATTCAGCGCTATGGTTTTATTCAAGACTTATTGAATGAAGCTACGCTTAAGCAGGCTGACTATGCTTGGAAGAATTTTTCCCATAGACTGGATAAGGTGCTTACACATAAAGTGTGGGGCTATCTTATTTTCTTCTCTGTCCTCTTTCTAGTCTTCCAATCGGTATTTGCGTGGGCATCGTATCCCATGGATTTTATTGATGGTCTCTTTGCTGACTTCAGTTCGTGGCTCTCAGCAACATTACCCGATGGCGCACTCACACGCTTATTTGCAGAAGGTATCATTCCAGGTTTAGGTGGCATTATTATGTTCGTGCCTCAGATCGCCATTCTGTTTGCTTTCATTGCTGTGCTAGAAGAAACAGGGTACATGGCACGGGTTGTTTTTTTGATGGACAAGATCATGCGCAAGTTTGGTCTGAATGGTAAGAGTGTCGTACCACTCATGTCGGGTATGGCGTGTGCCATTCCGGCTATTATGGCCACGCGCACCATCGACAATTGGAAAGAGCGCACCATTACCATTATGGTAACACCGCTCATGAGTTGTTCTGCCCGCATTCCGATTTTTACCATACTCATTGCACTCATTGTTCCCGACACCAAAGTGATTGGCTTCTTCAACTTGCAGGGACTGGCACTGATGGCGTTGTACTTACTTGGTTTTGTGGCCGCCCTTGTTTCTGCCTGGGTAATGAAAAAATTAATTGATGTAAAAGAGCGCAGCTACCTGATGATGGAGTTGCCTACCTATCGATTACCGAAAGGAAGCAACGTGGGGCTAACCATTGTAGAGAAGACAAAATCATTTGTAGTAGAAGCGGGAAAAGTAATTTTAGCAATCTCTGTTGTGTTGTGGGTGTTGGCTAGTTACGGACCTGGCGATAAAGTGGAAAAGGCGGAAGAGTATGTGATGCAGGAGACTGCCAACATGCGCCTTACGGAACAGGGATTTCAAGATAGAGTTGCTGCTTATAAATTAGAAAATTCCTATGCCGGAGTAATTGGTAAGGCAATTGAGCCTGCTATAAAGCCCCTTGGGTACGATTGGAAGATTGGTATTGCGCTGATCACCTCCTTCGCAGCTCGCGAAGTTTTTGTGGGCACCATGGCAACCATCTACAGTATTGGTAGTGCTGGTGAAGACGATGAGAATACTATCAAAAGTCGTATGCAAGCAGAAATAAATCCCGATACTGGAGAGGCGCGTTTTACCCCTGCTGTTGGCCTGTCGCTCTTGGTTTTTTACACTTTTGCCATGCAGTGCATGAGTACCATTGCTGTGGTGTATCGCGAAACCAAAGGTTGGAAATGGCCGATGATCCAGCTCACGTATATGTCAGTGCTGGCTTATGTCTCTGCCTTTATTGTTTATCAATTGTTGCGATAGAACTCTTCATGAATATCGTTTACCTTTAAGGATGCCAACCCTTAAAGCTGTGAAAAAAATTATACTCTGCGCCTCACTTATTTGGCTAGTCGCCTGTACTACCCAACCTGATAGCATTAACAAGTTTTCTGATCCTTTGCTGCGCACCATTTACACGCTGCAGGATAAACGTTCCACCGATAGTCTTCTCCTTTTCCTTTCACACAAAAATTCTATCTATAGAAAAGAAGCGGCACTAGCCTTTGCTTCTGTTCAAGATACATTGGCAGCCGAAGCCTTGAGCCATTCTCTTCTTCATGATTCAGACAGTGAAGTACGCAGCTCCGCAGCCTTTGCTCTGGGGCAAACCCCGTGTGTAGTTTCCTCCGATGCGCTTACAAAATCATTGTCCCAGGAAAAAGATGAAATAGTCCTTCGTGAAGTACTGGAAGCTCTGGGAAAAGTGCTTCCAACACAACAACTCACAACGCTTATTGCCTATCAACCAAAAAACACAAATACAGAAGCGGGCAAAGCCTGGGGTATTTACCGCCTTGGGCTGCGTAGAATAACAGATAGCGTAGTGGTGAAAGCTGCCTATCAAAATCTTAGCTCCACCCATGAAGAGACCTTATTAGCAACTACGAACTTTTTTGCCAGAACTACGCTCGTTGATTTTAACGATGATCAAGATTTACTACAAGTCAGTAGCGCACACTCGAATGTGCTGGTGCGAATAGCGGCTACACAAGGTTTACGAAATGTAAAAAGTGATTCGGTAAGACTTCTTCTTCAAGAAAGAACGAAGGATACCGATGAGCGGGTTCGGGTAAGTGCCGTACGGGCACTTCGTTCTTTCGACTTTGCTGATGTGAAAGAAACATTCTTTAAAACCTTAAGCGATAAAAGTTTACAGGTGCGAGTGGCGGTGGCAGAAGCCTTAAATAACTTCGCTACTAAGGATGCAGCTCCACAATTAAAACTAATGGCTGATTCTGCTTCCGATTGGCGGGTGCAGTCTACTCTTTATGAAGTGGTTGCTTCGCTCGATCCTAAACCTGCTACTTTCGAATCCATTAAACTTAAGTATGAGCAAGCCACCAATTCTTACCACAAAGCAGCTTTGTTAAATGTGTTGGGGCGCTCAGCCAACAATGTGTCTTTTGTTGGAAAAGAATTGATTGATTCCAATGATCCCATTGTGCTCTCTTCGGCAGCACAATCGCTTACTTCTTGCAACAACGCGACTGATTTTAAGGAGAAAGATAAACCGCTACTTCTCCAATGGTACCAACAAGCCATTACCAAAGGTGATGCTGCGGTTACGGGCATTATCGCGCAAGTACTGGGTGACAGTACTAAAAACTATAAGCCTCTAATAAAAGATGTTAACTTCCTGAAAGAAGCCCGTGCTAAACTGTCATTGCCAAAAGACAATGAATCCATTCAACCTCTCGAAGCCGCTCTGGCATATCTGGAAGGGCGCAAAGCGGAAGAAGTAAAAAACGAATTCAATCACCCCATCGATTGGAATCTCGTCAACACGATTCTCGAAAATCAGACAGTCTTCATCAAAACTACCAAAGGCAATATCATCTTAAAACTTTTGGTGAATGAAGCGCCTGGCTCAGTGGTCAATTTCGTTATGCTGGCAAAGCAGCACTATTTTGATGAAAAGTTTTTCCATCGTGTAGTGCCTAATTTTGTTATTCAGGCAGGCTGTAACCGGGGCGATGGCTATGGAAGCGAGCCTTATTCCATACGATCAGAGTTTACGAATAGACGATACAAGGAAGGTTCCATTGGCATGGCTTCAGCAGGGAAAGATACCGAAGGAACACAGTGGTTCATTACTCATTCTCCGACACCACATTTGGATGGGCGTTACACGATTTTTGCAGAAGTCACCTCTGGAATGGAGGTGGTAAATGCTATCGAAGTAGGTGATAAAATTATAGAAGTAAGCATTCAGTAGTCCTGAGCTACCGAAATGTTTTACTTTTGTTATTCAAACTAAACGAACCAATGCATTCACAGTTCTCACAGCAAAAGCTAGGTGTGTTAGGAGGCGGTCAATTGGGCCGCATGCTCATTCAATCCGCTCTTGATTTAAACATCAGCGTATCCATTCTCGATCCGGATAAGCACGCTCCGTGTTCTTTTATGGCAGACTTTCATCAGGGTAAGCTTACCGATTATGATACTGTATTAAAATTTGGGGAATCCTGTGACATCCTTACCATTGAGATAGAAAACGTAAATACTCAGGCACTCAAAGAATTGGTAAAACGTGGAAAAAAAGTTTTCCCGCAACCAGAGATTATTGAGTTGATTCAGGACAAGCGAACACAAAAAAAATTTTTTGAAGAATTTAGAATCCCCACAGCTGAATTTTTGCTAACAGAAAACAAGGAGGCCGTAGTAAAACAAAAAGATTTCTTACCCGCTGTAAACAAACTGGGAAGGGAGGGCTATGATGGAAGAGGTGTACAACTCCTCAGAAGTGAAGCAGATCTTTCAAAAGCCTTTGATGCTCCTGGGCTACTGGAAAAACTAATCGATTTCGAAAAAGAAATTGCTGTGATCGTTGCTCGCAATGAGCAAGGAGAAGTGGTTTCTTATCCTGCCGTTGAAATGGTTTTTCATCCGGAGAAAAACTTGGTAGAATATCTCTTTTCTCCTGCACAGTTGTCTGGCCCTCTTTTACAAGAGGCCGATCGCATTGCTCGCAAAGTGATTAAATCACTCAACATGGTAGGACTTCTCGCAGTAGAGATGTTTGTTACAAAAGAGGGAGCCGTGTTGGTAAATGAAGTGGCGCCACGTCCTCACAACAGTGGTCACCAATCGATCGAAGCAAATAGTACCTCACAATACGAACAACATTTACGCTCCATCTTTAATTTACCTCTTGGGGCTTGTACCACAATTTTGCCTAGTGCCATGGTGAACCTCCTGGGAGAGGATGGATATGAAGGAGATGCCGTCTATAAAGGCTTTGAAGAAGTAGCCAAGATCCAGGGTGTCCATGTGCATCTATATGGAAAAAAGATAACCAAGCCTTTTCGTAAAATGGGCCACGTAACCATTGTGGATACAAGTTTAGAAAGCCTTAGACAAAAAGTGGAATTTGTAAAACAAACCTTAAAAGTAATTGTATGAGCCAAGCCATTGTAGGTATTATTATGGGCAGTCAGTCTGACTTGCGCATTATGAAGGAAGCCGCTGAAGTGTTAGACGAACTGAAAGTAGCCTATGATCTCACCATTGTTTCGGCTCACCGTACCCCGCTGCGAATGGTTGATTATGCCCAACATGCAAAGGCCAAAGGATTAAAAGTAATTATTGCAGGCGCTGGTGGAGCTGCTCATTTACCGGGTATGGTTGCATCGATAACTACACTGCCGGTTATTGGCGTGCCTGTCAAGTCGTCTAACTCCATTGATGGGTGGGACTCTGTTCTTTCTATCTTACAAATGCCAGCAGGGGTTCCGGTGGCTACTGTTGCCTTAGATGGTGCCCGCAATGCCGGCATTCTCGCTGCACAAATCATCGCAACAAGCGATTCGGCCTTATCCAGTCGCTTGGAGAGCTTTAAACAGAGCTTGCAAAACAAGGTAGAAGAGGCAGCTTCGCAACTGGAAAGCAAGGGCTGGCGCCAATCTCTTCATTAGTTTTGATCAGAATTCTTTATCTTAGTTTTCTTATCCCATCAGTAAATCATGAAAACACTCGGTAAAGGATGGCTGGAAGACTATCTGAACTTTCGCAAAGACTTACTTCAGGAGGTATCTTCCAAAGCCAAGGGTAAATCATCCCACCCTGAGCACTCTCTTTACCGCATTCTTCAGCCCACTGGCATTATGTATGGGCATGGCCTTCGATTTGAAGGTGAGCCAGAGGAAGATCTTTCACAAAAAGATCGGATGAAAATTCTGTTGGCAGAAAGCCTTATTAGCAGTTCGCTGCTCTACCACGATAAGGCCATCAATAATCCAGATGAGTTTTCGAATGTGATTATGAAAACGCTGGAGAACATTGGTAATTTTTATAACAATATATTCCCTGAGCTTGCTACCCCCTCCAAAACTCTCTTCGGAAGAAAAAAATCACCACTGGAGTTAGCCGAAAAAATTCTGGAGAAAAGAATTGATCGAACAGCAGCGTATGAAGGAAGTTTCTGGACCCAATTTTTTCACAATAGTTTGTTGTTTTTGGATGTCTTCATTTTTGGTCAATGGATTCATACCAACGCAGATAAAATTGTTGCCGATTTCTTTCGCTATGAGCGCGAAGAACTTCGCTTCTCCGTTGTAAAAGTTATTGCTGCGGCCTCTCATGCCAACCGCTCAGTAGTAGAAGAAGAAAAAAAATTACTCGAATTATTCATTCAAAGCACCGATTTATCCAGCGAGAAAAGAAAAGAGGCTTTTGCCATTTTTGAAAAGGGTATTGACATCACTGAGATCAATTTGCCTTCTGAAAATTCCTGGATTCTTAAAAAATTCTTTTTAGAGATTGCGATTCTAACCATGTGGGCAGACCGAAGGGTGGAGAAGCAAGAGGAGGATTTTTTAAAGCGCTTCAGTGAATACCTGGGCTTCAATGAGGAAGATCTGGAAAATAGCATGATCGCTATTGAGGGTTTTGTTTTGGAGCATTGGGAACAGCTGGAATACCTGCAAAACAAACAGGATTATCAGTTGGTCAGCGAACACTTCATCAAGCGTGTTTCAAAAGTTGCCGAAAAAAATAAGAGCAGACTTCAGCGCGAAGTACAGGACAGTGAAGAGTTAGGGGAGATGCTGAAAAAATCCAGATCGAATGAACTTACACAAGTCGAGAAGGAACGGATGCGGGAGTTGTTGATAGGCGTTTTAAAAACCGTTCCTACCTTTGTGATTATCTCTTTGCCTCAGAAATTCCTGACGCTTCCCATACTCCTAAAAATTCTGCCCAAGAATATCTTTAACGATGAACCATAAGTAACACAGGTTTTATCACCTGATACAGATGACGTCTGTTATTCTTCCTCTAGTTTTTCTTTTGCATTCGGAATCAATACAGAGAATACAATAGCCATGGTGAGTGTGGCTATAATCACTGTAAAGGACAAGAGTGGTGGTAGGTGCACATCCCAAATATCCAGCAGCATCTTGGCACCGATAAAGAACAGGATAATGGAAAGACCCTTTTGCAATAAGTAGAACTTATCAATTACACCCGACAATAAGAAGAACATGGCACGAAGCCCCATTACTGCAAAAATGTTTGAGGTGTAAATAATGAATTCATTTTGAGAGATAGCGAAGGCTGCCGGGATAGAGTCAACAGCAAAAATCAAGTCGGTCGTTTCAATCAAAATAATCACCAGGAATAAAGAGGTGAACACCCACTTGCCTCCTTCCTTCACCATGAACTCAGGACCATATTCCTTCTGGGCCATGGGTAAGTACTTTTTGCAAAGCTTCATGATAGGATTCTTCTCGGGTTCAATTTTTTCATCCTCATCTTCAAAATAGATTCGAATACCCGAATAGATTAAAAAGACTCCGAAAATGTACAGGATCCAATGGAACTGGTGTATGAGCATGGCCCCTACAAAAATGAACACGGCTCTAAAGATTACAGCACCTAAAATTCCCCAGAAGAGAACCTTGTGATAGTATTCCTCCTTTACTTGAAAATACTTAAGGATTAACAGGATAACGAAGATGTTATCAACAGAAAGTGCATATTCAGTAAGATAGGCAGAGAAGTACTCCATCATGCCTGTAGAACCCGACTCATCGTACAGGTAAATAAAAACACCAAAAATGGTAGCAATAATCACCCAGAAAATGGACTGCTGAAGGGCTGCTTTAGTGGTTATTTTCCGAGCTGTTTTATGAAACAAGCCTAAGTCTAAGGCTAGGAATATGAGGATAACAGCCCCAAAAACACCAAATAAAATGGTCTCCGTGCCATCGCTGTCCCCAAAGAGGGAGAAGAATAAAAGACTCGCTATAGACTGCAAAATTATTATATGATTAAGCCAATTTTCAGGTTAATTCAATCGAGTGAGTTTCCCTAAGATGCCAAAATACGAATATATTTTTAACCCAAAAACTTACACGGGTGATTTATACAATGCCACCGGAAAAGTAACCGTAGACTAAGCGCAATGTTGGCAAGTACCTTGAATAAGGAGATTGGATTCAACTGGTTTGTATCCCTTAGGAAGTTTAATGCCCGGGATCTCCACCTCTAAACAGCTAGTTTGACCGCAAATGGTACATTTAAAATGGACGTGATTATGGTGGTGTCCGGCTGTGGAGCAATTATTGTTACAAAGTGCGTTATCCAAGAAAGTCTTCAGGGTTCGGTAGAGTGTTACACGGTCAAAATCCAGGGGCATTTCGCGTTCAATATCCCCATGCGATAGAGCATAGCTGTTTTTCAGGAAAATCTGGAGAACCTCCTGTCGGCCCGGGGTGGATCTCAATTGAAAATCCTTTAATAAGTTGTCAGGAGCACTCATTGTAGTTGCAGCTTAAGCAAATTACTATAAATACCGTTTTGTTGTTGTGTCAGTTCCGCATGCGAGCCGGTTTCTGCTAGCTGTCCATCTTTAATCACATAGATGCGATCTACCTTGCGAATGGTACTTAACCTGTGCGCGATAATAATGGTTGTTCTGCCCTCCATTAATTTTTCCAACGCTTCTTGTACCTGCACTTCGCTTTCTGCATCCAGAGAGCTGGTCGCCTCGTCCAACACCAAAATGGCAGGGTCTTTTAGAATAGCCCTTGCAATAGCAATGCGTTGTCGTTGTCCACCTGATAGTTTTACGCCACGTTCACCCACCAAGGTGTTCATGCCTTCTGGGAAGCGCTCGATGAATTCGTACGCATTTGCTTTGCGCGCTGCCAAGGTAATTTCCTCGTCTGTGGCGTTGGGCTTTCCATAGGCGATGTTTTCACGAATGCTTCCACCGAAAAGAATGACCTCTTGTGGTACAATGCCTACGTTATTTCTATATGCGCTCAAATTATAGCTTGAAACATTTTTACCATCTGCCTGAATTGCTCCTTCATTCAGTGGATAAAAACGCATGAGCAAATTAATGATGGTGGACTTACCCGAACCACTTTGTCCAACCAGCGCAACCTTCTCACCTGCTAGTATGGATAAATTTAAATTCTTGAGCACCTTATAATCAGGCCTGCTCGGGTAAGAGAAATTAACATTTGAAAAGGTGATCTCTCCTCTTAATTTGAGTGCGGGAATAGGCTCGCTGTTCTCATCCTGTTGCTCAATGATTTGCAAAATTCTTTCAGAGGCACCAATGGAGCGTTGTATCTGCGCGTAGATATCACCCAAGCCGGCAATCGATCCACCAATAAAGGTTGTATACAATACAAAAGACAAAAGATCTCCGATGGTAATTTCTCCGGCTTGCACAAGCGTAGCTCCGTACCATACTACCGCCACAATGCCACCAAATAAGGCGAAGATGACAAAGGAAATGAACATGCCACGGAAACGAGCAGATCGCAGTGCGATATCCACTACCTCATTCAAGGCCTTTCTATAACGGGCTATTTCAAACCACTCGTTGGTAAAGGCTTTTACAACCGTAATGGCTTGCAACGATTCCTCTACGATTACGTTGGTCTCTGCCAGTTTATCTTGTACTTGCCTCGAAAATTTTCGAATGGCCTTTCCAAAAAATAGTGCCAACACAATGATGGCGGGAAAGGTCAAGAGCATGAACACCGTTAGCTTAGGTGCGAAGTAAAAGATTACACCAATACCAATGGTAAGGGTTAAGACCTGGCGAATTAATTCGGCTAAGGTTACCGTAAAAGTATCTTGTAAAATAGCAACATCCGATGAGATGCGACTGGTGAGTTCCCCCACTCTTCGGTTATCGAAAAAGGTAAGGGGCAGCCAGAGAATTTTTTTATAGACAGCATTGCGCACATCAGCCAGTGAGCGTTCGCTTACAATGGCAAAGGTGTACACACGGGTAAATGAGAAAATACTTTGCACCACTAAAATACCCATCAACAATAAAGCAATGGCATTAACAGAGGAAAAGTAAGGAACCTCTTTGCCACTCGCTACATCCAACAACTTGCCAGCGAAAAAAGGAAAAGCCATGAGCATAACACTGGACAACATGAGGCAAACAAGGCCAATGGCAAACGTCCATCGATAAGGAGCCAGAAATCTGAAAATGCCAACTAATTTCTTGAGCGTGTTTTTATTAATCGGTCGTTTATCCTCCTCGCGTAAGGCCTCCCTCGAATGTTTTGCCATAATATCTACTTAATGCGAATCGTGCTGTGTATATCGAATTGAACGCTGTCTCCTAAAACCATGTGTTGACCCCCTTCTACAGAGTAGGAAGTGAGCAGTGTTTTATTGTTTACTTCACTAAAATTTAATGACAGGTTACGGGCGCTAGTGTAAAGACTGTTGTGTTCACTGGTAAGCGCCTCAATCTTGCGAATGTTGTTTGGAGATTCCAAATAATAAATTCGGACCTCTTTCACCATAAGTGCCTCATCGGTAAAGAGTCTTCGAATGGTCAGGTTGCTGGATTCGTCATCTAAAATTGTTTCCTGATAGTAAGACCTGTTTCCAGGTTTATTAATGCTGGCAATTGGCTGAAATATTTCTAGTTCATTCGCCCAGGCTAAGCTGTCACCAATCAAAGAAGTTGTGCTTTGTGTAACACCGTTCATGCGAACCTCTTTCGTTAGCTCCGCCTTTGCTTCTGTCAATGATTTCACTTGGGCATTCCAAACACTATCGAAGGGTAGCAACTGATTCGATACTACTTGTTTGTCTTTAGCGCAGCTCGTGAACAAGAAAATGCAGACGATTGAAAAAAAGAAGGTGCCTCTCATGTTACGCTTTGATCAAAACATTGCCATTCATTTCCGCAGGAATCTGCAGCCCCATCAGCGTTAAAATGGTAGGCGCCAAATCACCAAGTTTTCCGTTGCTGATCGTTCCGGTAAACGTTTTATCAACCAGAATGCAAGGCACTAGGTTGGTGCTGTGAGCCGTATTCGGAGTACCATCGTCATTCACCATGTAGTCGGCATTGCCGTGATCTGCGATGATGATGGTCGTGTAATCGTTTTCAAGTGCCGCCTGTGTAACGGCTGCAGCACACGCATCCACTGTTTCACAAGCTTTTACGACCGCTTCAAAAACACCCGTATGCCCCACCATGTCTGGATTGGCAAAGTTCAGGCAGACAAAGTCTACTTCACGTTTTTTTAATTCCGGAATGATGGCATCCTTGATGTCGTTGGCGCTCATCTCTGGCTTCAAATCATAGGTTGCCACTTTTGGTGAAGGGCAAAGCAAGCGCGACTCTCCTGGGAAAACCTCTTCTCTTCCACCGGAGAAAAAGAAGGTAACGTGCGGATACTTTTCTGTTTCTGCGATTCGTATTTGCTTCTTGCCGGCATTGGCCAGCACTTCGCCCAGTGTGTTATTTAAATTATCCTTATCGAAGATCAACTTCACGTTCTGAAAGCTGTCGTCATAATTGGTAAGAGTAACATAATACAAATTCAATTTTTTCATTCCCTGTTCAGGGAAATCTTGTTGTGTCAGAGCTTGTGTAATTTGTCTTCCTCGATCGGTACGGAAATTGAAACAGAGCACCACATCACCTTCTTGTATGGTGGCAATGGCTTCTTGCTTTTCATTAACCAATACGATCGGCTTGATAAATTCATCTGTCACATTATTGGCATACGATTGCTCTACCGCTTGTACGGCATCGCTTGACTTGGTACCTACCCCTTTCACCATCAAATCGTAGGCAAGTTTTACACGCTCCCAACGCTTGTCCCGATCCATCGCATAGTAACGACCCACAACACTGGCAAGCTTACCCGTGGTTTTTCCCATGTGTGTGAGAAGGTCGCGAAGGTAGGCTGCCCCACCTTTTGGATCAGTATCACGGCCATCCATAAAGGCATGTACAAATACATTTTTTAAGCTGTGCTGATGTGCTATGCTTAGTAAAGCCTTCAGGTGATTGATGTGTGAATGAACTCCGCCATCAGATAGCAATCCGATAAGGTGTATATTTTTATTGTTCTTCTTGGCAAAGTCTATGGCCTCTAGCAATACAGGATTACTGTCAAGTTCCTTCTCCTCCACTGCTTTGTTGATTCTTACAAGATCTTGATACACGACCCGACCAGCCCCAATGTTCATGTGTCCCACCTCTGAATTTCCCATCTGGCCCTCCGGCAGGCCCACGGCTAAACCGGATGCCTCCAGCTTGCTGTTAGGGTATTTAGCATACATTTTTTGTTCACGGCAAGGCCCCAGCCATCCAGAATCATTAAAAGAACTTTCTTATTCATAAAATCTGTAAAAACGTGCAAATATAGGGCTTTCCCCCTGTGCTTAAGGTCACTTCCACCATAACAAACACATTAACAAATAAGTGTATCTTTCGGCATAGTTTTGGTTCTACTTTACCTATGAAACAACTTAAATTCCTGATTGGTATCGTTTGTGTAGTGCTGGCCCTGGAAGGTCGGGCCCAAGGTGGGGCGGATGTAGTGGCCGATGTGCGCGAAACCATAAAGGCAGGATCTGCCAAAGAGCTGGCGAAATACCTAAACCAGACCGTAGACATTGAATTAAATGGTAAGAAAGAAAGCTATAGCAAGGCTCAGGCAGAACTGATCTTGCGAGACTTTTTCAAAGCCAATGTCCCTTCCGATTTCTCCATTATTCACAAAGGTCAGTCAAAAAGCGGCCAGCCCTTTGCCATTGGCCAATACAAAAGTGGGGCAGATAATTATCGCGTTTTTATGAAAATTAAAACCGTGGCGGAGCAGCAGCTTATCCATGAAATATCCTTTTCTAAAGAGTAAAGGTATCGTCTGTTTCTAGTTCAAATTTATTTTAGCCGCTTACCTTTGCACCCGTGCGCCCGGATTATATTACTCCTACATTTTTAAACGACTTCATTAAAAACGCCTTTGCTGAAGATGTGGGTGATGGTGATCACAGCACCCTTGCCTCCATTCCAAAAGAGGCTCAAAGTCAGGCGGTATTGAAAGTAAAAGACACGGGCGTGTTGGCCGGTATCGAGTTAGCGCTGGAAATCTTCGCCTGTTACGATCCTATTCTTAAAGTGAACGTATCCATTGTCGATGGTGCTTCTATTAAACCAGGGGATATCGCCTTTTCTGTAGAAGGCTCTTCCCGTTCTATCCTCACCTGCGAACGCCTGGTGCTGAATTGCATGCAGCGCATGAGCGGTATCGCTACTAAAACCCAATACCTGGTGAAGCTCCTGGAAGGTACCTCCACCAAATTATTGGACACGCGAAAAACAACGCCCAATTTTCGTCTATTGGAAAAATGGGCGGTGAAAATAGGAGGCGGGCAAAATCACCGCATTGGTTTATACGATATGATTATGCTTAAAGACAATCATGTGGATATGGCCGGAGGAATTGCCCAAGCGATCAATCAAACAAAAGAGTATCTTCGCGCCTCGAATAAAAAACTAAAAATTGAAGTAGAGACCCGAAACCTGCGAGAGGTGGAGGAGGTGCTGAAAATAGGAGGCGTTGATTTTATTATGCTGGACAATATGGACTTAGTCATGATGAAAGAGGCGGTCCGCTTGATTGGTGGTCGTGTGAAAACAGAGGCCAGTGGAGGCATAACAGAGCAAACGCTAAGGGCAGTAGCCGAATGTGGAGTTGATTTTATTTCGGTGGGGGCACTTACGCACTCTTACAAGAGCCTCGACTTAAGTTTAAAAGCGCAATAGCAGAAAGAAAATATATAACATAGAGCAGCATGATCGTAAAAACCAAAAACTACAAACTCGATAAGAAAGTCTATATAAAACTTGCCCTTACCAACATCTTATTAAAACAAGGCTGGATAGCGGGTGCCGCTGCCATAGCCATCTGTTTAGGATTTTTCTGGATCGCCAGCATCTGGTGGTTCATTACCGCATTCATCGGGTTAGCCTTGTACATCTTATTCTGGTGGATTCAATTTTTCGGTGTCACTCAGTTAGATCAGGGCAAGCTACTCTTTGAAAAATTCTCCTACGAAATCAGCAGTCAGCAGATCCTGATGAAGATCAATCCGCGCGAAGGCATGCCCATGAAATGGGATATGATCAAGAGTGCCAAAGTGGGGAAAGATCACTACGTACTGGTTGTGAACAAGGCTCAGTTAATCTATTGGCCCTTCAAAATTTTCAATACTGATAACGAGCGCAAGTTTGTTGCCAGCGTACTGAAGACAAAAGGTCTTATCAAGTAATCACCTTTCCTGCGCATGACTGTCCAGGAAGCTAAAGTCAAACTCTATCGCTACTGCGCCTATCAGGAGCGCTGTCATCAAGAGGTTGAACAAAAGCTTCGGGAGCTTGGCATTCGCAACGATGAGGCCGATGAGGTTATTCATCATCTCATTTCAGAAGGCTTCTTAAATGAAGAACGCTTCTCCAAAAATTTCGCCAGTGGCAAATTCAGACTGAAGCATTGGGGGAAAGTAAAAAT
>LNEN01000256.1 GCA_001464155.1 Cytophagales bacterium Ga0077538 | reverse complement strand
TAACACTGCCGGGCATGGAGAAGCTTCGCGATACGTTGGTCAAGAAAGCTGCCGAATACAACAACATAGTAAAAACAGGACGCACCCATTTTATGGATGCCACACCGCTAACGCTAGGTCAGGAGTTTTCCGGCTACGCTCAACAGATAACCAATAGTATTCGCGCAATCAAAAACGCCTTGGTCGCTGTACAAGAACTGGCGCTTGGTGGAACTGCAGTAGGTACTGGATTGAACACACCGAAAGGATATGATGTGTTGGTGGCTAAAAAAATTGCTGACTTGACGGGATATCCTTTTATTACAGCTCCCAATAAGTTCGAAGCCTTAGCAGCACACGATGGCATGGTGGAGCTATCGGGCGCATTAAAGCGTGCGGCTGTTGCCTTGATGAAAGTGGCTAACGACATTCGGATGTTAAGCTCTGGCCCTCGCAGTGGTATTGGAGAAATTGTGATTCCTGATAACGAACCCGGGTCTTCTATTATGCCCGGTAAAGTAAATCCTACTCAACCCGAAGCGCTTACCATGGTTTGCGCGCAAGTAATGGGCAATGATGTAGCCGTTTCCATTGGTGGCTCTATGGGTCATTTTGAATTGAACGTTTTCAAACCCCTGATTGCTGCTAATGTATTGCAGTCTGCCCGCTTATTGGGAGATGCCTGTGTATCCTTCAACGATAAATGTGCGGTGGGTATAGAGCCCAACCTGCCGATTATTAAGCAGCACATGGAGAACTCTTTGATGTTGGTGACAGCATTGAATACGCATATTGGCTATGAGAACGCTGCGAAAATTGCCAAGACCGCACATAAAGAAAACAAGACCTTGCGCCAAGCTGCGCTTGACTTAGGTTTAGTTACCAACGAACAGTTCGATCAGTGGGTGAGACCGGAGAAGATGGTAGGGTCGTTGGAAAAATAATGTTGTTGTCGGTTTTGTCAACCAACTGAATCACGGCATTCACCTCACGCTAAATCGCCTCGCAGGGCCCATAGAGTGAGTTTTTAAAATTATTTTGTACTTTTAGTTTCGAATAAACCAATCAAAACATGAAAAACAGACTAGTACTATTTTTTTGTCTGGCGTTAATGGTCGCTTCCACCACCAGCTTCGCGCAAATGACTAAGAAGGAAAAAAAGGAGTGGAAGAAAAAAGCTAAGCAGTATGCGAAAAGTCCTGAAACATTAAAGCAACTCACCGAAGAGAAGCAAGTAGCCGATAACTCTGTTACTGATCTCAGCGGCAAGGTAAGTGCGCTGGAGTCATCTTTGGGTGAAAAGGATTCTAAAATAACTGCCTTAGAAGACGAAAATGCACAGCTTCGCTCTCAGCTTACTGCGGTGCGTGCAGAATTGGCTCAAATGAAATCAACCCCTGCTGCTCCTGCCCCTATGGATTTTTCTAAAGGAGTAGTGTTCAAGGTTCAGATCGGAGCTTTCAAGAACAAGGACTTATCTAAGTATTTCGAAAACAACCCCAACTTTGGTGGTGAAGCTGCAAAGGGCGAGACTGAACCACAGAAACTTACTATCGGTGTATTTCGCGATTATTGGGAGGCCGACACGTTTAAAAAGTACATGCGTGATATGGGTGTAAAAGATGCCTGGATCGTTCCTTACAGAGATGGACAGCGCGTTGAAATAAAAGACGTACTGGAAGGTGTTACAGCCGATAAGCCGGCAGAAGGCACAAAGTAATTTTACTTGATCAAAAGGAAGCGGTGTCACAAAATGACACCGCTTTTTTTTATACTTGTACTCATTGTGTGTATCTCCTGTGACAGCAATGACAAAACATGCAAAAACGCTGGGTTAGAAATGAGGGTCCTTCCGCAGAAGCGGTAACAAAACTGAGTACACAGCTCAACATCAATCCTTACCTCACGTCTATACTCCTGCAACGCGGCATCGACACGTTTGATAAAGCAAAGCTATTTTTTCGCCCTTCCTTAGATCACCTCCACGATCCCTTTCTGATGATGGACATGGACAAAGCGGTAGAGCGTTTGCATCGGGCTATCATCGGCCAGGAAAAAATTCTCATCTATGGTGATTACGATGTAGATGGCACCACCTCTGTAGCACTTGTTTTCAGTTATCTACAAACCTTCTATACGAACTGCGACTATTATGTACCCGATCGCTATTCCGAAGGCTATGGTGTTTCGCAAGAGGGAATTGACTATGCCGTTAGCAATGGTTTTAGTTTAATTATCACGCTTGACTGCGGTATTAAGGCCTCTGATAAAGTGACCTTTGCCAATCTACATGGCATCGATTTTATTATTTGCGATCACCATTTACCCGATGCAGATATTCCCAATGCCGTGGCTGTATTGGATCCTAAGCGGGAGGATTGTAGCTATCCTTATAGTGAGCTGAGTGGATGTGGATTAGGCTTTAAGTTGATTCAGGCTTATGCACGAACGCATCGAAACGAGGAAGAAGTGTATCACTATCTAGACTTAGTAGCCGTTAGCATTGCCTCCGACATTGTACCGATCACCGGTGAGAATAGAATACTCGCGGCATTTGGTTTGAAGAAGTTAAATGAGAATCCCTCGCCTGGTTTAAAAGCGCTCAAAGAAATTGCTGCGATCCGCAACGACTTAGATATTTCAGGTATTGTCTTCACCCTCGGGCCACGCATCAACGCTGCCGGAAGAATTGCACACGCTAAAGGAGCCGTTAAATTATTAATCGCTCAAACGGAAGAAGAAGCCATGACACTAGCACACGCCATCAATGAAAAAAATGATCAGCGCAGAGTGGTGGATTTAGACATCACGTCCGAAGCTTTGGCCATGATTGAAGGCGATGAGCGCTTGCGTAATTCCCATTCAACAGTACTGTTCAAAAACACCTGGAGCAAGGGGGTTATTGGTATTGTAGCATCGCGCTGCATTGAGAAGTATTATCGTCCCACCATTATCCTTACTGAGTCTAATAATAAGATCACGGGTTCGGCACGCAGTGTAAATGGTTTTGATCTATATGAAGCCATTGAAGCCTGCGGAGATTTACTGGATAAATTTGGCGGGCACCGACATGCTGCCGGGCTTACGCTTGATTTCAAAAACTTAGAAGCCTTTCGGAATCGCTTTGAACAAGAAGTGGCCAAGCGCATTACTGAAGAAATGAAAACACCGGTTATCCTGATCGATACCGAAATAGTATTAGACGTCATTACTCCAAAATTTGTGAGTATCCTAAAACAAATGGCCCCTTTCGGTCCAGAAAGTCTCAACCCTGTTTTTGAAGCAGACAACTTACTCATTGCTCATTCCTTATCTTCTTTCAAAGAAAGACATGTGCGCTTCTTTGTGAAGCAGCAAAACGGAGCAAACGTATTGCCGGTGGTGGGTTTCGATATGGTGAAATACTACGATCAACTTAACAGTGGTCAACCCTTTCGAATGGCTTTTACTATTGAAGAGAATACCTATAATGGAAACACCACGCTTCAATTACGAGTAAAGGATTTGGCTTTTAACTAATTCGTTTTGGTGTTAAAAAGTATCGAACTGTGTTAAACTTTTTTCAATATGCGCCCATCTTAAAAAAGCCATAATCTGCATACTATGAAAACAACCCTTATTTTTTCTCTCCTTATTGCAGTGTCAAGTTTTGCCCTTGCTCAGGAGGGTCTTACTAAAACCATGGAAAAACGTGCCCGCGAAATGCACCGCGTTATTGGATTGGATAGTAAGGAAGAGTGGAAAAAATACATTCTGGAAAACTACAGTCAAAGTCTTATTGATAAACCCATGCGTGCCGTGCGCGACAACGGAGAAGGCTCTGCACAAAATTCTTCTCCTGAGAAAAGTAGTGATGCTCTTGAGGCAAAGACTAACATGTTTCAAATGTTGCACCAGGACTTTGGTAACAGCTCTCTTCTTTCCATAAAAACAGAAGCTGAAAAAGCAGTAATGAAATTACAGAACGAGCAAGGGATGTTAGGCACCTTCACACTTACTTTTGATAAACAAGCTCCTTATCTCATTGCCGGTATTGGTGTAGAAGCGGGTATGTAAACTCAGCCTTGTTCCACCATGGTCCGAAAATTCAGGTTAACCCTGGGTCTTTTTACTTTAGTGGTAGGGGGCAAGCGATGAAGCCAATGCGTTTGCGTCTCGTCCTTCATAACCAACAAGCTTCCATTTTCTAACACAACAGAAACGGTTTGGCCACTTTGTTTGTGTTTAAACGAAAATTTTCTCTCCGCACCAAAACTCCAGGAGGCAATGGCTGAATTCTTCTCCAAAGCCTTTTCGTCATCACTGTGCCAAGCCATTCCCTCCTCACCGCTGTGATATAAATTCAAGAGACATGAATTATACGTAGCGCCAGTAATCTTTTCAGATAGGGTTTTCAATTCGAGAAGTTCACGTGTCCACGGTAAGGCAAACTTTGTAGTATTGGAATAGGTATAGGAAAAATTCTTGTCGCCATACCAGGCTACTTTACGTTTGGTGATGTAGTGCTTGCCATAAATAATAGCCTCGTCATTTCTCCACTCAATGGTGTTGAGCAAGGTCTCGTAATAGTCTTTAGCCTTATCCTCGCTCACTACTTTCCCATAGTACAGCACCGTGCCATTCATGGGAAGCAAATTGGTATTGCCGGATATTTCGAAGAGATTCATATTGGATCAAACTTATTGCACAACAGTCGAAAAGTAAATGTGTTTTCTTGCTTTCATTCGTCTTGTAATAAAATAATTGAGGAGATCATTCTCTTCGAATGGCCTCCACAGGATCCAGTCGGGAAGCCCGTATAGCTGGATACGTTCCAAAGACAACGCCCACAACAAGCGCCACAATACTTATGATGGCCAACGTATTCCAGGTATACATGGCGTAAAAGGGAACTTTGGTGATGGCGTGAATGATGGGCACAATCACCATTGTACCCAATATGCCTACAAGCAGTCCGAGTAAACTACCAAAAGCAGAAACCGTAACGGACTCAGAAAGAAACTGAAGCATGATGTCTGTTCTGTTCGCGCCTACCGCTTTGCGTATGCCAATTTCGGAGGTCCGTTCGGTAACGGAAATGAGGAGGACATTCATAACGCCTATGCCACCCACTAACACCGAAATGCCCACAATGAGTCCCATGATTACTCTGAATAATAAAAATCCCTGGGCGGCTTGTTTCACGCGCATCTCATTGGTGAAAATGGAAAAATCTTGCTGGTAGGATGGATATTTACTCTTTAGAAACAGTACTACTTCCTCGCTAAGTTTGGGGACATCCTCCACGTTATCTGCTTCAATGATCAGCTCTGGTGTAATCGTCCGCAATTCTTCCTGCGTAAGTAATGTGATGGGCATAACGGCATACGGAGTAGTTGCCTTATCGTTCGCCAATACTGCCTGTACAACAAGTGTGCGACTGCCAATCGTAACTGTTTTGCCTAACAACGATTGCAATTCTTTCGTTGGCCAGGCCTGCTTTGCAAAAATCTCATTGATCAATACAATGTTCTTTTTGTCTTGCAGATCCTTTGTTTCAAATAAACTTCCCGCTAATACCTTTGTATTGGGAGCAATGGCAACTCCGGTAGCTATAATGTTGGTTCCAATTGTACTGTCTCCGACAGTAATTTCGTCAACAGAGGATCTTCTTACATACCAACTTGCAGGACGACTCAACCGAAGTTGGTTCACATGTTCCGGTTGCAGGATAGCAAAACTATCCTTTCTGATGCGCAGGCCATTTACTTGCTTATGCGCATCGCTGCGAATAATAATCGCTTTCAAGGAAGTGGTTTGGGTAATCTCCTTGTTAGCATAATCCTCCATACCATCAATGAGCGAAAGGATTGCCACCAAGGCTGCCACACCAATCACAATCCCCAAAACAGATAATAGCGTGTGAAAAAAATGCGAACGAATGTTGTGGATGGCCAGCAAGAAAGAGCTACTGATCTTTTTTAGCATGTGCTATTTTTTTGTCGAAAGACTGTTAAAATGATTTCTTGTTACAGCTGTTCTCTAAAATAAGCAATAACCAGGCCTTTCCGAACAAAATCACTAATCTGAGTTTTTACTCTGCAGCAAAATCAATTGACCCAAGTGATAGCTCTGATGATTCGTTCGATTGATCAATACGTTTAGCTTGTTCCGATGTGGCTCTCTTGCAAAGATCTCTTCACTTACCGAGGTGTGCTTTAGAAACCAGGCTTCTGGTTCCATTTTACCAAAGTGAATGACAAGTGCTTCATTTACTTGTCTCCAATATTTTTTCAATTCATCCAGCGGAGGAAATTCATGACCCG
>LNEN01000255.1 GCA_001464155.1 Cytophagales bacterium Ga0077538 | reverse complement strand
TAAAGCTATCGATCAACTTGTCCATCTGTTTCACCTGAGAGTCCCAGGCGCTGATGGCCATTTTTACAAAAAGAGATGGGGTAACGTGTGCTGTGGTCATTGTTTCGTTTTTTGGTCTAGTCTACAAAGGATTTCGGTCAAGTAAAGGTTCATCCGATAAAATCAATTTGAGTTAATGATCATATCAGCAGCCTTCTCTGCAATCATGATCACCGGGGCATTGGTGTTTCCGCTGTTAATGATGGGCATTACCGAAGCATCTACTACACGTAAATTTTCCATGCCTCTAACCCTTAGTTCCGGATCTACCACTGCCATTTCATCTACACCCATCTTACAGGTGCCCACCGGGTGGTACACACATTCTGCGCTGCGTTGAATGTGCCACAGCAACTCATCATCAGAGCTTTGTTTAGCCGGTACATGATTACTTATTCTATACTGATCAAAGGCAGCTTGGTCCAATGTTTCCAACGCATGCCGGCACGCTTTTACCATCACTTCTCTGTCTCTTTCGTGGCTCAAGTAATTCGGATCTATAGTAGGCACATCTGCTGGATTGCCAGAAGCGAGTGTAATGGATCCTCTGCTCTCTGGTCGTATTTGTGTGGGCAAAATAGTATAGCCGTTTACACTTGGAAACGTGCTGAGATTAAAAATATCTGACGAGTAATCATTACCCGGTTGAGTAGGTGTGAATTGAAATTGAATATCGGGTCGTGCTTCCTTCGATGTTGATTTTAAAAAAGCCACAGCTTCCAATGGGCCAATCGAGAGCGGTCCACTTTTAGTAATGAAATAATTGCCTAGTGCAACGGCCCGCATGTGTAAGGGTATGTAGTGATTATTGGTGTTTACTTTCGATAAGCTACTCACAGCATAAAACAAATGGTCGTGAAGATTTTTACCGACTCCCTCCACTTCGTATTTCATCTCAATCCCATGCTTCAGCAGTTCATCCTTTGGTCCAATGCCAGAGAGCATCAAAATTTTAGGAGATTCAAAAGCTCCTGCACTTACTATTACCTCGTGCTTCGCACGGGCTGTGAGGGTGCCGCTTGTCTTGGTCATAAAGTCCACACCAATTACTCTGGAGTGTTGCAACACTAGTTTTTTACAAATCGCGCCTGTAACCACCGTTAAGTTTTCGCGCTGCATGATCGGAAGAAGAAAAGCCCGTGCGGCACTTTGCCGCTTTGATTTCTTCATCGTGTATTGAAACCACCCCGCCCCTTCTTGGTGCTCACCATTCACATCCTGATTTAAGGGCAGGCCCTTTTGAACGCAGGCTTTAATAAACGCCTCTCCTACAGGTGTATGATACCAGGTGGCTTGTGTAACATTCAGTAAACCTCCCTTGCTATGATAATTGTTTTCGTATTGTTCGTTGTGTTCAGACTTTTTAAAATAAGGAAGCACCTCGTCATAGCCCCAGCCCTCACAACCCAACGCTCTCCACGTATCATAATCCTCTCGTTGTCCACGGATGTAGGCCATCGCGTTCGTAGAACTGGACCCCCCTAACACTTTTCCTCGTGGATGATAGATTTTTCTGTTTTGTAAAAATTTTTGTGGTGTGGTATAATAACAATTCCAATCGACTTTGCTGTGGTGAAGCATCATGTAACCACCCGGAATATGAATGAGGGGATGTGAATCCTTCCCTCCTGCCTCCAGCAGTAATACTTTCTTAGATGGATTTTCAGAAAGGCGGTTCGCCAATACGCAACCCGCAGAGCCAGCACCAATGATAATGTAATCGTAAACCATACAGTAAATTGTTAACCAATGTACTGTATGAATCTAAGAAAGGGAAAAGTCTGACTAAAAATCCTGGTACGTTCCTTCTTTTAAGGGAACAAAGCGTTCTGTAGCAAGTTGATTATCCCGTAACGCTTGTATCAAATCATCCAGAGGGTCTTGCTGACTATCATCTGCCAAGGGGAAAGTGCCAAAATGCGAAGCCACCGCAGCTTGCGTTTTTGTGTCTAGAAATATTTTAACGGCATCCTCTGGCGAGGTGTGTATGGGAGACATAAACCAATTGGGTTTGTATGCACCAATCGGCAAGATGGAAACCGCGATGGGTGCGCAACGGTCTCCTATTTCTTTAAAAGTCCTTTCATTATAGCCGGTATCACCCGCGAAGTACAAATTTCCTCCACTTCGTTTCAGTACATACCCACACCACAACGTCCGGTCTCGATCGAACATACCTCGTCCGGAAAAATGTTGTGCGGGTACTGCCTGTATCGATAAGGTTTCTGACAGCTTCAACTCTTGCCACCAATTTAAATCCGTAGCCCCCTTCATCTCTTCTTGTTCCAAAAAGGCACCAACACCCAGCGGTGTAATAATACGCGGCTTATGTTCCTTCACGATGCGTTGCATAGTCACTACATCTAAATGATCGTAATGATTATGACTCAGAATCACAATATCAATTTGGGGAAGATCTTCGAAGCGAATACCTACCGGACGCATTCGCTTGGGACCGGCAAAAGTAAAAGGACTCGTACGCTCGCTCCAGATAGGATCGGTAAGAATATTAAGCCCTTCCGTCTGAATTAAAAAGGTGGTGTGATTGACAAACGTAATGCGAATGCCATCTTCCACTGTATCTAAAGGTTTGAGGCCATAGTCCGCATAAGTTACTTCCTTCCAAGGCCCCTGCTTACGACCGATCATCCACTTCAGTACTTCACCCAAGCCTTTTGCCTTTATACCTGTAGGATTAATAAAAGTTTTTCCGTCAAAGTGTTCTAATTTTTCACCTGTATACACCGGCCCAGACAGATAATAACCAAGTGATAAAAAGAGAACGATAAAGGTGGCGAGGGTAGCGAATAAAATGATCATACTTTTCTTCATGGGTGATTAAAAACAGAAAGGAGCCGAAGCTCCTTTCGAAAGTCGTAAAAAGGTAGGACTTATTTTCTACTGAACCATTTTTGCAATCTTATCTACCGGAATGGTATTAGCCCACTTGAGTATCTCAGCTTCATTACTATCATCTGCATACAACGTAAGCAAGGTAGAGCTGAGGGGAATTTGCAAAGTGTAATTCTCCTTATTGGTTTCTGTGTCAACCGATTTTTGCAAGATCGATTTGTAACCCGCCACCTTCACCACCTTTTGTGTTCCATCACCAGAATTGCCCATAAATGGAATGGCAAGAATTGCGTTGATGGAGGCAATTAAAGGAGAATTACTCATGATCTCGATGTGGGCATTTTTCGCTTCGGTGCCATAATCGCGGTGAATAAGACAACCAGTGATGCCCGTATTAGCCGTTACATTATCATTCTTGGTATTAGCCGCCAGTGCATCCATTTTAGTCGGGAGCATTGTCAATACTTCTTTGCCTATTTGAATGTCCAGTTCCGTCATCATCTGTTGCATGGCAAAGCGAGAAGCTTCTAAATTTCCTTTGCTGTACTCCGCTTTAGCACTAGCCATGTGCGTATCAAATTGTGCAAAGGTGGCTGTTGTAATGCCGATAAAAAGTAGTGTGATTATGTTTTTCATTTTAAAATTTTCAAAGTGATTCATCTTCCCTGTATTATTGTTCGCCCAATTGTTTTTTGATACCATCAATGTCAAAGGCTTCTGCGGCTTTCATCATCTCCGGTTCGCTGGCAAAGTTTATGCCTTCCCACATAATCAGCGATGACTGTCCTACCGCTACACTTATCTTATACCCACTACTTTCGCTGTATTCAATAATACCTTTGTGTCCCTTCACTTTAATCTGTTTGAATTGCTGTTCGCCACCAGTGGTTTGTGAATACCCACTGTTACTTAAGTACATGTTATAGGAAGTCATCCAGGCAGAATTATTGGCGATGGTTACACGCAGCTCTTTATCATCTTTATAATACTCCCGGTGAATCGTTAGGCCTGCCCAACCATAACCAGTACTGGTCACCTGATCGGCCTCCTCTTCCTTTGGAAGAGAGGAAACTGTTTCGGGTAGTGATTTTAATATGTTATTCCCTATTTCCATCTCCACACCCAGCATGGCTTGTTGCACTGCGTAACGCGCTTCTCCATAGTTCTTGGTTTTGTAAGAAGCTTCTGCATCGGAAAGGTTTTGTTTCACATCGGGTGGGGTGCTGATTAATCCTCCTCCACCTTTGTTGGAAGGATTGTTTCCTGCATTTCCGGACGAAGCACCACCAGGTCCTGTAGTCGTTGAGGCTCCTCCAGAAGAAGTTGATCCACTTTGCTTTCCGCTCAGCTTTTTGTCAATCGCACGGTCTGCTGCCTGTTCTGCTTTTTGCTTCATTTTGTTAAGCAAGGCCTGGCCTTGTACCTGATAGGTAAGCAGGCCGCAAAAAAGAATGATAAGGGGTTGTTTCATTTTAAAAGAATTGGATTGTTATTTGACTTACGAATTTACTAATTGTACACTAATTAATACTGAATGATTAGCCAGGAGAACCTCATACAGGCGCACTTGCGGATAAAACCTTTTATTCACCGTACGCCAGTGCTTACCTCTGAACGCATCGATAAGCAAACAGGTTGCCAGCTTTTCTTTAAATGTGAAAATTTTCAGAAAGTAGGAGCTTTCAAGGCGCGTGGTGCGATGAATGCCGCTCTTCAGGTCCTCCACAAAAATCTGGAGAATGGTTTGGCTACACACTCTTCCGGAAATCATGCTGCCGCATTGGCACGGGCCGCATCCATTGTTGGAACAAGTGCCTACATTGTGATGCCCCGTACCGCTCCCGAAATAAAAAAGAAAGCTGTTCTTGGTTATGGTGGTAAGATTTTTGAGTGTGAGCCTACGCTGAAGGCCAGAGAAGAAATGTTGGCAGAGGTGATCAAAAAAACCGGAGCTACAGAAATACACCCCTTTAACAATGAGCATGTCATTGCAGGCCAGGCCAGCGTGGCAAAAGAGCTGTTGGAAGATATTCCCAAACTCGATTTTGTGCTCGCACCTGTTGGTGGGGGTGGGTTACTTAGTGGAACTGCCCTGGCGGTACATTACTTCTCTCCTACTACGCAGGTTATAGCAGGAGAACCAGAAGGTGCAGATGACACCTATCGCTCTTTACAATCGGGAAAAATAGAACTGTCGCAGGCGAATAGTATTGCTGACGGACTTTTGACTTCTTTAGGCGATAAAACATTTCCCATTATTCAACAACATGTAAAAGAAGTGATCACGGTAAGTGATGCGGAGATCATTCAGGCCATGCGCACGATTTGGGAAACCATGAAAATCATCATCGAGCCGTCTTGTGCTGTGCCTTTTGCTGCCTTGCTAAAACAAAAGGAAAAATTTGCCGGCAATCGCGTAGGAATTATTCTTTCCGGTGGAAATGTTGATCTAGAAAAAGTTCTAAAATTATTTACATCCTGATTCATGTCTTTCAATTCACCCACAGCTTCCGTTCAGGGAGTTTCCTTTACTCAACTTGCCGAACAATTCGGTACACCTTTATACGTATATGATGCTTCCAAAATAGTTGAGCAAATCAATACGCTTAAAACTGCCTTTTCAGGAATAGATCTAAAAATTAAATATGCGGCCAAAGCGCTGACAAACATTTCCATTCTCGCGCTGATGAAAAAACAAGGCATCGGTGTAGATGTGGTTTCCATAAATGAAGGCAGGCTCGCCTTGCATGCTGGGTTTGCTTCGTCTGACATTATGTTTACGCCCAGCGGTGTCGACTTTCAGGAAATAATAGAAGCGGTTGAGTTAGGCTTTTCGCTCAACCTCGATAATTTATCCTCGCTTGAAAAATTAGGAGCCAAATACGGAAACACTAAAGCCTGTGCGATCCGCATTAACCCCGGAGTAATGGCCGGAGGTAATTATAAAATCTCTACTGGTCACATCCATTCCAAATTTGGAATCTCCATTCAGCAACTCCCTCAGATCATTGAGATCGTTGAAAAGTATAATATGAAGATCAATGGTCTGCATGTACATACCGGCAGTGAGGTGGTGGATGTAGAAGTCTTTCTAACGGTTGCCTCGATTTTGTTTACTGCTGGTCTGCAATTCTCAGATCTTGAGTTTATCGACTTCGGTGGTGGTTTTAAAGTTGCCTATCGGGAAGGTGATAAAATAACTGACATACAAGGACTGGGGCAGGCGCTCTCCGAATCTTTTCAAATTTTTTGCAAACGTTATGGCAAAAATTTGCAAGCCTGGATTGAGCCGGGAAAATTTCTTGTGAGCGAAGCCGGCTACCTGCTAACGAAGACCACCGTAGTAAAAGAAACACCTACA
>LNEN01000254.1 GCA_001464155.1 Cytophagales bacterium Ga0077538 | reverse complement strand
GCGGCTTCGTAATCCCTGATTGCCTCCTGGTAAAGTTCTTGTTCAAGATTAACACGTCCACGTCTGTAGTATACAGTTTTATCTTTTACGCCAGCATTGATGAGTTTGGTAAGGTATTCGTCTGCGGCCACGTAGTTGTTGCCATTGTAATAAGCATCTGCCAACGATCGGTATAATTCGGGATCTGGGTTTTTAGAAAGTTTCTCTACCATGCGAAAATCTTTCGCAGCCTCATCATATTTACTTGTCTTGATAAAGACGTTGCCTCTGTTTTGATAGGAGATGACCAGCTCTTTGTTTGCACTTAAGGCCGAATTGAAATCTTTTACCGCTTCTGGATAATTCTCCATATCGAAATAAACCTTACCGCGATTGTTGTAAAGCATGGGATCTCTGTGTCCTAAGCTTGCAGCTTGATTGTAATCATCCAAAGCACCTGTTAAATTCTTTAACCAATACTTGGCATTTCCTCTGTGAAAAAAGGCAATGGCTAGTTTGCCATCTCGTTCAATGGCTGTTGTGAAATCGCTTTGCGCTTCCTCATACCGTTTGGCTTCCAGTTTGCAGAAACCACGCATGTCGAAGGCGAGCGCATCATTGATCCCACCATTAATCGCTTTATCAAAATCGCTGAGCGCCCCTGAGAAATCGTTTAGCATAAACTTGGCAGTACCTAGTTTGTAGTACATATCGGCTCCGCGCTCTCCCAGCTCAATGCCTTTGCCAAGGTCAACCACAGATTTGTCGTACGCCTTCAGTTCGAAATATGAAATACCACGAGAGGCGTATACTTTTGCATCTTTACTACCTGCATCAATTGCTTTGGTGAGTGGATCGATGGCAGCTTTGTGTTCACCTAGTTTTGTTTTCGAAATACCGAGAAGGGCAAACTCTTCTGTGCCTGCTTGATTGCGGGAAGCCACAATCGACAAATCGGCAGCCGCTCCTTTATATTCTTCTAAAGAATATTTAACAGTTCCACGATTGATATAGGCAAGGGTGTAATCCGCTTTCAATCCAATAGAGCGATCAAAATCAGCAATGGATTCTTGTAAGAGATTCGCATTCACTTTTGCCTTTCCTCGGTTGTTATAAATAATTTCATCGGATGCACCCAAGGCAATCGCTTTGTCATAGGCTTCAATAGAACCGATGAAATTATTTTGCTTGAAGCGACCATTTCCTACGGCATAGTACACAGCTTTATCCTGACTGTTGAGTGTAATGGCTTTCTCCAGAGCTGTCAATGCTTCTGTCTCTTTCTTTAGTTGCAGGTAAGCCAAGCCTAAATTTTCAAAGGCAACAAGATCTGTGGGATTGGTAGAGGTTGTTTTTTCGAGATCAACAATTGCTGCTGCATACTCTTTTAGTTGATAAGAAGACTTGCCTCTTTTTTCATAGACACCCGCTCCCTTTTCCCCGGCTACTTCTGCCGCGGTGAGTGCTTCACTACTTCCTTTATAATCTTTTGCATCAAAACGCAGGTAGCCAGCATAGAGCCACACTTTCCCTTCTTTTACTCCGGCCTTTATTGCTTTTTCCAGATTGTCTTTTGCAGCTTCTTTCTTACCGAGTGTGTAGTTGGCCAGTCCAAGCATAGTTACAATCTCTGCCGTTTCGCCTTCCGCTACTTTTGCTTTGTCGAGATCTGTAACAGCACCAGCAAAATCGCCTGTTGTGTACTTGGCAGTACCTCTGTTGAGTTGTGCTTTAGAGTAGTCAGCTTTTAACTGCAGGGCCTTGTCGAAATCAGCGATGGAACCTTTTGCATTCTCGCTATTCATTTTTGCCTTACCTCGGTTGTTAAAGAGCACTGCGTCTTTGTCGTTCAGCAGCGAAGCTTCATCGTAGTACTTGATGGCTTTGGCGAAATCATTTTTCTTGAAATTAATGTCTCCTAGATTTTTAAAGACATCAAAGTCGTTGGCCCCTAACGAAACGGCTTTTTCCAAATCCGCTTCAGCGCCTTCTGCTTTTTGCAGGTTGACAGTTGATAAGCCTCGCATTAGGTATAATTCTGCTGTACTCGCACCACCAGTTATGGCTTTGCTAATATTTTCAATGGCACCTGTGTATTCTTTATTCGCGTATTGGCAGGTGCCTAATTGAGTGAATACATCCTGCTCGCTAATGCCCATCCCTACCGCTGCAGTTAAATTTTTAACTGCTTCCGTACAGTCTTTTAGTTGTGCCTGGCTTAGGCCGAGCATTTTAAAAACCTCTTTATCCTTTACACCTTTCGCGGTTACTTTTACAAGCGCCTCTGCTGTGCCTTTGTAATCTTTCAATTGATACTTGGCGGTTCCCAGTTTCTGGAACAATTCAGTTTCGCTCTTCCCAAGGGCGATTAGCTTTTCAAAATCCTCCACAGCACCTTTCCAATCTTCTACTTTATAGCGAGCCTCTGCACGATTTTCAATGGCCTTGTCGTAATCAGCCTTTAAGGCAATGGCTTTGTCAAAGTCAGGCAAGGAATTCTTATAGTCCTGCGTGTTAAATTTTGCTTTGCCACGGTTGTTGTAAACGATAGGATCTTTGTCGTTGAGCTTCAAGGCTTCATCATAGTTTTTGATCGCATTGGCAAAATCATTTTTCAGGAACAGAATGTCACCCAGGTTTTTAAAGGCTTCATATTCTTTAGCGCCCAACGAAATTGCTTTTTCGAAATCTTTCCCTGCGGCTTCATTGTTCTTCGTGTTGAAGGCAGCATAGCCACGCATTAGAAATACGTCTGGTGTGTTAATCCCTCCGGTAATGGCCCGGCTGAGGGATTCTATGGCGGGAGCATATTCTTTGTTTTTATACTGGCAGCTTCCCAGTTGGTAGAGCACCTCTTTGTCGCTGTTGCCCATGGCCACTGCTTGTGCCAGATTCTTGCTTCCCTCTGCGCAATCGCCCAGCAGTGTTTGACTCAGGCCTGCCATACTAAACACATCTTTATCACGAACACCTTTTGCCAATACTTTTGTGAGCGCATCCACAGTGCCTTTGTAATCTTTTACTTGATACTTGGCTGTTCCCAATTTTTGAAAGAGTTCCGTATCTGTTTTACCAGCCGCGATCACTTTTTCAAAATCTTCAATGCTCCCTTTCCAGTCTTGTAGTTTGTAGCGTGTTTCGGCACGGTTCTCTAATGCTTTATCATATCCAGCTTTTAGTTCGATGGCCTTATCAAAATCGGGAAGTGCTGCCTGATACTCCTGTAAATTGAATTTGGCCTTTCCACGATTGTTGTAGAGTACGGCATCGGCTTTGCCTATCGCAATGGCTTTGTCATAATTGGCAATGGCATCGCGGTAGCTCTCGAGCTTGAACTTGGCGTTACCTAAGTTGGCAAAGGTTTCGAACGTATTAACACCCATGCTCACCGCTTTTTCCAAATCGGTAACAGCACCCTGCGCATCGTTTAAATTATACTTGGCGTTGCCTCTGTATTCAAAAAGTTCGGCTGTGTTGATACGCGCTTTCACAGCTTCATCCAGATCGGTTTTTGCCTTCTCATACTGCTGCTGCTTGGCATAGGCTACTCCCCGTTTTACATATACTTCTTTATTTGAAAAATTGGAGTTGATGAGTTGGGTAAACTGAAGAATGGCATCGTTGAGATTATTGCTCTCCAGTTTCTTCAGTGCCGATGCATATTGCACCTGCATGAGAGAATCTTGATTTTGTGCCTTTACTGAAAAAGCAGAAATAAGGAGCAAAAGTGCAACGGGGATGGCCTTCATAATAACGAAAGGCTTTACAATCAGGAATTGTACCAGTTATACAGCGTTAGGCCTAGTAAGACGACTAAAATCGCCAAAACAAGAACTCCAAAGACCTTGGCACGCTTAAAATAACCCCGAACAGGAATGTTTTTCTTCACAGTAATGAATGTGCGAATATACCATTAAGTAAACTACTCAATCCCTAAAGAGTTTTGGGAGCGTCTATTCCTATACCATTATCGGTGATTTGTGCAGTGTTGACAGGCTTTATCCTTTCACAACGGTGCCGACTACCTGCATAGTCTCCAAGGTGGGTGATGTTTTTCCTCCACGCGGCTCAATCGTTACAGCAAAGGCTCCAGCGCCCGTGCCAATGTCTTTCATTTTTAAAAGTCCCGCCAGGTTGCCATCAAAAACACCGGCATCAACAGGCTTTCCATCTACGATGGCCCATAATTGATATTGATTTTCTTGCGATAATTCGCGCATGGATTGTAAGCTGAGGTATACCTCCTTGCTTTCTTCATTCCAATACACAAAGGCCTTTGCCTCGGGTGCATTGGCGGTCCCCGCCATTACCACTCGCTGGAAGGAAGGATCATTGAGAACCTGAACATTCTTTTCAATTTGGTTAATGCGATTGTTCACCACATTATAATCTTGTGCGATCTGTTGATTTTGAGCGATCAGATTATTCAAACTGATGACGGAAGTAATCCACCGTTCTCTGTAGGAATACGCGAGATAAGAAGTAACAACAGCCAAGCTGAGGGAAGCGACCACCGCATATTTCCAAACCAAGCTATTGTTTGTGTGTGTTGTCAACGGGATAATTTTTGTTTCTGCATCTCTGTGATCAAGGGAAGCAAAGAGTTTTTCTTTCACCGATGTGCCTGGTCTAAGGGCTACTTTTTGCAAGAATTTTTCTTGTAACTGCTCAATAGCAAGGAGCTCAGCGCGCAAGGCAGGGTACTGGACAAGATTATCCTCTACATTTTTGCGCTCCAAGTCAGACAGTATGCCTGCAGCATAAGCCTCTAACACGCCACTCGATATGTATTCTTCTATATTCAAGCTGTTCCTACTAATATTCTCAACTGTTGCATAGCCGCACGAAGCCGGGTTTTGACAGTTCCTAATGGAATGCCCGATTCATCGGCTAATTCTGATTGGGTATATCCTTTAAAATAGAGGTGTTCGACCACAAAACGTTGTTCTTCCGGGAGTGATTTTAAAACTTCGTGTAGGCCAATCCCTTCAATCTTTTGTTCAGTATAATCGTTACGATCAATCCTATTTACGTGTAAATCAATGTCCTTGGTTTTCTTTTCTTTCGAAATTTCGCGCGAGCGAGTTTTGTCAATGGCTTGATTGCGGGCTATGTTCAGCATCCAGGTGAACAATTTGCCTTTGGCGGCATCATAGCTGTCTATTTTATCCCAGATTTTGATGAACACATCCTGCAGCACTTCTTCCGCAATGCTCTCCTTGATGAGGATGCGATGAATAACACCGTATAGCGCAGCGGAATAATGATCGTAGAGATACGCAAGCGCTTGCTTGTCTCTGTCTTTAAGACGAGCAATGAGCGTTGCTTCTTCAATATGGTGAGCGTTGGGGTTGATACAGCAATCAAGTAAGAAAAAATATTTGTTACAACAAGCCATAAAAATAAAAGAGACTGCCTACAGGCAGCCTCTTTTATAAATGGCGATTATTTTTTACAAATGAATTACTTCGCCATACGCAGCCGCAGCTGCTTCCATGACAGCTTCGCTCATGGTAGGGTGCGGGTGAACAGACTTAATGATTTCGTGACCGGTTGTTTCCAGATTACGTGCCACCACTACTTCTGCAATCATTTCGGTTACGTTCGCACCAATGAAGTGAGCGCCTAACCACTCGCCATACTTGGCATCAAAAATTACTTTTACAAAACCATCGGATGCACCGGCTGCTTTTGCCTTGCCTGATGCGGTGAAGGGGAACTTACCCACTTTCACTTCGTAGCCTGCTTTCTTAGCAGCTTCCTCTGTATATCCTACGGAAGCAATTTCTGGTGAGGTATAAGTACAACCAGGAATGTTGTTGTAGTTCAATGGATGTGGATTTTGTCCCGCCATCTTCTCTACACAGATAATGCCTTCTGCAGAAGCTACGTGTGCTAACGCTGGACCCTTAACGATGTCACCAATGGCATACACGCCTGCTACGTTGGTCTTGTAGTAATCGTCAACAATAACTTTTCCTTTATCGGTTTTCACACCTACATCTTCCAAGCCAATGCCTTCGAGATTCGTCACCACACCAGCGGCTGAAAGAACAATGTCCGCTTCAATTTTAATTTCCCCTGTTGGTGTCTTCAGGGTTGCCACACAGCCTTTTCCAGAAGTGTCTACGCTGGTTACTTCAGAGCTGACATGAATTGTAATACCTGATTTTTTAAAAGATTTTTCTAATTGCTTAGAAACCTCCTCATCTTCAACAGGTACCAAACGTGGCATGAATTCTACCAAGGTAACTTCCGTGCCAATGGCATTGTAGAAGTAAGCAAACTCAGAACCAATAGCTCCTGATCCGACCACCAGTAATTTCTTAGGTTGCTCCTGCAACACCATGGCTTCGCGATAGCCAATAATTTTCTTACCATCCATTTTCATAGAAGGCAATTCGCGGGAGCGGCCACCGGTGGCTACAATAATATTCTTTGCTTCGTAATCTGTTTTCTTTCCTTCAGCATCGGTCACTTCTACTTTTCCACCCTTCTTCAGTTTACCGAAACCTACTAAATGATCGATCTTATTTTTCTTGAATAAGAATTGAATGCCTTTGCTCATACCAGCCGCAACATCACGACTGCGCTTTACCATGTCCTTAATATCAGCCTTGGCATCACTTACGGTTACTCCATATTCCTTCGCGTGCTTGATATATTCAAAAACGTTAGCACTTTTTAGCAAGGCTTTGGTGGGTATACAGCCCCAGTTTAAGCAAACGCCTCCTAGTTCTGCTTTTTCGACCACCCCTACTTTCATACCCAATTGAGAGGCACGAATGGCGGCTACATAACCACCAGGACCACTGCCGATAACGATTAAATCATATTTAGACATAGTAATGCTGTTAAATTCGCTGCCAAAGATAAGCCTGCATTTTCGCTTTCAAAACGGGATGACCAATGAGTAGGCTCAAAATTTAACTGATTTACGGCTTTTGTTTACTTTTGAGGAAATGAAGCTATTTCATATCATTCTTTTGGCCGCCAGTTCACTCTCCGTGGTGGCGGGTACATTTTTGAAATTGCAGTATCAACAAGAGACTGGTCTTTATCTGAGAGATGCCGGAATCATTGGCTTAGTTATTTTTATTATCCTTTTCTATAAACACCTAAAATCTAAAAATGAAACTACTTCAAAGTAAGACCGCCCTGGTAACGGGGGCATCTAAAGGCATTGGCCGATCTATCGCTTTAAAGTTTGCAGAACAAGGTGCCAATGTGGCCTTCACGTATTTATCAAGTGTGGAACAAGGTCAGGCGCTGGAGGCAGAGCTGGCAGCAAAAGGAGTAAAAGCAAAAGGCTATCGTTCGGATGCTTCTGATTTTGCACAAGCCGATAAATTGATCAATGATGTGATCGCTGACTTTGGATCACTTGACATATTGGTGAACAATGCGGGTATTACCATGGATAACTTATTGCTGCGCATGAACGAAGAGGCATGGGACCGCGTGATCAACGTGAATTTGAAGTCATGCTTTAATACGGTTAAGGCAGCGACTAAGCAAATGATGAAACAGAAGAGTGGTTCCATTATTAATATGACATCAGTGGTGGGCTTGAAAGGAAATGCAGGCCAGGCTAACTACTCTGCGTCAAAAGCGGGTATCATTGGCTTTACAAAATCTGTCGCATTGGAATTGGGCTCTCGCGGTGTTCGCAGCAATGCGATTGCTCCCGGTTTTATAGAAACAGAAATGACAGGCAAGCTAGACGAGAAAACTGTACAAGGTTGGCGCGATGCCATTCCGTTGAAGCGCGGTGGTAGTCCTGATGATGTAGCGAACGCTTGTGTATTCCTGGGATCAGATTTGTCATCATACATGACAGGACAAGTATTGCAGGTAGATGGTGGTATGTTGACCTAAATTATTGGAATGAGACAAAGCATTATTACCGGCTTTCTCTACAATTTAGGGGCAGGCTGTATTGGCGGTGTGCGAATTGAAATCGGTGAGTAAGGATGCTATGAATTTTGTGAAACATAAGGGCCGGTACTACTGGCCTTTATTATTTTAGAGTATATGAAAAAGACAGAACTTCAAAGACTCATCGATACCTTAAGCCACACCTTTGAAAAGAATGCCTGGCACGGGCCAGCCATACTCGAGGCATTGGAAGGAGTGAGTGCAGTACAGGCGAATCAGAGGTTGGGAGATTCGCACAGCATAGTAGAATTGGTGATGCACATGACCGCCTGGAGAAATTTTGTTTGTGAAAAGCTGGAGGGCAATGCTGAATACGATGTTGGCGATGAGATGAATTTCCCAACAGATGGGAATTGGAAGCAAGTAATTGAAGCGTTAAAAAAGAGTCAAACACGTTTGCTGAAGCTGTTGGAACAAACTCCTTTGGAAAGGTTGGAAGAAAAAGTTCCAGGGCGTCCCTTCAAGTTTTCTATCATGCTACACGGTATCATTCATCACGATTTATATCACACAGGGCAGATTATGCTCTTGAAAAAGTACCGCCACTAACAAGCGTAAGTCAGAAATTTTTTAGAAAGTTTTCATCAAGATTTGGAAACTCTACCAATCTGCTATACGTTTGCATCATCATAGTCGAAGAAGCACATCGCTGAATCGATTTATAAAGAAGTGCTGAGAGAACAGGCTCTACGAAGCACTAGCAACCCGGGAAAATCCCGTCAGGTGCTAAATCCTGCTCCCAACAAGGTGTTGAGGAGAACTATAAAGCGATTGAAAATGAAAACATTCAACTTCAAAAAACGCATCAGTTTAGGCTTCGATAGCCTGCAGTCTTCTATTATCGACTCTATCCAATCTTTCATTTGTTCCATCCATCCCTGCGCTATGCTTCGGGAGGTAAATATGCCATGCAGCATGTGCCTGCCTACCGGTCAGGCAGGTTGTTGCATGCGCTGCTGTTGCTGTTAACGAATCTTCTTTTTCGTAACACAACACTCAAGGCTTGACGCTTCCCGTCATCGCTTTGTCTATTTCTATTTTCTGAAATCCTTTTCAACATTTTAATACTACAACTATGTCTACACAACGTTTTGAAACGCTACAATTACATGCTGGTCACGATATTGATGCCACAGGCGCGCGTGCTGTTCCGCTCTATCAGACTACTTCTTTCACCTTTAAAAACTCCGAACACGGAGCCAATCTCTTTGCATTAAAAGAGTTTGGAAATATTTACACACGAATCATGAATCCCACCACCGATGTGTTTGAAAAACGCATCGCAGCGCTTGAGGGTGGCGTAGCGGCACTGGCTGTCGGCAGCGGACAAGCAGCACAATTCATTGCGCTGAATAACATTTTACAAGCAGGCGACAATTTTGTCAGCACTTCTTTTTTGTACGGAGGAACCTACAATCAATTTAAAGTTGCTTTTAAACGACTGGGCATTGAGGTGCGTTTTGCAGAAGGCGATAAACCAGAAGCTTTCGGAAAATTAATTGATGAAAAAACAAAAGCCATTTATCTAGAAACTATTGGCAATCCGGGTTTTAACATTCCTGATTTTGATGCCCTCGCTGCATTAGCTAAGAAGCATGATCTTCCGCTTATTGTAGACAATACTTTTGGTGCCGGTGGTTATTTGTTTCGTCCCATCGAACACGGAGCAGCTATCGTGGTTGCTTCTGCTACCAAGTGGATTGGTGGCCATGGTACGTCTATTGGTGGTGTTATTATCGACAGTGGAAATTATGATTGGGGCAATGGTAAGTTCCCTCAGTTCACCGAACCCTCTGAGGGGTACCACGGACTTAAGTTTGCCGAAGTATTTGGTGTTAACAATCCGTTAGGTTTGCCAAACATTGCATTCATTATCAGAGCACGTGTAGAAGGCTTACGCGATTTCGGTCCTGCCCTAAGTCCTTTCAATTCTTTCTTGTTTATTCAGGGAATTGAAACCTTGTCGTTGCGCGTGCAACGTGCGGTAGATAATGCCTTGGTCTTGGCGCAATGGCTGGAAGCACATCCCTTGATTGAAAGTGTCAACTATCCTGGTTTGGAGAGCAGCACCTACCATAAACTCGCCAAGAAATATTTGCGCAATGGATTTGGTGCCGTATTGTCTTTCACGTTGAATGGCACCAAAGAGCATACGACAAAGTTTGTTGACTCTTTGAAGTTGGTGAGCCACCTGGCCAATGTAGGTGATGCCAAAACACTGATCATTCAACCTTCCGCTACCACGCACCAACAGCTTAGCGAAGAAGAGCAATTGTCTTCTGGTGTGTTGCCAACGCTCCTGCGTGTGTCGGTAGGGATTGAGCACATCGATGACATTAAAGCAGATTTTGCACAGGCCTTGGAAAAAGTTTTTGATAATGCCTTAGTCTCCTAGCACATGAAGCACGAATCAACTTTTTATTTTAACGAATCATTTGAGTTGGAACTCGGAGGTTACCTTCCGGGTTTCCAGCTTCGCTACACTACCTTGGGCAAACTGAATGCCACTCGCGATAATGTAGTGTGGGTCTGCCATGCACTCACAGGAAACTCCGATGTGAATACGTGGTGGAGTGACTTATTCAGTCGCGGTAGCGTGTTCAATCCTGAGGAGCATTTTATTATCTGTGCCAACATCTTGGGAAGTTCGTATGGATCTACGAATGCGTTTTCGGTAAATCCGGAGACAGGCAAAATCTATTTTCATGATTTTCCCACGCTTACCAATCGCGATGTGGTACGAGCCTTTGATTTATTGCGTAGGTCATTGGGCATCTCTTCGGTTCACACTTTAATCGGTGGTTCCCTAGGTGGTCAGCATGTATTGGAGTGGGCTATCCAAGAGCCAGATATTTTTGAGCATGTTATACCCATTGCTACCAACGCCTATCATTCCCCCTGGGGTATTGCTTTTAATGAAGCGCAGCGCATGGCCATAGCCGCAGACACTTCGTGGAGAAACAATGATTACCTGGCGGGGAGTGAAGGATTGAAAGCAGCACGAGCGATCGGCATGCTTTCGTACCGGACGTATGATACGTTTGATCAAACACAAACAGAGTCATCCACGGAAACAACCGATCTGTTTCGAGCGGCCACCTATCAACAGTATCAGGGAAAGAAACTGCAGTTGCGTTTCAATGCATTTTCCTACTGGACGCTAAGTAAAATGATGGACAGTCATCATGTGGGACGAGGTCGTGGCTCTACGGAGGAGGCCTTGCAAAAAATAAAAGCCAAGGTGTTGGTAATCGGTATCGACAGCGATATTCTGTTTCCTGTGCAGGAGCAGTTATTTGTGGCAACCTATATCCCGCAAGCCGACATTCAAACGATCAGTTCTCTCTATGGACACGATGGTTTCTTAGTTGAGTTTACCCAGCTCACAAAAATTTTAAAGAAGTTTTATAAAACAGCATCTATAATAGCATGAAAAAGAAATTAACCATCGGACTTTTTGGCTTTGGCGTAGTAGGACAAGGTTTGTACAATGTACTCAGTCAAACACAAGGCGTAAAGGCGGAAATAAAGCGCATCGTGATCAAAGACAAAACAAAAACGCGTTCTCTTCCTTCTGAATTATTTACTACTAACAAAGAGGATGTATTGAATGATCCCAGCATCGATATAGTTGTTGAATTAATCAACGATCACGTTGCGGCCTTTGACATTGTAAAGGAGGCAGTCACAAGGGGTAAGCATGTAGTGACTGCTAATAAACGCATGCTGGCTGAAAACCTCGAAGAGATTTACAGTCTTCAACAACAATACGGCAAGTCCATTTTGTATGAAGGTTCGGTATGTGGCAGTATTCCCATTATCCGAAACCTCGAGGAGTATTACGACAATGATTTATTAACTTCTATTGAAGGAATTTTTAATGGATCTACTAATTACATTCTCACCAAAGTATTTGAAGAGAAGAAAAGTTATGCAGATGCCTTAGTAAAAGCACAGGAATTGGGTTTTGCTGAAACCGACCCTGCACTGGATGTTGAAGGCTATGATCCTAAATTTAAATTAGTGATTGCCATCGCGCACACCTTTGGTGTGTTTGTACAACCCCATCAGGTTATCAACATTGGCATAGATAAAATTTCTGAAACGGATTTGAAGTATGCCAAAGAAAATAACCTCAGCATAAAATTGGTAGCGCGCGCTTTTAAACAGGGCACTAAAGTGTTCGGTTTTGTAGCTCCTCAGTTTATTGAGCAGCATCATCCTCTGGCCTCTATTCGCAATGAGTATAATGCAGTATTGGTGGAGGGAGCGTTTGCCGAAAAACAAACTTTTGTCGGCAAGGGCGCAGGAAGCTACCCTACTGGCTCTGCGGTACTCTCTGATGTATCAGCTTTAACCTATGGATACTGCTACGAATACAAGAAGCGTTTGCAGCATGAGCCTTTGACTTTTTCCAATGACTTGCTGGTGGAGGCAGTGGTTAGTTTTGAGAAGGAGATTCCCATAACCATTCACGACTTTGAGAAATTTAAGTCTGGCTATGCAGCCAACAGTAAACAATTGCTATGTGGCTTGGTGTCCTTAGAGAAATTAAAAACATGGAGTGCGCTACCAGGTGTGAGTGTGGTGCTGGCACCCAATGCAGAGTTTAAAGTAAGCGTGCGCGAGAAAACTTCGGTTTTGGAGGTTGCTTGATTGTCCTATAGAGATAAGAGTGTGGGGAGTAAATTTTGAGGGCTTAATGGCTTGAATTGTTACGCACCACCTCTGACGTTCATAACCAATTGATTAATAGCATTTTAAAGTCCCAAAAATTACAAAGCCGGTCAATCATTAATTGTCGCTCACTTTCTATATTTGTGGACTTAAAATTTCTGGATTTATGGTAATCACCTCTTCCATTGTTGCCTTTACCGCCATCATTTTGTTGCTGGTGGCACTCCTCATCTTTGCTCAGGCAAAGCTCGTACAGTCTGGTCCGGTAAAGGCTCAGATCAATGGCGAAAAAACAATCACGGTTTCAGCCGGTAGCTCTTTGCTGTCTACCCTTGCGAACGAAAAAATATTTCTTCCTTCTGCTTGTGGTGGGGGCGGAACCTGCGCTATGTGCAAGTGTGTGGTAGAGTCTGGAGGAGGCGATGTGTTACCAACCGAAATGGGTCACCTAAGCCGTGCAGAGAAATTGGGTAATGTCCGTTTGGGTTGCCAGGTAAAAGTAAAGCAAGACATGACCATCCGCATTCCGGATGAGATTTTTGGTATTAAGAAGTGGGAGTGCGAAGTGGTGTCCAACTACAACGTTTCCACCTTCATTAAAGAATTTGTTGTAAAACTTCCTCCGGGTGAAACACTTCACTTTGAAGCGGGTGGCTATATTCAGATTGATGTGCCTGCCCTTACGGTAGACTTCAGCACGATGGACATTAAGCCGCACCCGGAATTGGGTCATGCGAATCCAGATGTATTTAAAGGTGATTGGGATAAGTTTAAATTATGGGGCTTGAAAATGAAGAACGAAGAGCCCATCTTCCGTGCTTACTCCATGGCCAATCACCCCGCAGAAGGAAATATCGTGATGTTGAACATTCGTATTGCTACGCCACCATGGGATCGCGCCAATAACAAGTGGATGGATGTAAATCCTGGTATCTGTTCTTCGTATGTATTCTCTCGCAAGCCTGGTGATAAAGTGACCATCTCTGGTCCTTACGGTGAATTCCACATCAACAAGACACAACGTGAAATGGTGTACATCGGTGGTGGTGCAGGTATGGCACCGCTGCGTGCGCAAATTTTCCACCTGTTCCATACTGAAAAGACTAACCGTAAAGTTTCCTACTGGTATGGTGGTCGTTCGAAGAAGGAATTGTTCTACACAGAGCACTTCCGTAAAATCGAGAAAGAGTTCCCGAACTTCCAGTTTAACATTGGCTTGAGCGAACCGCTTCCAGAAGATAATTGGAAAGTTAAAAAGAGCTTGGATGATAAAGAGGCTGACGGATATGTAGGCTTCATTCACCAGTGCTTATTTGATAATTATTTGAAGAATCACCCTGCACCAGAGGATATCGAATTCTACTTGTGCGGACCTCCGTTAATGAACGCAGCGGTATTGAAGATGCTCGATGAAATGGGCACACCGAAAGAAAATATTCGCTTTGACGACTTTGGTGGATAATAGCTACCATTAACAAAAAAGGCCTCCCGCAATTGGGGGGCTTTTTTGTTTTATGGACGTTTACAGAATCTTTCTTCCAACGATTCTCTATGCCGCTGTGTCTAAGAGAAAAAGCCGTTATGAAAAAAGTATTTTTCGTCATCAGCCTTCTCTCTATCTCCCTTTCTGCCTTCACTTGTGATGACTCTCTTTCGTTGCCTTGCGATAACAACGAATGGTTGCAAGAGCGAGTAAATGCTATGAAACACAATACTTCACAAAAGGGAATTATTGAGCAGTATGAATATGAAGGTCAGGTGGTAATCTCCATCAACTCTTGTGTAGGTTGCGCGGATGCTATGACGATCGTGTATGACTGTACGGGCAAAGAACTCTGTAAATTCGGGGGTATTGCAGGCTTCAACACCTGTCCCGATTTTAACGATGCGGCTGTCTTTACCAGAGTGATTTTCGAGTCAAACTAAAAGCCATTTTACACTTCAGGTTCGGAATGACTATATTCACAGTTCATTCCAACCACTATGGACTTAACCATTTTTTTCTCACCAGTAGATGAATCGATCTACGAGAACATCACGTCACCTTCCTCTTTTTATAAAAACATTCGTGTGTATGGTGATAAAATGCCGGACTACCGCGATTCACATATTGTACTCATAGGCATCACCGACCCGGATACAAAAGCATCGGATGAAATTCGAAAAAAGTTATACAACCTGAAGCGAGGTACAGGCGCCTACCGCATTGTAGACTTAGGAAATTTAAATCCCGGACATGATCGCGCTGAGTTGTACACGCGCATCAGCGAAGTGTGCCGCATTGTGTTAGAGCAAAATGTCTTGCCTATTATTATTGGCGGTGCGCACGATTTAGACTATGGTCAATATGCTGCGTACGAAACATTTGAAAAACTTGTCAGTTTCTTAAACGTAGATGCCTTCTTGGATTTGGAAGATGATCCTTCCGCTCCGGTAGAACGCAGGCACATTCATAAAATATTACTACACGAGCCCAACTACCTTTTTAATTACATACACCTGGCCTATCAAAGTTATTTGATTGACCCCTTGTCAGTTTCAGTATTGGAGAAGTTGTACTTCGAAGCCTTTCGCATTGGCCAAATGCGGACTAACATGCAGGAGATGGAGCCCTCCATTCGTCATGCGGATTTATTATCATTTGATATTACAGCTATTCGCTCCAGCGATGCCCCGGGCAATTGCCACGCACAAGCCTTTGGTTTAACAGGTGAAGAAGCTTGCCAGATTTGTTGGTATGCGGGCATGAATGAAAAACTAAGCTCCGTAGGTTTCTATGGTTATCATCCGGAGTTGGATGATGCGCACCAAAAAACAGCTTCCGTAGTAGCCACTATGCTTTGGTACTTCATAGAGGGATATTACCATCGCAAGAACGAGCAAAATTTTAAGGGCAACGATTTTATTAAATATACGGTGTCCATGCCTTCCGATCCGGAAACCATTTCTTTTTATAAAAGTAAAATGAGTGAGAAGTGGTGGTTGGAAGTGCCGAACCCCAATGGCGTGAAGCGCTACACGCGCAACAGTATTATTCCGTGCAGCTATAACGACTATCAATTGGCCACAAAAGGCGAAGTGCCGGAACGGTATATCAGTACATTGGCGAAATTGATTTAAGTGTAATCTCAATACTCCCTACCTTGGACTGTGTCCTCACAGTCCAATAGTAGAAATGGCTTGCATAACAGCAAGCCATTTCTATTTCTAACAATTCTGATCAATCGTTAAAAGCTAGAGGTGTCCTACACTATCAAGGTGTAGGACACCTCTACACATCACTTCAAGTTCTCGTCAAACAATTTCAAAATCCTTTTGTACTCGTCCATCCAGCTGCTCGGCTCTACAAAGCCGTGATCTTCCATCGGGTAAACTGCTAACTCCCAATTTTCTTTTTTCAATTCAATCAAACGTTGCGATAAACGCACCACATCCTGAAAGTGCACGTTCACATCCACCATACCATGACACATGAGGAGCGCGCCTTGTAAACCTTCTGCGTGATAAATGGGAGAACTCTTCGCGTAAGCAGTGCTATCCAAAACAGGCGTGTTTAAAATGTTAGCTGTATAGCCATGGTTGTAATGTGCCCAATCGGTTACTGGTCGTAAAGCTGCACCGGCTGCAAAAACTCCCGGGGTGGTGAACATGCCCATGAGTGTAATGAAACCTCCATAGGAACCGCCATAAATGCCAATGCGTTTCGGATCAATGCCATGCTCTTTCACTAACCAGGCGGCACCGTCCACATGATCAGTTAAATCCTTTCCTCCCATAAATTGGTAGATGCCAGTGCGCCAATCACGGCCGTAGCCTGCACTGGCACGGTAGTCCATATCAATTACAGTGTAGCCTTTGTCTACTAACAAATTATGAAACATGTATTCGCGGAAGTAGGAGCTCCACCACTTGTGTGCATTTTGTAAATAACCGGCACCATGAACGAAAATGACCGCTGCGCCATTGGGTTTTTCGGGCTTGAATAAACGTGTGTAAATGTCTGCTCCATCGCGGGCTTTCACAGTAGTCACAAGAGGATCACGCCATTTGTAGGAATTGAATTCTGCTGTTAGCGAATTAGTAAGTTGTTGCGAAGGAGCCCCCGCCTTATTGTCCATCACAAATAATTCCCAAGGCTTGTTGCTATAGGAATATCGAAAAGCCAGTTTCTTTTCATCAGGTGATACTTCCACCTCATGAGCACCCGTTAAAGAAGTAATTCGCTCGGCCGCACCGCCTAGTATTGGCAACTTATAAAACTGCTTCTCACCCGGATGCACTTCGTTGGTGGTGATGTAGAAATGTTTTTTGCTGCGTGCTAAATCTACTTGCTGTACTTCGTACTTGCCTGAGGTTAGAGCCTTTTTTGATTTAGAATTAATATCGTAGCTGTAGAGATGCGAATACCCCGTTTCCTCAGACACAAACCAGAGTTGTGCGTTGTTGATCCAGCCCAAACTAAAACTACCAGGTCCACCCACCCAGGCATCATCGTGTAAGCGATCGATAGACGTGAGTTCTTGTGTGGCCACATTGAGCAAAGCAATCCAGCGGTCTTTATTATCGCTGGCACGAATGATAAGAGCTGCTTGTTTTCCGTCATCCGACCAAATGGGACCGAACATGGTCACAGTTCTATTGCTTGGCTTTTTATCTTTTGCATTCTTATCGTCAGTGGGTTGAACAAAAGCTGGTTTGTCCTGAATGCCCGGAAGTGCATCGGTCTTCACTTGCAAAACGGTATCGCGTGCGATGTCGTACACATACAATTCAGCAGTATTGAGAATGCCACCTACTTTGGTGCGAGCAGAAATATCTTCTGTATAGCCAGAGGTGGTTACATAGTTGGGAACAATGGTGCTTTTGGTAGTACTGCTTTTTGTGAGACGGAAGGTTACATACTTGCCATCGGGACTTAGTCGTGCTTGTTCTACATTCTTATCTTCTGTATAAATTTCTTTTGGGCGTTTGGGCTGTTCTGATTTTTGTATGGCGCGACCTGCTTTTTGCTTATCGTCACGCTCTTTCAAAATGGCCAGTGTTGCCAATTGATCTTGACGCAACCACTTATCTTGTTCGCTGGTTGGAGGGGGAGAGTTCTTTTTCCCTTTTTTGAAGTCAGTAAGTTGTTCTACCAATCCACTACCGATTTCCCAACTATAAATGTTTTGATCTTCTGTATACAATATCTTTTTCTCATCACCTGAAAAGGCAGGGGAACTTTCGCGTACACTGGTCTTCGTAATTTGAGTGGCTTTGTTTGTGGCGATATCATGCAAGAAGATATCACCATTCTTTTCGTACAAAAACTTTGTATAAGTCTTGTTGTATGTTCCGAAGGGAGAGGGCAAACTCATGCGCTCTTGCTTACTTACTTTTTGAGGAGTCTTAGCAGGCGGAACAACTTTATACAGAGAATCTGAAGTAGCATTTTCAGGATTCCAGTTAAAGTATATACTCTTACCATCCAACGACCAGCGCACATTGGTCGGGGCGGTTCCGATCCATTTTGGATCGCGCATGATTTTGTCTACAGTGAGTTCGCCCAGTACTTGTGCTTGCGTAACACAGGCGAACAGGAAAAGACTTAGGGTAAGTATTCTACCTTTCATAGTATAAATTTTTGTGGAAAGTACCAGAAAGCGGTCAATACAAGACCACCATTTACATAAACAGCCAAAAGGTGTGATGAAATGGTCAGTGCCTGTGCTTACAGAATATTAAAGAGGAGGTAAGTCAGAAAAATGATGATCAATAGAATAGCAATGCCCTTTATACCCGGACTAAACCCGGTAAACTCATAGGCGCAAATAGGGCAGACTTTACTCTTGCCATCTACCTCCATCGCGCAGGAGGGGCATTCTTTTGTTTTCACAACACGCTTACCTTATACTTTTCGAGGAGGGAGTTCAAAAGCTTTGCCTTCATGTTCAAAACCATTTTTATGAGAACCATCACAAAAGGGTTTGTTATTAGATTGGCCACAACGACAAAGCGAGAGTACAGTTCTGCCTTGCAATCCATAAGCATTGCCTTGTGCGTCTACTATTTCAAGATCACCTTCTATTTTTAACGAACCATTGTTGTTCACAATTACCTTAGTCGAAGCCATTAGAGTACGTTGTTTAATTGTTCTTTTATTTTTTCCAGTTCTTCCTTCATCACCACCACTACTTTTTGCATTTCCGCATCGTTGCTCTTGCTGCCAATGGTATTGATCTCACGGCCTATCTCCTGAGCTATAAAGCCAAGTTTCTTTCCATTAGATTGTTTTTCCTTCAGCACTTGCGTGAAATAATTCAAGTGTGTGCCGAGACGAACAATTTCTTCCTGAATGTCTAGTTTCTCGATATAGAAAATAATTTCTTGCTCCAGCCTGTTTTTATCAAAGCCCTCATCGCCAAAAACTTCATGAATGCCACCTTTTAGTCGTTCGCGTACGCGAACAACACGTTTGGGGTCTAAGAGTTTTACTTCTTCTAAACCATTGCTAATGGTTTGGATATACTCATTAAATTTCTGAAGTAATACATTACCTTCTGTCACTCTGAAATCTTCACACTTAGCAATGGCCTTTAGTAAAGTTTCCTTCAGTCGAATCCAGTCTTCTTCATTCAATGTTTCATCAAACTTGTTTTCCGTAACGCCTGGAGAGTTCAACGCAATTTGAAACAAGGAATCTTGTGGTGCCTCTACGGCATTCGCTAACTTTTGAAGTTGTGTATAGTAGGCAGAAAAGAGTTCTTTATTATAGGAAAGTTGCGGCTCCTGCTGGCTTTGCTGCTGATGTTCGATGGAAATAGAAACTTTACCACGCTCCAGCTTTTCGCTGATGATGTTGCGAACGTCCAATTCCTTTTCGGTAAATAATTTGGGGAGACGAAGGTTGAGGTCGAGGAATTTAGAATTGAGACTTCGTACTTCTATGTTCAGTTGGAAAGTAGTTCCATCGTAGGAAGCCTGCCCAAAGCCGGTCATTGATTTTATCATAGTAAAGAATATGAGGCAAGATACTTATTCCTAATCATAAAATAGGGGAGTGCGCCTATTCAGAAGTTAGAAATCATATCCGAGAGTAACGGACAGTCTCACGTCTTGACGTTGGAAGTTGACCGTGGGCCAGGCAAAGTCAAATTTCATATAATACCCAAGAATGATGGAGCGCATTCCGAAACCATAGCTATACAGCCAGGGGTTTAGGTAATTTTTGATTTCAATTTCAAACGGCTCTTGTTTGATCACGTTGCCGATGTCATAAAAGGCTGTAAACTGCAAGTTTCTAAAAAAGTTGGAAGAGATCTGACTGCTGCTGAGCGCGCGAACCAAGGGCAAGCGCAATTCGGCATTAGCCAGTAATACTTTATTCCCAAAGAGTGTTGCGTAGTCGAAGCCGCGCAAACTGGTTGCATACTCAACAAACAGGAGGTCTTGATTTTCACCTGGTGCTCCCAGTGGATTGAGTTGGCCGGTAGAACTGCTACCGGTAACGCGGGATTCGTTAAAGGCCCAATTATCCATGCCACCCAATAAATACTGCTTGGGAGAGTTGCCGAAGAAACTACCACCAAAACCTCTGACAGCTAAAACAATTTCCTTGTATATTTTTTGATAATGACGTAAGTCGACAGACACCTGACTGAAACTTAAATTTCCATTTCCGATGTTTTCATGATGTGTGAAGGTAACTTTTCCACGTGTACCTTCTATTAGATTGGCACCTGTAATGATGGCGTTATCATAAATCAATTCAGACTTTGCTCCTGCATAGTAGAGGTTTAAAGGTGTTTGCGTGGGAGGAGAGGAGGATAGACCTGAAGGGCCAAGATTAACGGAGCGGGTGAGTGTTCCGAAAGGTTTCACGGTAAAACGAGTGCGGTCATTTAGCGGAAGGGAAGCACCCACTTCAATTTTATTTAGCGCATAGTTGTAGTTGTCGGGAGGATTTCCGTCACTGCTAGAGAGCGTTTCCCAATACACTGATTTGCGATCGAATCGGAAACTGAAATCAATGTACTTGGGCAGGTACTGAAATTCTGCATACACATCTCCACTCTTAAAGTCGAAAGAAGCCATCAAGCCACCATAGATCCGATAGTTCTCCAGCATGTCGTTCATTTGTGTTTCAATCAGCAATCCGAATCCGCGGAGCGGATCGATAACAGCAGAGGTAACTAGATTACTGGCGCTGAATTTTGGATCGTACGGATAAGGGCCAGATACTTTTTGTTTATCGCGGGCCTTAACGTAGCGGCTCAAAAAGCTCTCGGTTGTTTTTGGCTCCTTAGGGGTTTCGTCTTCGAAAGTGTAATTGTCAGTGTTCAGCGGAGTTTCTTTTACTACGCTTACAGAATCTTTTTTCAAAGCTGGAATGGAGTCCAATTGAATAGTCAGTGTATCTGATTTTGCGGAGAGAGAATCCACCACGTTAACCTCCACGCTGGCTGTATCACTTTGCGTGGCCTGTATACGAGCATTTAAGAGTTCCTTTATGCTCATGGACTTATTCTCGGTGGCTGTTTTTCGTTCACGAATATTCCGAGCCTGTTGCAATTCTTTTCTGCGGGTGGAGGGTGTAAACACCTGACGGTTTGGATCGAAGTTTCGATCTACATAAATATTTTGTTCAAGATTTTTGCTGGAGACAAAAGCAAGAGTCTTGTTCTCTGGGTTTAAATCGTAATTGAGTATGCTGGAGTTATAGTTGGATACCTGTGAATAAATTCCGGTGGTGACATCATACTTGAACAAGTTAATGATACCGCGCTGATCGCTGAGGTAGTAAAACACATTACTGTTCAGCGCATGCGGAGCAAAATCCTTACTCAGTGTATTGGTAAGACGCGTGAGTGTAGTGTTTGTACTATCCAAGTCGAAAACAAAGAGGTTGTATTTTTCTGTAAGGTCAGAGAGGCCTACTTTTTTTGTCGTGCGTAATGAATCGGTAGCCCGGTTAGAGGCAAAGACAATGCGATTGGTGCCTGGAATAAAAGAAGGATCCAGGTCATCAAAAGTATCGTTGGTCAATCTGCGCGCGCGATCCCTTCGGGTGCTGAGCAA
>LNEN01000253.1 GCA_001464155.1 Cytophagales bacterium Ga0077538 | reverse complement strand
TAGCTGAAGACTCTGCTCTTTTTAACTTTTCTCCGGAAGGGTTGTTGCCAAAAACAGCCTGCTGCATGCACAAAAGCACAGCAAGGGCCAGTGTGGCAATCAGTAGCACAAAGGTTATCATCATCTTCTTCAAAAATTTCATGAATTTAGTTTAGTATGAAGAGAGACGAAAGAACTTCCAAAATATTGAGCAGGTAGAAAAAAATATCAGGCATTTTTTTTCCGCGCCTCCCACAGCGCTGCTTTGCGCTTGGCTTCATGGATACTGGCATCTATTTCATAGCCAAACAAGAGAACGGTAGTAACCAATTGTACCCAGATCATCAAGGCAATGAGTACGCCAATCGACCCATAGACTTTATTATAACTTCCGAAGTTGGTGATGTAGAAGGAAAAACCATAGGAAACACCAAGGGTGCCTAACGTTGCCAGAATTGATCCGAGTGAAAAAAAACGCCAATCGTAATGCACAGCCGGCCCAAAATAATAGATCGTAGCAATGGCAAAGAAGAATACGATGAAGATAACAATGAAGCGCAGCACGAGAATCATCTGCACTGTGTAGTCGTCTAAATTCAGCCACCTAAACTCCGGTAGGTGAGCCAATATGTAATTCAATACCAACTGACCAACCACTAACAGAATGACCGCTAAAAATAAGACCAGTGCCAGGTTCAGGGTAAGGCCAGTAGCGATCAATCTTGTTTTGATAACACCGCGTTTTTCTTCTGTTTTATAACACGAGTTGAAGGCGCGCATCAAAGCCATCATACCATTGGAGGCAAGAAACAAGGCAAAGAGTACACCAAAGGTGAGAAGGCCCCCACGCGAATTACCAATGATGTCTTCGATGGTAGTAGCAATTACATCATACATGCTGGCCGGCATCATCGTAGCCAGAAACTCCATGATGCTGTTTGTATTCACTTCTGGAACCCAGGTTGAGATATAGGGGATAAGCGTGAATAAAAAGATGATGGTGGGAAAAATGGCGAGAATAAAATTGTACGCCACCCCATTGGCTTTATCCATTATCTGATCCTCATCTATATTTTTAGAGAAGATCTTCAACACTTTATACAAGGAGACATTTTCCTCGCGACTCAAGCGCACTTTCTTGAGCCAGTAAACTAATCGTTGACCTTGTCCGTATTTAAAAAGATATTTTTTGTGCTTGTATCTCATCTAAAAAATGGACTCAAAACCTGTAACATTGCCTCAGGGGCTTTGCAGGGTCGGTTTGATTTCATGTCAATAAATACCAGTTGCGTTTGCCCTTCGTTTACCAACTTTTTCTCCTCGTTAAAGATCTCGTAATAAAAAGTAATCCGTACTCCTGGCAGTTCCTTAATGGTTGTTTTCACTGTTAACAATTCATCGTAGCGGGCGGGCGCTTTGTAGCGGCTGTGGTTCTCCAACACAGGCATCATAATGCCCATACCTTCCAATGCCTTGTACGTCAGTCCCAAGTGTCGTAAACTTTCTACGCGACCCACTTCGTAATACATAGCGTAATTACCGTAGTAAACATACCCCATCTGATCGGTTTCTGCATAGCGAACGCGTACGGTAGTTTCGGAGCTATACATTACTTTTTCTTTTCTGCTGCTTTGCGAAGTTGCTTACCCTTTTCAATTTCTATTTCCAATGCGCGCTGGTAACGATTTGCATTATTGATTTGAGTACGATAGTTGTCGGTAAAATTATGGTTGCCCGAAAAGTCTTCTTTGGCACACATGTACAAATAATTACTTGCATGATAGTTGAGTACTGCATCAATACAATTGACGCGCGGCATGTTGATGGGACCTGGAGGCAAGCCCGGGTATTTATACGTGTTGTAGGGGGAATCAATTTGCTTGTGCTCGTTCAACACCCGCTTTAATGAAAAATCACCTGAAGCAAAGACCAGCGTTGGGTCAGCTTGCAGCGGCATACCTTGCTTTAATCTATTCAGGTAAAGGCCTGCAATGATCGGTGCCTCCTCTTGTTTCACCGTTTCCGCTTGTACAATCGAAGCAAGGATCGAAACTTCCACCGGTGTAAGGCCAACGGTTTTGGCTTTGGCTGTACGCTCTTCGTTCCAAAACAATTCATATTCCTTATGCATCCGTTCCATCAGCGCATCAGGTGATATGTTGTAATACACTTCATAGGTATTGGGTATGAACATGCTCATCAAATTGTCCTTGTTGAAACCATAAGGATTGTTCATCGAAAATTTAACCGCAGCAGTTTCAAATTCATCCGGCCGCATGCCCAAGTTAGCAGTGATCTTTTCACTTAACTCTTTTAAAAGACGCACGTTGTTAATCGTAATTCGCACGGGTTCTTGCTTGCCCAATCGCAACAATCGAATGGCTTGCAGGTTGGTCATGTTCGCCTTCAACACAAAGCGCCCTGATTTTACCTTTTTATCGTAATCCATCAAACGCGCCAGAAAGGCAAAGGACATTAAATCCTGTACATAATCACCTTCGTGTAATTGTTTCTGGACAGTCTTAAAATTGGCATCATTGGGAATAATGATAAGCCGGTCTTCTTTGCCCACCAAAAAATTGGGTGTATACACGATCTGGTACGCGTAAAAACCAAAGGAGATGAGGAGCATCGAGAATAAAAGGAAGAAAATAAGCTTCTTAGGAGGCATCATAAACTAAAATGAAAACAAAAATACAGATTTCTGAGTACTTGCTTGTAACCCTGAAATCGATTTTCAACAGGACACGACTGTCATGCCGAACTTGTTTAGGCATCTATCGAAAAGTGGTCCTAAGATGCCGAAACAAGTTCGGCATGACGTGGTTTTTTTGATTATGTATCTTTATCTATTAGTGTATGGGACGGATTTGATTCTCTCTTGGAAACAAACTTTTTTGGTTTCAGTTAACCTATAGTCATGATATAGTTGTCGAAAAAGCCAACGAAATCAGTTACACTTTCTTGGCCTCCATCAATCGCTTTCGAATGCGGCTAAGGGATTCCGGTTGGATACCCAGGTAGGAGGCAATGTATTGTTGTGGTACCCGTTCCATTACCTTGGGCCGCTCTTTCATGAGCGCCAGGTAACGCTCCTCAGGAGTTTTGAAAAGCAAGGATTTATTGCGGGTAGAAACAAACGTTAAAATATATTCGGCAATCAATCTGCCAAAGCGCTCCCATACTTGAGCTTTTGCATAGGCAGCTTGCAAATCTTCATACCGAAGCTGAAGCAACTCTGCATCTTCCATAGCCACAATAAATTCTGAAGAGGGTTGTCGGGTAACAAAGCTTGTATACTCAGTCACATAGTTGCCTTCAAAAGCAAAGTTGGTTGTCACCTCTTCACCCTCTATTTCCATGTAACTGCGAAATAGTCCTTTGTTAATAAAAGTTACGTGGTTGCATACTTCACTGGCTCTTAACAAATACTCACCCTTCTTCAAAAATCTTCTGGTGAGTACAGCCTGATGCATACGCCACTCCTCCTCGTTCACTTCCAAAAATTGGGATATGTATTTTCGTAGCTGACTGAACTCATCCATTCCGAAAAATACAAAAAATACCCTCACCCGTTTTTACAAACTAGGTGAGGGGCCCCGCAGGCATCAAAACGTGAACCTTACAAACGGAACGGGGAAAAAGCCCTGTTGATATTGAGTCACTACGGTGTTGGTGCGTGGGTTGTACGACTGTGAAAAAACATTTTGATTGTTCGTTATGTTTTGAAAGTCAACGGCCAACTCCAAGGTGCTCTTGGCATACTCCTTTCGATAGGAAATTTTCACATCCATTCTAAAATAAGGATCTTGTTTTTCACTAAAGGCCTTATCTTCCTGATAAATAGTGTACCCGCTTTGTTGAGAAGCCGCCTGATCAATCGGAGTTAAATACTTACCGCCAATGGTGGTGAGTTTGGCATTTACGACCAGGTAATTCCGGTTGCGCCCCACACGCCATTCTTTTCCTGCCAAGGTGTTGAGCACATACTGTGTATTAAAGGCTGTGTTACGTTCCACACCATCGCTGCCTTTGTACTGAGAATCAAAAAGCGAACCGGTAATTAAAAAATAATAGCCTTTATGAAAGAAACGCTCCAGGGTTAACTCTACTCCGTAATTGGTTCCGTTACCCTTGCTTACCAAGCTGTCAGCATCAGAAGGAATAAAACTAGCTCCGCTGTTGATGGAGGAGAAAGAACTGAGTCGCTGCTCCACCGGCACGTTGGAGAGTTCTTGATAGTAGGTCTCTGCTTTCAATCTCAACTGATCCGTTATGTTCCAATCGTAGGTAAACACGGCATGTTGAGCCGAGGTAAAATCCAAGTGCGTGTTGGTAAGCGCTGTTGAATTATCGGGTAAGGTTGTCTGGACATACGAAGTGTAAATACTTTGGGTTTGGTTATGAGTGCCATACCCAAGACTAAAACTATGATTTCCGTTGAGGACATACTGTACGCTGGCGCGAGGTTCAACTGCCCATTGCTCATTCAGCGTATAGTATTGAGCATGCGCTCCCAGATTCATAGAGAACTTTGAACTGAACCGGTGCTTCCAAGTGCTATACAGTTGAGTTAAGAGGGTGTTATCGCTTACATCTACGCGCGTTACTTCAGTGCCAAGGTTGGCAAAGAAATCTTTGTTCAACAAATCGAAGTTGGTGTAGTCAATATAAAAACCAGAAGTAAGACTGTTTTTAGAATTGAACTTGGTGCGCAAATATCCAACACCAGAATATTTGTTTGTGGTGAACTCCCCTTCTGCTCTTCTATACTTGGCTATTACCTCATCATCACCATTGCGAACCACGGAATCGCCTGTAAAGCCTTCGAAGGTATGGCTAAGACCAGCTGTAAGTTTTAAAAACGATTTCTTAGAAATGTTCTTCTCGTAACTGGCTCCACCAATGGTTGTGCGGTAGCGGGGATAGGTGTCTTCATTTTCACTCCCATAGAGATCTGCATCGGCAGATAAATCCGCTTCGCTTCCTAACAAATCAATTGCACTTAATCCTCCCACTCCAAACACCGTCCACTTACCATTTCCTTTTGTTGGTAAGGATAGTTTAAAATTTAAATCCTGGTACAGTGGGGTATTTGAACCCGTTCCAAATTCAATGCCTAGCGTTTGAAAAAGACCCAGTGTCGAGTAGCGATAATTAGCAATGAAAGAAGCTTTGGAATTTTTAGCGAGTGGCCCTTCGGCCCCCAACTCAAAACCATTAAAGCCAACCTGTCCCACATATTCCATTTTCTCATTATTCCCATCTCTCAACCTAATATCAAACACGCCCGCCAAGGCATTGCCATATTGAGAGGGAAAAGCACTCGTCATAAAATCTGACTTGTCGAGGTTGTTATTGTTCAACATACTTACCGGGCCTCCTGTGCTGGTAAGCGATCCAAAATGATTGGGGTTGGGTATGTTTAAGCCTTCTAGTTGCCACAACATTCCAGTGGGCGAATTACCCCTCACGACAATATCATTTCGGGAATCATCTCCTCCAACAACACCTGCAAAATTGGCCGCCATACGCGAGGGATCTCCTAGTGCACCTGCATAGCGTTTGGTTTCATCCACATTAAACGAGCGCGCGCTCACTACTGCTAGGTCATTGTTCGTAGCCGTTTTGTCTTCTCTGCTGTTAGCTACTACAACTACTTCGTTGAGTTGATTTACACTTTCCGTTAAGCTCAGGTTGAAAATTACTTCTTTGCCTGCAGTTACCAACACGTTTGGCAACACCTGCTCTTCATAACCGATGTACGTGATTTTGATAGTTTGTCTACCTAAGGGCACCTTATCGATTCGATAATTGCCATCGATATCAGTGGCACTTCCTAAGGGTGTGCTAGCACCCAACACCATAATGTTTACACCGATTAAAGGTGTTTTACTAACCTCATCCAAGACCTGGCCCCGGATGGTTTGTGTTGTTTGAGCGCGGGCGGTCAGTGTTAGAGCCATCAGCGCTAAAAAGAATTGTAAGGTTTTTTTTGTTTTCATGTTGTTTCGTTTTGATAGGCAAAGGTGAATCGGCCTGGGGGCAAAGGCTCTTGATTTGAGTTAAGGAAGGAGGGACTTCCTCTTGATTTGGGTTAAGAAAGTATACTCCATCAATTAATAGGACAGAATATCCCATGGATTCTTGGGTGTGGCTCTTCAAGAATTTTTGTCTGGAAATAACCAGTTGGTATTTCACAAACTTGTATACAAATCGCTTTAATTATTTTAACTTGGTTGCACCTTCGTACTAACCAACTCACTCAGCACTATGGCTTTCTTGAAAAAAATATTGAAATGGGCAGTAGCCCTCTTGATTATTGGTTTTGTTGGCCTGTACTCCTTTTACTATTTCGCGGTGTACGAGGAGGGTGTAATGGCCGGACGCGTGCTGAGCATTACCCAACGCGGCATGATCTTTAAAACTTACGAAGGAAAACTAAGTGTGGAGTCGTTTGGCTCCTTAAAAGGCGTGAGCCCGATTGCTGAAACACGTGATTTTTCAGTAGAGAGTGATCAAAAAACGGTTATCACAGATTTAGAAAGCGCTGCGGCTGAAGGTAGTCGGGTAAACCTTCGTTTCATTCGCAGGTATAGAGCCTTTCCCTGGAGAGGCGAAACAAACTATTTTGTGATTGGTGTTGAAAAAGCGGCTAACTAATGCTTCTGTTTAAGAAGAATTCAATTGAAGCAAAGAAAGAAGACGGCTTGATAGGAGGTGAGTGGTAGTTGCTCAGAAATCTTTCTCCCTCTTTACAAAAGGCTAAGCACAGAAAAAAAGTGCAACACACTTCCCCCTAGTACAAAGAGGTGCCACACACTGTGGTTGTACTTTACTTGATCGCGTAGAAAGAAAAACGTGCCGAGTGTGTACGAAACTCCTCCTGCAATCAAAAACATAAATCCATTAAAACTCATGGCCTCATACAAAGGCTTAATGGCGATGATTATTACCCACCCCATCAATACATAGAGAATAGTAGAGAGTCTTACTTTCGATCCAATCGAAATGGCTTTTATGACTGCGCCAATAATGGCACAGGTCCATACGATACCAAATACCGTCCAACCTATCCATCCGCGCAAAGCGGTTAAGCAAAAGGGTGTGTAGGTGCCCGCAATCAACAAGTAGATGGAGATGTGATCGAATTTGTGAAAGAGTCCACGCGCACGGGTAAACGTGAGACTGTGGTAAAGAGTGGAAGCAAAATACAGCAACACTAAGGTGGTACCGAAAATAGAAAAGCTAACGACATGCCACACGGTTCCCTTCATAGCGGCTAGCACAATGAGTACTACGAGAGCGGCAATCGCGAGCAAGGCCCCTATGCCGTGGGTAATGGCGTTGGCTATTTCTTCGCCTGTAGATTGTGGTTTTTTTTCGCTCAAGGTTAGTAATGTTTACTACTTTATACTTTCAGTAAAGTGTTAACCACATATATACATAGTTCTTGAAATTTTTAATAAGGAGAGTAGGTCTTTGTGGTTTTGACAACTCACTCCAAATACCCAAACTGCTTTAACTTGAAACGCTCTTTACGCCAATTGTCGGCCACCTTCACGTGCGTTTCCAAGTGGACTTTCTTCCGGAAGAACTTTTCCATATCCGTACGCGCCTGAATGCCTACTTTTTTCAAGGAGCTACCTCCCTTACCAATGAGTATTCCTTTTTGTGAATCGCGCTCCACATAAATTTCAGCACGGATGCGGATAATGTCTTCTGCCTCTTTGAATGATTCAATTACCACCTCAGCACTGTAGGGAATCTCCTGATCGTAATTGTAGAATATTTTCTCACGAATAATTTCAGCGGCAAAAAATCGCTCTGACCGATCAGTAAATTCATCTTGCGAAAAATAGGGAGGATGCACCGGCAAGCTTTGCTGCACGATCGGCAATACCTGATCAATATTTTTCTTCTTGCCCGCACTTACGGCTACGGTATGTGTAATTACAGGTAACTTACTTTTCCAGAAAGCCAGCTTCTCTTCAATGGACATTTCTTCTTTTCTGCGAAGATCTGTCTTGTTCAAGATCAGCACCACGGGTGCTTTAATTCTATTAATGCGATCTAGAAAATATTCTTCCAGCGTTTCGTCCCAGGCAATTACTAACAACACAAGATCCGCATCTTCTAGGGACACCTTCACAAAACTCATCATCGCTTCATGCAAAGCATACTTGGGTTCCAACATACCAGGGGTATCGCTGTACACAATTTGCATCTCCGGAGTATTGATCATCCCCATGATGCGGTGGCGGGTGGTTTGTGCTTTCGGAGTAACAATCGAAAGGTGTTCACCCATCAACGCGTTCATGAGGGTGGATTTTCCGGCATTGGGTTTTCCGATAATGCTTACAAAACCTGATTTAAATTCTGCCATGTAGTTGATTTGACAATGATTATTTGTTCTTGACTTTGTTTTACCTCTTCAATTTTCCAACAACGGATACTTGCGTAAAAACAAATGTGTTTTCTAAGGGCAAATCAAAGGTACGATTTGTTTTTGTGCCTGTATCGTTCTACTTTTGTGCTCACATCGCGGGATGGAGCAGTTGGTAGCTCGTTGGGCTCATAACCCAAAGGTCACAGGTTCGAGTCCTGTTCCCGCTACTCGAAGTAAAAGAGCGATATTCAGGTATCGCTCTTTTCATTTTCTGTCAGGTTGAGCTTGTCGAAACCTGTTATCTCTAAACTTTTAGCCTTCGACAAGCTCAGGCTGACATCGGCTTGGAATCTTTTTTATCATGGCAAACATCGTAGCAATAGTAGGCAGACCCAATGTTGGTAAATCAACCTTCTTTAATCGTTTGATTGAAAAACGGGAAGCCATTATGGATGACGAATCCGGAGTAACCCGCGACCGTCATTATGGCTATGCCGAATGGACAGGGCATTTCTTCACTGTTATTGATACCGGTGGATACGTTACCGGCTCGGAAGACAAATTTGAATCGCAGATACGCAAACAAGTGAAGTTGGCTATTGATGAGGCTACAGCCATCATTTTTCTGGTTGACATACGCGATGGCGTTACCGGCATGGATAAAGATTTTGCCAATGTTCTGCGTACCTCCAAAAAACCTATTTTCATTGCCGCCAATAAAACCGACACACCCGATAAAACCATCATGGCTAACGAGTTTTATGAACTTGGCCTAGAGGCTGAAATTTTTCCGGTATCAGCCGAAAACGGAAGTGGTACGGGCGAATTATTGGACGAGCTGGTAAAAACATTCGAAACCGAAGGCATCGAAGATCCGAATGCGGGCATTCCTAAAATTGCGATTTTGGGTCGCCCTAATGTGGGTAAATCCTCTTTGTTAAATGCTTTGCTCGGTCAGGATCGTAGCATTGTTACCGATGAAGCGGGAACCACCCGCGATTCCATACACTCTCATTATAAAATGTTCAATAAGGACTTTATCCTGATTGATACGGCTGGGATTCGAAAAAAGGGGAAGGTAAAAGATGATATTGAGTTCTACTCAGTGCTTCGCTCCCTTCGGGCGCTGGAAGAGTCGGATGTGGTGATCATTGTGATCGATGCCCAGCAGGGTATGGAATCACAGGATGTGACAATGATTAGCTTGGCCGAACGCCAGGGGAAGGGTATTGTCATCATGGTAAACAAGTGGGACCTCATTGAAAAAGACTCCAAAACGGCCGAGACCTTTAAAAAGGACATGATGGAAAGACTGGCCCCCATCGATTATATCCCCATGATTTTCGCCTCCGTTATTGAAAAACAACGCATTTTTCAGGTGGTGGAGAAGGCCATGCAGGTGTACGACAACAAGAGCAAAAAAATACCCACTAGCAAGCTGAACGACATTATGCTGAAGGAAATTCAGCACAATCCACCGGCTTCCGTTCGCGGAAAGTTTGTCCAGATAAAATACATTACCCAGATAAATGCCCGATATCCATCGTTTGCATTCTTTACCAACATGCCCCAGTTCATTATGGAGTCTTACGAACGATTCCTTGAGAACAAAATCCGCGATCATTTTGACTTTGAAGGGGTCCCGGTGAGGCTTATTTTTAAGAAAAAATAATTTTTCTTACTCACTTGACCTTCAATTGAATAATCGCCTTATCTTTGCGCAAAATTTATAAATACCTGTAAACTATGAAAAAAGTATTCGCACTTGTAGCTGTAGCAGCTTTCGCAGTTGCTTTCACAGCTTGTGGTGGCAAAAAGGTTGAAGAAGCCGCTGCTGCTGTAGATTCTACTGCTGCTGCTGTTGTTGATTCAGCTGCTACTGTTGTTGACTCTGCTGCTGTTGTTGTTGATTCAGCTGCTGCCGTTGTAGCACAGTAATTCAATCGAAATTCGATTGCATTCCCGGGAAGGCTTTAGGATTCTAAAGCCTTTTTTATTTCCCCCCTACCTGTTTTCTTTGGCACATCATGCCAGTGGCCCACGATTCGCAAAGTGTTCTTCATATTCTTCAGCAGCATGTACCGCAGCCGTCCGCTGACTATGCCCATCAGCTCTGGCTACAAAGCCCTTTTCAACTAAAGCTCACCCGCAGTAGGCAAACGAAAGTGGGAGACTTCTCCTGCAAAAGCAATTCAGCCCACCTTCAGATTACCCTCAACCACGATCTTAATCCTTATCTCTTTTTGCTAACATACGTTCATGAGGTGGCACACCTTCGGGTATTCCTGGCTCATGGCAGGCGAGCCGAAGCGCATGGTGCGGAGTGGAAGGATTCTTTTAAGGTTTTGCTTCAGCCCATGCTTCAGGAATCTATCTTCCCTTATCAAATCTTACATGAGCTGCGTAGGCACATGGAAAATCCAAAAGCAAGTTCCTTTGCCGATATCGGATTGACGGTAGCCTTGCGTGCGCACGATAAAAATTCGCAATCGATAGCGCTACTCTCTTCCATACCTACCGGCAGCATCTTTAAGCTTCAAGGTCGTTATTTCAAAAAAGGCCAGTTGCGCAGAACGCGTGTGGTATGTATGGAGATGAAATCGAAACGAAACTACCTGGTGCCCATGGAAATCCCTCTCCAGAGGAGAGGGACTTCTGGGATGAGGCTAACCCAGTCTTCGCTGAATAAGCTGACTTACCACTTCAAAAAATGTGTGCGGAGGAAGGGTACGCCAACGCTCAATCTCTAACGTCCCTCCCATATTGATGTAACTGTCAATATTGTATTTCTGTAACTCACTCCGAATAAACTCCGGAAAGGAGACGGCTGCGATCCAGCCATCTTCCACATCATCAAACCACTCTTCGTAATAGCTGTCGTCTGACCCATGGAAGTTCATCACGTTCTCACCAATTAAAATATATTTGTTGATGCCTTCGGCTGCCAGCAACTCAATCACGTTGCGCTTTAAATGCATGATGTCATTATTGATGGCATCGTTCCACTCACCTATAAATTCAATAATGGCAAAGCCACGGTCGTAATCAACAAAAAGTAATTTTATGTAGAGGGTTTCCGAACCCATAAAATCCCAGGCGGGATCGATGTAGTATCCATAGATGGTTTCAGAATACACATCGTAGTTATACTCCTTCCCATGAAAGGGAGAGCGCTCGTCTAGTGCCGGATCGTATAAAGACAACCAGCGATCGTAAGGCTGAATATCATGCATGCCGCGTGCTTTCGATGGCCTTGCGAACAGAACCATGCTCTAGCAAAAGTTTCTCTGCTTCTGCTTGACTTATCTTTAACTCGTCCATAATCATGCGCGCTCCACGATCGACCAGCTTATTATTTGTCAGCAGCATGTCCACCATCTTGTTGCCCTTTACTCTGCCAAGTTTGATCATGGTCGTGGTGCTGATCATGTTCAACACTAATTTTTGCGCAGTCCCTGCTTTCATGCGCGTGCTGCCCGTTACAAACTCTGGACCAACCACAACTTCAATTGGGTACTCCACTTGCTTGCTCACCTCTGAGTTTGCATTACAAGTAATAGATCCAGTAACAATGCCATTTGCCCTGGCTGATTTTACACCTCCGATGACGTAAGGTGTTCTGCCTGACGCGGCAATGCCAATCAATACATCGTTCTGATTGATGAGATGCTCTTCTAAATCCTTCCAGGCTTGTGTTTCATTGTCTTCCGCATGCTCCACAGCTTTGCGGATAGCACCATCTCCTCCGGCAATTATGCCAATTACTTTACCATGCGGCATACCGTAGGTAGGCGGAATTTCTGATGCGTCTAAGATTCCCAAGCGACCACTTGTGCCGGCTCCTATGTAAAACAAGCGTCCTCCGGCATTCACCTTTTCCACAATAATATTCACCAATGCTTCTATTTGTGGTAATACTTTTTCAATCGCCAGCGGCACGGTTTGATCTTCGCGGTTAATGTTGGTTAGCAACTCACGCACAGACATCTGCTCGAGGTTGTTATAGTTCGAAGAGGATTCGGTTGTGGACACGTTAGTTCAAATCTTTTTTGTGGTACAAAGTAAGTCCGGCAATCGGGCTCTCTAAAATATGCTGAACACTGATGTTCTTCTCTTTCGCTACCTGACGAAGAATATTGCTGAAGTAAAAAGAAACCGATCCGGTAAAATGAACCTTCAACTGTTCATAGCGATGGTACTTCATCACATTTTTTTCAAAAAATTCTTCAAAACTACTGCGCACCAATTGGTGGCAATACGGCTCGTTAAGGTGTTGAAAAATGAAATGGGAGAAGCTGCCTAAAAAACGACTGGGCATTTCCTGATTGTAAATGCGATCCAAAAATTCTTCTCGTTCATAGGGGAAGCGTTGTTTAAATTGATCCCAGAGTTTCTCTGGTAAATCTTTTCGAAGGTAGTCGGCCACGATGCGCTTGCCTAAATAGGCACCAGAGCCCTCGTCTCCCAATACGTAGCCTAAGGATGTTACATTATCCACAATGGTTGTTCCATCGTAATAACAAGAGTTAGAGCCGGTGCCCAAAATGCAGGCAATACCCTCTTCCGTGCCACACAGTGCCCGGGCGGCTGCGAGCAAATCGTGCCAAACTTCAATGTGAGCATCACGAAAATGCTTTTCGAAAACGTTCCGAATCAATTTTCTGTTTTTATCGGAAGAACAACCCGTACCGTAGTCGTCAATTTTTTCTGGTGCAAACTTTATCTGAGGCAACAGTACCTCACTTACTTCCTTCTCAAACTGGTCGATGGATTGGTAGTAAGGATTAAATCCGATGGTTTGGGCTTGTTCAACTTTCCCGGTTTCGTCAATAAGTCTCCAATCTGTTTTAGAGGCTCCGCTGTCGGCAATTAAGATCATGTGTAAAAATACAAAGCGCAAAGCTAATAGCCGCGAGCTCCGAGCCCGTAGCTAAAAGCTTGTGGCTCGAAGCTTCTAAACTAAGTAGCCTTCAATCGGCCTATTGCTTTAAATTTCTCAAACACTTTCTCCGTGTGAGGTGCATCTTTTAACTCGTCCGTTAAATCCTGTCCTGCCCAGTGTTCATGATGTTTGCCGTTCTTCCACAATCTTGAGTCCGTCACCTCATAAATTACCCCATCTAGGGCTACCCAAATCTGGGGTTTGTCCTGCCCGTTTCGCAAAGCCAGTTGCGTTTTGGTAAACTCAGGTAACGTGTGCTGCTGATCTGCCATGAATAAGAATGGAGATAAGAGAATAATTGAATATCTTTTGAGCCTTAAATTTACATATACCGATGATGAGAATTGTATCCGTTCTTGCCCTAAGCCTTATGATCTTTTCCTGTACACAACCGGAAAAGATTGATTATACCCGCTTGCCTGATGAACAACTTAAAAGGGTTGCTGATTCCTTAGCCCAGACATTTATTATTACAGACGGCCACGTAGACTTACCGTATCGTCTGAAAATAAAAAACTTCAGACTCGAGAAGGAGTTTTTAGGCATTCCCTTAAGTACAACAGAGGGTGACTTTGATTATGAACGAGCCAAAAAAGGAGGCCTGGATGCTCCCTTTATGTCTATTTATATTCCTTCACGTTATCAATTACAAGAAGACAAGGGTAAGCTATTGGCCGACTCTCTTATTGATATGATCAATGGCATTATTGATGCGCATCCTGATAAGTTTGGCAAAGCTGGTACCCCACAAGAATTGGAAGCAAACACCAAGGCTGGAAAAATTTCTCTCCCAATGGGCATGGAGAATGGTGCTCCTATTGGAAATGACTTAGCTAACGTGAAGTATTTCTTTGATAGAGGCATTCGCTACATTACCCTCACGCACGGTAAGGATAATCAGATCAGCGATTCTTCTTATGATACCTTAAACACTTGGAAAGGTCTCAGTCCTTTCGGAGAAGAGGTGGTAAGAGAAATGAACAACGTGGGTATTATGGTGGATATCTCTCACGTCTCTGATAGTGCCTTTTATGATGCCTTGAAGATTACAAAAGCTCCTGTAATTGCCTCCCATTCTTCTTGCCGGTTTTTTACTCCCGGTTTTCAGCGAAACATGAGTGATGACATGATCAAAGCCTTGGGGAAAAACGGAGGCGTTATTCAAATAAACTTTGGTGCTTCTTTTTTAGATTCAGTAGCGCGTACCAACAGTAAACTGTTGGATTCCCTAGAAAAAGTTTTGGGCGATAAGAAGTTAACGTCTCGTGATGCAGAAGCTCAGCCCATTATTGATCAATTCGTAAAGAGTCATAATGAATTATTCTCTGATGTAGAAAAAGTAGCCGATCACATTGATCGCGTTAAGTTTCTGGCGGGTATTAACCACGTGGGCATTGGTTCTGATTACGATGGTGTGGGAGACAGTCTTCCGGTTGGATTGAAAGATGTAAGTCAATATCCAAACCTGATCTATGTATTATTGAAGAGAGGCTATACTCCTGAAGAGATTGAAAAAATTTGCTATGGCAATGTTCAACGTGTATGGAATTTTCTACAATGACTCAAAAGTTTACTTTCATGAAAGCGATACTCGTGCTTGTTCTCCTTGCATGTGCTTCTTTGACCCATGCACAAAAGGATATCACTACCTATAGGTTGCCCGCTACTATTCAAGCAGGCGATTATAGTCAGGCAAGTGTATTAGTGAAATGGAAGGCAGACAAAAAGCAACAGGCTAGAGGAAGAGCAAATCTGTCTGTGCCCGGAGTGGACATCATCGCCTCCAAGGCATTGGCGCCTGCCCGATTGGTTCAAAAAAATGCAACCTGGCGCGGGCCCTTTCAATCACCTAGCAAAATTGACATTGGTTTGTACGAACGAATTGTATTACAACCGGGTCAGAACATAGAAGCCGTCATCAACAAATTATACGCTTTTGGAAATTTCGAACTTGTAGAGCCAGAGTTTGTCAATAAAATGTCGTTTACACCCAACGATCCTAACGTAGGCCAGCAATATTATCTCGACCTGATTAATGCCTATGAAGCCTGGGATGTTACCAAAGGAAGTGAACAGGTAGTCATCGCCATCATTGACTCTGGTGGAGACCTGAACCATCCGGACCTGGCAGGAAACATTTACACGAATCCGGATGAGGTTGCCGGAAACGGAATTGATGATGACAATGACGGTTTTGTAGACAATGTAAACGGATGGGATTTTGTGGGAGAAGATACACTCAATATTTTCAACTCAAATTTTGTAGGTGATAATGATCCTAACTTAAAACAAACCGGTAGTGTTGGCGTGTTAACGCACGGTGTATGGGTGGCAGGATGTGCTGGTGCCTCTGCCAACAATTTCACAAAACATACAGCCGATAATCAACGAACCAATAGTTTAAGCGTGTACTTTGGGTATGATGGTATTCTTTATGCCGCCAATACACTAACAGCTGATAATGTTTCCCGAAAAATTATTAACGCTTCGTGGGGAGGTTCTTTCAGAAGTCAAATAGCGCAAGATATCATTACGTACGTAAGCTTGGATTTAGGATGTTTAGTAGTCGGTGCCGCTGGTAATGAAAACTCACAGGATCCTCACTTTCCCTCCGGTTATGATTACGTTTTATCCGTTGCTGCCACCACCCAAACCGATGTAAAAGCAACATTCTCCAACTCTGGGTACACTGTAGATGTATGTGCCCCAGGGGTAAGTATTTTCAGCACTCAGTATAACGACACCTATGGATTTGTGCAGGGGACTTCCTTCTCATGTCCCATTGTTGCGGGAGCCGCTGCCTTGGTGTGGGCGCACAAACCAGAGTTATCAGCCCTGCAAGTGAGCGAGGTGATCAGGGCTTCTGCAGACGCTTCTATTTACAGCGCAAATATTTCTGTGTTGGCTGATAAATTGGGAAAGGGGCGGTTGGATATACAACGAGCTCTCCAGTACACAGGTCCTTCAGTGCGGGTTAGCAATCCCCGTCTGTTAGGTACCGGGGGAGGCTCTCCTGTTTTAGGAGAGACCAGTAATTTATCTCTTGATTTTACCAACTATCTATCCCCCACCACCAGCGGACTGACTGTTACGCTATCCTCCTCTTCAACATTAGTGAGTATTGCATCTCCGCAACAATCCGTTGGGTTTCTAGGGACGAACCAGAAAACATCTAAGATCTTTCCGGTAACTATTGCACAGAATACTCCCGAGAATCTGGAAGTAAACATTAAAATTTCCATTCAGGATGGAGCCTATACCGATTTCCAGGTGATTACTTTCAGTGTTAACCCATCGTTCTTAGACATCGATGAAAATCAAATAACCTCCTCCATTAGTTCTCGTGGCCGAATCGGTTTTGACGACCCAAGTACCCAAGGAAAAGGAAATGGTTTTGTGTTTAATGAAGCGCCTATCCTATATGAAATGGGCTTGTTGATGGGCTCCTCCTCCGCACAATTGAGCAATAACGTGCGCGGAATAAATGGTGCCTTCGACCAGGATTTTTCACCTATAGACCCGATCAAGAAAATAGTGCCCGGTGAGAAATCCAACGCGGAAGTGTATGGATCATTCGTGAATGCATCTTCCCTGACAAACGCCTCGTTGCAGGTATTCTACCGCTCCTATGTGCGCAAAGAAGCTCCTTACAATACGTTTATCATTCTGGAGTACAAGATTAAAAATGTTTCGACTGTTCCACTCACTGGATTTCGCTTCGGGCTTTTTGCTGATTGGGACATCAGCGGCAATGGCGCACAAGACGCAGCGGCCTGGAATGTAGAAAAGAAAATAGGCTATGTATTTCCAAAAGTTTCTGATGACCTGCCTCATGCCGGCATTCAAGTTTTAAATCAAAGCGCCAATCACTATGCTATTGACAATAACCAGAGTATTGCCAATAATCCTTTTGGTCTCTATGATGGATACACCGATGAAGAAAAATTTGCCTCACTTTCTAGCTGAGTCATGTAGTTTCTGCTTCACCCGTTTTCATTGGGGTAAACGAAGAGGTTACCATTGCCTTCGCCTTGCATGCAGCCAACAATTTGGAAGAACTTTTGAAATCTGCTGCGCATGCTGACACTTTGTATAACCGTGCCTTTACCCTGGATAAACCCGTGGCAACCGTGGCACCTGTTTGTTATGGAAACGCAGCAAGCATTGACGCCACTGCCTCCAGTGCTGTTAAGTGGTACACCTCTTTTACCGGAGGCGAGGCCATTGCGGAAGGTAATTCATTTATCACTTCCTCTCTTTTATCAGATACAACCTTTTACGCTGCCAATGCCATCAATGCATACGAAAGTGTTCGTACAAAAGTAGATGTTATCTTAAAGGCAAAACCACTTATCTCAACTTCGGGCCCTTCTCCGAAGCAGATGAATATTTGTGGAGTACCGGAGCTACCACACGGTCTATCGATGTGACAACAGCAGGGACCTATTCTGTAACCGTCAAAGATATTTCCTTGGGCTGCGAAAACACTTCCGTTCCACTCACCACTACAGTATTACCTGCTCCTCCTGTCAGCATCAGTGCTCAAAACCCTACAATTATTTGTGAAGGTGAAGGTGTTATACTTTCAGCAGGGGCTGCCGATGCCTACCTATGGAGTACCGGAGAAACTACCCAAAGCATTACTGCCACTGCAGCAGGCGACTATACAGTACAGGTGCGAGACAATTCAAATGGATGTACTTCTACCTCTTCCGCCATTCCTGTTACTGTGTTGTTGGTTCCTGATGAAAGCTTTACAACATCAACAGATTTGATCGTAGAAGAATCTATCTCCTTTACGTATGCTCATCCAGACGCTGTTTCATGGGCATGGGATTTTGGAGATGGTGCCACTAGCACAGAGCAGAATCCAACTCACACTTTTGCAGCAATCGGTGCCTACACCGTTTCTTTGATCGTGACCTACTCCAACGGATGTCAAAATCAGTTTGCGGAAACGCTGGATATTGTCACCAGCCTCTCGGAAACAGCCGCGGCCTTTCCAGTTCAAGTATTTCCAAACCCTGCCCGTGAACGCATCGCGGTGAAAGCTCAGTTTATAAGGGCTGTGATTGGTTCTGTAGAATTAGTCAATACCCAAGGTATTGTGATTAGTAGGAAAACAATGACTCGGCAAGAAAATGAGCTAATCCAATCGTTTGAACTATCTGATTTACCGGCCGGCATTTACTTAATTAAGGTCTCCGATGAAAAAGATCTTGTCATGCGAAGAATTGTGAAATACTAATATAAGCCCCGCCCTAGAGCGGGGTTTTTTATTTCTGCAAAAAATTCCTGCTAAGGCTAAAAATGCAACGTTCAAGGATTACTTTTGCGAGATTTTAACCATACCACTCTTGCCCTATGCCACGCGACAGAAGTATTCGATCCGTACTGATTATCGGTAGCGGCCCTATTATCATCGGTCAAGCCTGCGAATTTGACTATGCCGGCTCACAAGCCTCCCGTTCGCTGCGCGAAGAAGGTATTGAAGTGGTGCTGATTAACTCCAATCCTGCCACCATCATGACGGACAAAGTGACAGCCGATCATGTGTATTTGAAGCCTCTCACCAAGAAATCGATTCGTGAAATTTTAGAAAAACACAACATCGATGCGGTGCTCCCTACCATGGGTGGCCAAACTGCCCTGAATTTGTGCATTGAGTGCGATAAAGCTGGAATCTGGAATCACTTCGGTGTACGCATCATTGGCGTGGATATTCACGCCATCGAGACGACAGAAGATCGCGAGAAATTTCGCCAGCTGATGATTCAGCTAAATGTGGGCGTTTGTAAAGGTCGCACAGCAAAATCTTTTCTGGAAGGAAAGGAAATAGCACAAGAAACAGGCTTCCCTTTGGTCATTCGCCCTTCGTACACACTCGGTGGGACCGGAGGTGGTTTTGTGAACACACCAGAAGAATTTGATGAAGCCTTGAATAGAGGATTGCATGCTTCTCCTGTACACGAAGTATTGGTAGAGCAATCTATTTTCGGTTGGAAAGAATATGAGTTAGAATTACTGCGCGATGGCAATGGCAATGTCATCATCATCTGTTCCATCGAGAACTTTGACCCGATGGGCATACACACAGGAGACTCTATTACGGTAGCTCCTGCGATGACGCTGCCTGATACCACGTATCAGCGCATGCGTGACCTCGCCATTAAAATGATGAATGGCATTGGTCAGTTTGCCGGAGGGTGTAATGTGCAGTTCTCTGTCAATCCAGATAACGATGAACAAATCATTGGTATTGAAATCAATCCACGGGTTTCTCGTTCGTCCGCACTCGCCTCCAAAGCAACAGGATATCCCATTGCAAAAATTGCTGCCAAGCTGGCCATCGGATACAATCTGGATGAATTGAAGAATGCCATTACTGGTACTACAACTGCCTACTTCGAACCCGCACTGGATTATGTTATTGTAAAAATTCCTCGCTGGAATTTTGACAAGTTCCAAGGTGCTGACCGCAGACTTGGTTTGCAGATGAAGTCTGTTGGAGAAGTGATGGGCATTGGAAGAAATTTCCAGGAAGCCTTACAAAAAGCCTGTCAGTCGTTAGAAATTAGAAGAAACGGAATTGGTGCCGATGGAAAAGAATTGCGCAACCAAGATGAGTTGTTGTATTCGTTGGCCAATCCCACCTGGAACCGCTTGTTCCATATTCATGATGCGATCAAGATTGGTATACCGCTAAAGACCATCGGAAAAATCACCCGCATCGATAAATGGTTCCTCAAACAAATTGAAGAGCTCGTTACCATCGAAAAAGAAATTGCAACCTTCGATGTTAAAACAATTCCAACTCCGCTTCTGCGCAAAGCAAAAGAAAAAGGATTTGGAGACCGACAAATTGCACACTTGCTTCATGCCTTAGAAAGTGAAGTCTTCAACAGAAGAATTGAATTAGGCATTAAGCGTGTCTTCAAATTAGTAGATACCTGTGCAGCCGAATTCGAAGCAAAAACTCCTTATTACTACTCAACCTTCGATACAGAGAACGAATCGATTCCTTCTACTAAAAAGAAGGTGGTGGTATTGGGCTCAGGTCCTAACCGCATCGGACAAGGTATTGAGTTTGACTACTCGTGCGTGCATGGAGTATTGGCTGCGAAAGAATGTGGTTACGAAACCATCATGATCAACTGTAACCCTGAAACAGTTTCTACCGATTTCGACATTGCAGATAAACTTTATTTTGAACCCGTATTCTGGGAACATTTGTACGACATCATTCAGCATGAAAAACCAGAAGGTGTTATTGTACAGCTAGGTGGGCAAACAGCCTTGAAGCTCGCGGAGAAATTACACAAGTACGGTATCAAGATTATCGGTACTTCTTTCGACTCACTCGATTTAGCAGAAGACAGAGGTCGTTTCTCTCAATTGCTGAAAGAACAAAACATTCCCTATCCAGAATTTGGTGTAGCCACTGATCCAGATGAAGCGTTGGAAATTTCTAAGACCATCGGTTTCCCGCTTTTGGTTCGTCCTTCCTATGTATTAGGTGGACAAAGCATGAAGATTGTCATCAACGAAAAAGAACTCGAATCACACATCATTGACATCTGGAAACATCTTCCTGACAATAAGGTATTGCTGGATCATTACTTAGATGGAGCCATCGAAGCAGAAGCTGATGCCATTTGTGATGGAGAGAATGTTTACATCATTGGCATTATGCAGCATATCGAGCCGGCTGGTATTCACTCGGGCGATTCGTATGCAGTGTTACCTCCTTACAATTTGGGTGATTTTATTATCAAGCAAATTGAGACCTACAGTACACGCATTGCACAAGCCCTGAAAGTAAAGGGACTCATCAACATACAATTTGCAATACAGCGCGACAAGGTATACATCATCGAAGCAAATCCTCGTGCTTCCCGCACGGTGCCGTTCATTTGCAAAGCTTACGATGAGCCATACGTAAACTTCGCTACCAAGGTGATGTTGGGTGAGAAGAAGGTGACTGACTTCAACTTCAAACCAACAAAGAAAGGGTATGCCATTAAAGAACCTGTGTTCTCTTTCAGTAAATTCCCCGATGTGAACAAAGAACTGGGTCCTGAAATGAAGTCGACTGGCGAAGCCATTTATTTTATAGATGATTTAATGGACGATTATTTCTTGAATATTTACAGCGAACGAAATCTGTACTTAAGCCGTTAAAGGAATATGTTCAAAGTTCTCCTCATCTGTGTTCTGGTTGGTTATGTGTTGTATAAACTTGGCAGCTCTGTGAAAGTGTATACAAACGTGAATATGAATCAGCGCCCGTCTCAACCTAGACCCAACAATGGGAATGTAAACATCGACACCCCGCCTCCAACCAAGAAAAATGAAGGAAGGGATTTTAAAGGTGGAGAGTATGTGGACTACGAGGAAATAAAATAATCAACTCTGCCAATGTTTCTTCTCATGAAACAGTGGCAATTGACAATTGACAATTGACAATTCCATTTACAAAGTACCAAGCCACTGGCAATGACTTTATTCTGATCGATAATCGTTCAGGCAAAATCAAGTTGTCGAAAGAGCAGATCGTAAAAGCCTGCGATCGCAAATTTGGTATTGGTGCCGATGGGTTGATTCTCATAGAGCCGTCTCCTACTTCTGATTTTAAGGTTAATTATTACAACAGCGATGGCTCCCAAAGTTTGTGTGGCAATGGAAGTCGTGCGGCAGTACATTTTGCTGCGCACTTAGCTTTATTGAAAAACACCACTGTCTTCGATGCCTACGATGGCAAACACGAAGCTGCCTTAATCAATCCGGAAACCATTCGTCTTCGCATGAGCGATGTTTCTACGGTACAGTCACTTGGTGAGGATCTGTTTCTAAACACTGGCTCCCCACATGTAATTCGTTTTGTAAAAGAGATCAGGAATTATCCTGTTTACGAAGAAGGAAAAAGTATCCGCTACAGCGAAGCCTTTAAACCAGGAGGTACCAACGTGAATTTTGTAGAATTGCTCCCCAATCACACAATTTATGTTCGCACTTACGAAAGAGGTGTAGAAAATGAAACACTATCATGTGGTACTGGGGTAACAGCCGCTGCCTTGGCGGCATCCCGCAAGGGTTACACCTCCCCGATTTCCATCAAAACGCTGGGAGGAGACCTTTCGGTTGAGTTTAAAACCGGAAGGTGTTTGAAGGCACTTTGGAGCTATAATTGACACCTCCATTTCCCAAAAATCAGCTTAACTTTGAACTCTTTTTGTATGTGTTATCTGTTAATTGTTACTAGATAAAAGACACTCTTTTACGAATAACCCAAAACGGATGACCGATAACTTCTAACGTATGTTAAAATTAATTGCCAAGATCTTCGGTACTAAATCACAGCGCGACATCAAATCAGTCGAGCCTCTCGTTAAAGAAACTGTACAGGAATTTGAAAAACTGGCTTCCCTTTCTAACGACCAGTTGCGTGCCAAAACCAAAGAAATTCAAAATACCATCAATGAGGAGCTAAAAGACATTGATGCTCAATTGGCTGCCCTACACAAAGAAATTGCAGATCGCCCTGAAATGGACCTGACAGAAAAAGAGTCAGTCTTTGCACAAATCGATAAGTTAGAAGGAGACAGAAATAAGGAACTTGAAAAAGTATTGTTAAAGGTTCTTCCAAGGGCCTTTGCTATTGTTCGCGACACAGCCAGACGTTTTAAAGAAAACGACTACCTGGAGGTAACAGCTCAAGACTTTGATATTCAGCTCTCCGCTACACATCCTAATGTTACCATTCATGGCGATAAGGCCCGCTGGTCGAAGCAGTGGATGGCAGCCGGCAACATGATAACCTGGGACATGATGCACTACGAAGTGCAGATCATCGGTGGTGTTGTGTTGCACCAAGGTAAGGTGGCCGAGATGGCAACGGGTTGCCCTGGCAAAACGTGGAGTACACATTGTAACTGTAAACGATTACCTCGCGAAACGCGATAGTGAATGGATGGGGCCTTTGTTCCAATTCCATGGACTAACCATTGACTGTATAGATAAGCACGAGCCTAACTCTACTGCTCGTAGAAATGCCTACAAGGCAGATATTACCTACGGAACCAACAACGAATTCGGTTTCGATTACTTGCGTGATAACATGGCACGCGAAACGGAAGAGTTGGTACAGCGTGGCCACCACTATGCCATGGTGGATGAGGTGGACTCTGTATTGATTGATGAAGCGCGTACACCCTTGATTATTTCTGGCCCGGTGCCAAAGGGTGATCAGCACGAATTTTATGATCTGAAGCCACGCATTTATAAACTGGTAGAAGCGCAAAAGAAATTGGTAACGCAATTCCTGAACGATGCCAAGAAACAATTAGAAGCAGGCCAAGAAAAAGAAGGTGGCGTTTCGATTTTCCGGGCACACAGAGGTATGCCTAAGTACAAGCCTGTTATTAAATTCTTGAGTGAGAGTGGCGTAAGAGCCGTCATGCAGAAGACAGAAAACTTCTACCTGCAAGACAATAAGAAAATGATGCCGGAGGCAGATGCTCCGCTGTATTTTATCATCGATGAAAAAGATAATAGTGTTGACCTGACAGAAAAAGGTATTGACTTGATTACAGGCGAAGGAGAAGATCCAAAATTCTTTATTCTTCCTGAAATCGGACTTGAACTCAACAAGCTGGAAAAAGATCAGAGTCTGTCAGACGCTGACCGTCTTCAGAAAAAAGAAGAAATCATAAAAGAATATCAGGTAAAGTCACAGCGCATTCACAGCGTCAATCAATTGCTGAAGGCTTACACGATGTTCGAAAAAGATACGGAGTATATCATTGTGGATGGAAAAGTAAAAATCGTTGATGAGCAAACAGGTCGTGTACTCGATGGCAGACGTTACTCCGATGGTTTACACCAAGCCATCGAAGCAAAAGAAAATGTGAAGGTAGAAGATGCGACACAGACATACGCCACCATCACACTTCAGAACTACTTTCGCATGTACCACAAGTTAGCAGGTATGACGGGTACGGCCGAAACCGAGGCAGGTGAATTGTGGGATATCTACAAATTGGATGTGGTGGTGATCCCGACCAACCGAGTAGCGGTGCGCAAAGACGGTGAAGACATGGTGTATAAAACCATTCGCGATAAGTTCAATGCTGTTATTGATGAGATTGTAAAATTGACAGAAGCAGGAAGACCTGTGTTGGTGGGTACTACTTCTGTAGAAATTTCTGAATTAGTAAGCCGCATGTTGCAGATGCGCAAGATCAAACACAATGTATTGAATGCGAAGCAACACCAACGCGAAGCAGAAATTGTAGCAGAAGCCGGTAAGCCCGGCACTGTAACCATTGCTACCAACATGGCTGGTCGTGGTACGGATATTAAACTGACTCCTGAATCAAAAGCCGCGGGTGGTTTGGCTATCATTGGTACAGAACGTCACGAATCAAGACGTGTAGATAGACAGTTGCGCGGTCGTGCGGGTCGTCAGGGCGATCCAGGTTCGTCTCAATTCTACGTTTCGCTGGAAGATAACCTCATGCGTTTGTTCATGCCGGAGCGTATTGCGCGCATCATGGACCGACTTGGTTTGAAAGAAGGGGAAGTGATTCAGCATTCCATGGTAACCAGTTCTATTGAACGTGCCCAGAAGAAAGTTGAAGAAAACAACTTCGGTATTCGTAAGCGCTTGTTAGAATATGACAACGTGATGAACTCACAACGCGAAGTGATTTACAAACGTAGAAAGAATGCACTTTTCGGTGAGCGTTTGGAATTAGACATTCTTACGATGATCTACGATAATGCAGAGGAGATGGTAATTAATGCCAAAAATGCTGCTGACTACGATAGCCTTCGCTTGAATACGCTTAGCACGCTGGGTATCGATTATAGTATTTCAAAAGAAGAATTTGAAAAATGGGATCAAAATAAATTAACGCAAGATCTCTACGAAAAAGCGTTGGATCATTATCATCGCAAGAACAAGGCTGTAGCTCAAAAAGCCTTGCCTATTGTACGCGACATTTCCATTACGCGTGGTGCAACGGTCGAAAACATTGTAGTGCCCTTCTCGGATGGCACCAAACAGATTGGCGTAGTGGCCAACCTCGCTAAATGTGTACAGTCTGAAAATACTGAACTTCTGAAAGCCATGGAGAAGATGATTGCCCTCGCCATCATAGACCAACTGTGGAAAGAGCATTTGCGCGACATGGACGACCTGAAACAGTCGGTACAAACAGCGGTATACGAACAGAAAGATCCACTCTTGATTTATAAATTCGAAGGCTTTGAAGCTTTTAAGAAGTTAGTTGCCAAGGTGAATGAGGAGACCGTTGCTTTCTTAATGAAAGCCGATATTCCCATTCAAAAACCAGAACAAGTACAGGAAGCCCGCACGAGCAGAGCGCGTGTCAAGTTGAATGAAAATAAGGAGGAATCTAAATCCTTGCTCAGCGGTGGCGAACCCAGACAACCACAGGGAAGTCGCCCTCCACAGGAAAAAATTATGCCTGCCAAGTCCGATAAAGTAGCGAACCGAAATGACAAGGTAAGTGTACAGTATCCGGACGGCCGTGTAATGCGTGACGTGAAATACAAGAAAGTAGAGGATGATATCCTGAACAATCGTTGTATTGTAATCGACTAATTATGAAAAAGATGTTTCATCTCTCTTCATACATTGTTTACATGCTGGTAGCAGCAGGATGTGCCACTACACAAACGAGTGGCACATCTTCTTCAACCTATTCTGAGGATTTATCCATTCATCGTCCTGTTTTTGAAGAACCTAAAACGCAATCTGCTACAGCCGAGGAGCCCAGAAAAAAAGATAACGTAGAGCCTAAGTTTACGGTTAATGAATCTTTGCATGTAGTGTTGGATAGTATTGATAGCTTCAACATTGCGCGCAGGTATGTGGAAGGGTTCACAATTCAAATCTACTCTGGGCAAAAAAAAGAAGATGCACTGAGCATTAAGAAGAACATGGACCAATCCTTGCCAGAATTAAAAGCAGAGATGACGTATGTGCAGCCTACGTTTAGAATTAAAGCTGGGAAGTACTACACCCAACTTGATGCACAAAAAGATTATGCTTCGGTGAAGCGCTTTTTCCCCAATGCTATTTTAGTACCGGAGAAATTTCCGAACAATTAACTTTAGGCAACATCCTTCCCCGTCACCAGCTTAAGCATCGCAAACCAATCTTGCTTATCTAAATCTATAGTTAGTGATTTAGAGGCTTCCATAATACGCTCAGGTTTAGTGGTACCTGTTATCGGAAACACATTGGCCGGATGCTGTAGCAACCAGGCAAACAACACTTGAGCAACCGTTGCTTTATACTTGTCAGCCAGCACACTAAGATGGTGCATGCGTTCGGTATCATCAAAAAATTTACCGCTTCCTAAAGGCGACCAAGCCATAATACCCGTGCGGTGTACTTGCATCACATCGGTAAGCCCGTTAAACAACAAATCGTTTTTAAATAGTGACACCTCTACCTGATTGGTGACTAAGGGCATGGAAAGATAGCTCTGCAACATTTCAAATTGCGTGGTTGTGAAATTGGAGACGCCAAAGTACAAAACTTTTCCGCTGCGCTCTAACTCATCAAAAGCTTCTGCCACTTCTTCACAGTTCATCAACGGATCGGGACGATGGATGAGCAAGAGATCAATATAGTCCGTATCGAAATGTTGAAGAGAGTTGTCCACAGAAGCAATAATGTGTTCATAGGAAGTATCGTAATGCTTAATGCGATGATCCGGGCGATTATCTGTTAACAACTTAATGCCGCACTTTGTCACGAGCTCCATCTTACTGCGCAAGTCAGAATTTCCCTTCAACACCTTTCCGAACAATTCTTCAATAGTGTACTTCCCGTAAATATCCGCATGATCAAAGGTGGTAATACCACAATCAAGCGCGGCATGAATACATTTCTCTATTGTTTGTTCATCCATCCATTTCCATACCCCTGCGATCATACGCGAGAACTCAGGACCTTGCGGGTGTATCTGCTTTCGTTGCATTACTTAGGAGCTGTATGTTGATAACACTTCTTCCCCTTACTGGCCGTCATGCGCTTGCAGCGAACTCCCTCCTTCGTTTTTCCTTCGCATTGTTTAAGACTGGCTTTCCCCAATTCATTTGGCTTACAAACATCGCAGGCTTTCTTACCTGCCTTTTTTGCTTTGTCCATCGACATGCCATCGGCATCTCCAGACAAGCGGCAGTCGGCTGTATGATATTTTTCTCCTTTGGCAGATGAGTAAACGGTTTGGGCCCTTCCAACAAGCACACCTCCTACCAATAAAACGAGTACGACTATTAACTTTTTCATAGGCTATAGTTGTTTAATAAGTTCTACATAAAGTTCGGTCAATTTTGATTCTGCCTTACCGGCCACTTCAATAATCTCAGCAATGTTAGCAGGTTTCAAGTTATCAGGATCACAATTATCGGTCAACACAGAAATGGCGCAGCAGGGAAGTCCTGCATGATTCGCTACAATTACCTCAGGTACCGTGCTCATCCCCACTGCATCGGCACCGATGCGATGGAGAAAGCGGTACTCGGCTCTCGTTTCCAGATTAGGTCCTCCCACTCCTACGTACACACCTTCATTCAGTTTGATACTTTTTTCCTCAGCAATGTTCTTGAGCATGTCGTTCAATTTCTTCGAGTAGGGCTGACTCATGTCGGGAAAGCGCGGGCCTAACACTTCATAATTCGTACCTCGCAAGGGATTATCGGGTTGCAAATTGATGTGGTCATCAATCAACATGAGTTCGCCTTTTTTCCACTTTAGATTCATGTTTCCTGCTGCATTAGAAATAAGCAATTGCTCTACACCTAACATTTTCATGACGCGCACCGGCAAGGTAATTTGCTGCATGCTGTAGCCTTCGTAATAATGGAAGCGGCCTTGCATCGCTAATACCTTCTTCCCCTTCACTTCTCCATAAAGGAGTTGTCCTTTATGAAATTCCACCGTAGAAATAGGAAAGTGTGGAATTGAGTTATAGGGAATTTGAACAGGCTTCTTTATTTCCTTTACAAAAAGATTCCCCAGTCCTGTACCGAGGATGACGCCAATCTCTGGAGCTATTACACCTCTGCTTTTAATATAATCGGTAGCTTCTTGAATTTCTCTTAACATAGTTAGTCGAGCTCTTTGTATAGCTTGTAAGTTTGAAGATAGAAAAGATGTGGGTGGATAAAAAGAAAATCCCAGACGAATAAAGGGCGTGCATGTATAACAATATAAAATCAAAAAACCGCGTCATGCCGAATTCACCTGACTGCACGGAGCCGTTTCGGCAAAGGCAGGTTTCGGCATCTATAGAAAAGCGTTTGTAAAATGTCGAAACAAGTTCAGCATGAGAGTCTTGTATTATTGATAACCAATTTTAGAAGAATTAATCGACATTTAGATTTCTTGTGCTTCTAGGCAGTTACCCCCTGACAGCTCGATCCTGCGCCAGCGGTGCAAGCAAAGCAATGCTGGCTCACAACAATTTCGCGTTGGGCGAGCTTTTGCAAATCGAAGGTGCTTATGTGTTGCCCCGAAGTTTGTGTGGTTTTCAATCCAAGCATTTGATTGAAATCACAATCGTACAAATTTCCTTGCCAGTCAACCGAGATCGTATTACGGCACATCACTCCTTGCGCGGCTGATGGATTAAAGGCCGTGACTAATTTTTCCATGTATTCCTCGTAATTGCCGCTTTCAATCAAAAAATCTAAAAAGCGACTGATCGGAATGTTGGTAATGGTGAATAGGTTATTGAATTCAATGGCGAAGTGTTCGCGGAGTTCCTTTTTAAAATCTCGCTGCAATTGAAATTGATCTCCTGGCAAAAATGCCCCCGTGGGGTTATACACCAAGTCCAACACAAGCCCGCTACTTTCTTTTCCATATCCTTCAGCATTTAGTAGCTGCAACGCTTTAATAGAAGTTTCGAAAACACCTTCTCCCCGCTGGCGATTTGTCTTATCAGCATTATAGAAAGGAAGAGAAGAGCACACGCGAACCTGATGTTCACGAAAAAATTTCGGCAAATCGTGGTACTTTGGATTGGCCAAGAGAATTGTGAGATTAGAACGAACAATAATTTCCTCCACACCCCGTCCTTTTGCTTCTGTCACAAACCATCTGAAATCCGGGTTCATTTCAGGAGCGCCTCCTGTAATATCCAGGGTTCTGATTTTTGTCGTCTCCATAACATCCAGGCATTGCTGCATGGTGTCGCGCGTCATAATCTCCTTACGGTCTGGTCCTGCATCTACATGGCAATGCTTACACACCTGATTACACATGTAACCAATATTTACTTGCAAAATTTCAAGCGTGCTGGGGCGCAGCGGAAACAAGCCTGCTGCCTGCAGTCTCTGTTGAAAGCGAGGCAGCTTTCCTTCCCTAAATACACCATTGTTCAAAAACTCTACTTGCTTTTCCTGTTGCGCAAGCTGATGATGGCGGGCATGAAGACTCTTTATCATTCTGGTTACGTTACTTGTTAGTGGTTAGAGGTTGTTTGGTTAACCCGACAACTATTAACTAACAACTGCTTTACATGGAGAGTTTCTTGGCTTTATTCATCATCATTACTCCGTGTACCAACGAGGCACCTCCACGAATGGCAGCAGCCACGTGGATTGCCTCCATCATACCTTTTTCTGTAGCCCCCTTTTCCAAAGAATCGGTGGTGTAGGCATCAATGCAATACGGACACTGCACAGTATGCGCTACGGCCAAGGCGATGAGTGATTTCTCGCGCGCAGTTAAATCACCTTCTTTAAACACCTCACCATAGTAATCAAAAAATTTGGCAGCTAAATTTTTATCCCACTCGGCAATGTTTCCGAATTTTTTCAAATCAGCAGGATTGTAGTAAGTCGATTCCATAAGCTAAAATTTCCTAAATATAAACGATTCTGCCTGCAGGAATCATCGCACAGGTGACAAAGGGTACTATTCGTTTTTAAACAGAGAAGGAACCTAGGCGGGTAGGGCAATGAGATATGTCTTGCCTTTTTTTACGGTTAATTCTTCATCCCTTAACCAGGGGTTAAGTCGCTTGAGGGTTTTATAGTTAGTGCCTTGAGCCAGGGAAAAATCAACCAAACTCTTTATGCTTTCTTTTACTTCAATGTGTCGCACGGCTTCCGGCTTATAGAGTTCTTCCTCCGACAACACAAATCCATACTTCAATGGATTCTCCAAAATCTCTTTCATCGCCAACATTCTAAAAATGTAGCGCGAGGTTTCATCGTTCAAAAAAAGATCGTAGTAGGAATCCACCTTCTGATTATCGAGTGCTTTTTGCATGCCCGTCGTACCCCGATTATAGGAAGCTGCGGCAAGGGTCCAGCTGCCAAATTTACGATGCGCATCTTTCAAATATTTACAAGCAGCCTGAGTAGATTTGATGGGATCGTACCGTTCGTCTACTTCCTTCGTGATTTCCAGATCATACATCTTTCCAGCACTCTTAATAATCTGCCAAAAACCAACGGCTTCCTTAGGGGAAACCTGATTTAGTAAAGCACTTTCAATTAAGGGCAAATATTTGAAATCTTCTGGTATACCATTTTCTTTCAAAATCTTCTCGAACTCTGGCAGCCAGCGGTTGGCTCTTTTAATAATGAAGAGTGTACTACTGTGTAAATAACTATTAATTTGAAGTTCACGATCGAGCCGTTCACGCACATCATTAATGTGCAAGGGAACAGGCTCTCCAGCAAAACTCATTTCTGTTGGAATGCGAAAAGGTTTCGCCACAAAACCTGTAGCCGGAATTTCCTGAACAGGAAGCACGGTGTCATCCGAAATACGTTGACGGTCCAGGTCGCGCCTCTCTTCGCGGAAGGAGATATAACCGATCACCAACACAAAGGTGGCTATTGAAATAAAAGTGGCAGCATCCTTCATAGTACATTCACACGCTTACGATTCTGACACAAGAACCCAATTAAAAATTGGGTGATAATAGATACTTTGAATAAAAATCGTCAATTACTTTCACTGCTTCTTCGGGTGTATCAACCAACGCAAATAAGTCAAGGTCCTCCACATTGGCATTTTTCTCTTTGCCAATTAACACTTTCGTCACCCAATCCACAAAGCCCTTCCAATAATCCTTCCCTACTAACACGATTGGAAAGCGTCCAATTTTTTTGGTTTGAATAAGGGTAAGGGCTTCTGTTAATTCATCTAATGTACCAAAGCCTCCGGGCATCACAATAAAACCCTGAGAGTACTTCATGAACATCACTTTACGCACAAAGAAATAATCAAACGTAATGAGCTTATCCGGATCGATGTAAATATTTCCTTTTTGCTCGAAAGGCAGAAAAATATTTAAGCCTACCGACTTGCCTTTTGCGCGATGCGCCCCGCGGTTACCCGCTTCCATAATACCGGGGCCTCCACCTGTAATTACCCCGTAGCCATGTTGCACCAATTGAAAGGCAATATCATCGGCCATTTTATAATAAGGATTAGTGGGCTTTGTTCGTGCCGAACCAAAAATAGTGACGCACGGTCCGATTTTAGCGAGCTTTTCAAAGCCCTCCACAAACTCACTCATCACTTTAAAAATTACCCAGGAATCTGAGCTCTTAATCTCAGCCCAATCTTTATCTACAAACGCTTTGCGAATGCGGTGTTCCTCTTCAATCGCCTGTTTTAAGATTGTTTCATCAACTTTTTTAGATTTCTTCTTTGACATAATGCATCAATAACTACAACAAGGTAGTAAAACGATGACAAAGAAAAATAAGTTGTCGCTTACCTTTTCGCAAGCAGGTTTTCCAGTGCACCCTGCAGTGTAGGGTATTGAAAGACGAAGCCGCTTTCTTGAATTTTGGCTGAGGACACTTTGCTACCTTGTGTTATCAACGAAGCCATTTCGCCCAGCACAATTTTTAGCACAAACTCAGGAACCTTCGGCAACCATATGGGTCGTTTAAGCACCGCGGCAATGGCTTTTGTAAATTCTGCATTGGTGGCGGCTGTTTGACTGGTGGCATTATACACGCCATCAAGTTTCTCATTCTCAATCAAATGAACGAACATGGAGCATAGATCATCGATGTGAATCCAACTCATCCACTGCTTTCCTGAACCCAAAGGCGATCCTACAAAATACTTAATGGGTAAGAGCATCGGCTTCAACGCACCCCCCTCTTCACTAAGCACAATTCCGATTCTTATTTTAGCAATGCGCAGGGGAAGCGCTTTCAATTTTTCAACTTCTTCTTCCCACTGCCGTGTAACGCTGGCTAGAAAATCATTCCCCGATTCACTGTTCTCGGTGAACGTTTTATCGCTAGCCTCAAAGCCATAATAACCAATCGCAGAGGCGGAAATGAAAGCCCGAACACTGTGAGGGTTTTGTTGCAGGGTCTTATGCAAGAGCTGTGTCGACTGCGTTCTACTTTCCAGAATTTCCCTTTTACGCTCTTTTGTCCAGGGTTTATCGGCAATGCCCGCTCCGGCCAGATGAATGATGGTATCAATACCTTTCAGGGCATTGATGTCAAGTGTTCCGTTTTTTACATCCCAAACATAGGATGGAACTGGGCCCGCTGATTTCTTTCGGCCCAGATGTGAAACCTGGTGTCCTTTTTGCAAGAGCAGCTCCGTAAGCCGCTTGCCGATTAGACAAGAGGCGCCTGTAATCAAAATATTTTTTTTACTCAACTTTAGTAGCTTTGAACTTTCCTAAAGGTAACATGATAGCATTGAAAAAGTTTTTATCTATTTGCTTATTCTTCACCAGCGCAATGAGCTGGGCACAGACAGTGGTAGTCACAAAAACAGACCAACGCGTAAAAGGAGAAAAGGCCTTTGGTTATGCCACCAGCCTGGAAGCTACTAAGACAGAAGTAACTGCTTCCTTACTTAAATACATGAAAACCTTTGGTAAGGCAAAACAGCAGGACGACTTAATTGTAGTTATGGAAACCACTCTTAATGGACAACCCTATGCCAAACCTCTCTATGCAGTGGTTAGTGGAACAGGTTCCACTGCGAAGGCATGGATGGGCGTAAACTTGAAAGAATGGAGTCCTGACTCTGCCAATATCTCTACGCAATTGGAGGGCTTGGTGAAGACTTTCGGTGTTAACTTTTACCGTGACAAAATACAAGGTCAAATTGATGAGGCGCAACAAGCACTCGATGCCGTTGAAAAACAGCAACAGCGCACCATTAATGAGAATAAAAGCTTGCTTCAAAAAATAGATAACAATAGAAATGAGCATACGCAACTGTTAAAGGCCTTGCAAAGCAATCGTGCTGATTCCGTAACGCTCTTTCTAAAATTAGAAGAAAACAAAAAGAGTAAAGATTCTTTGGTGATGGTGTCGGAGAAAGTTAAAAAGGTACTCGAGTTTCAGAAAGAGAAACAGCGAAAAGTGGATTGAGTAAAATGAAAAAGACCCAACAATGTCAGGTCTTTTTCTTTCGCTTACGAATTTGATTTAAAGGCTGTACTTAAATCCTATGCTTATAGAAGTACCCGGATTAAGTCTGCTATAATATTGTCTCTCTGCATTAAACGAAGTGTAGAAGTTCTCTCTCACATCGTTAAGAATGTTCGACACATTAAATGTGAAGGTTGATTTCTTTGCCCTACCAACTGTTTTATTCACGTTAAAGTTTAAGCTGTTAAAAGGATCAGAATATACATCAGGGAACAAACTACCTCCGACCACTGTAAGCGTAGGACCATTTACATTGTAGAATAATCCGCCATCAAAACCCAGCTCGCTGTTCTCGTAAGATAACCCAACATTAATAATGTGCGGAGCCTGTCCTGCCATTTCGCGTGTTCTTGCGATGGTCTCACCGTTCTTCTCATAACTCTTTCTGGCATTGTATTCTTGTTCAGTCATTTCAATTTCGGACTTTACAAACGTGAGGTTACCACTGAAATAGAAATTGCGAAGCGGCATGGCCACAAAGTCTAACGACTTTCTGAACTCAAGCTCAATACCCATGATTGATCCATCGCCTACGTTTCTTGGTTGAAACTCATTGGTGGTTTGCGCTGCGGAAATTCGTACCATTTCGATTGGCTTATCGAATGTTTTGTAGAAAGTACTGACTGACAATAGCTCACCTTTCTTCATAAATAACTCCCAGCGAAGATCGAAGTTGTCAATACGTGTTTCCTGAAGATTACCATCCCAATCAGCATACTTGAACAAACCACCATTGAAAATACGGTTGGATACAGGATCAAGAATTTGAGCAAACGATAGTTCTTTGAATGACGGACGAGCAATGGTTCGTGAGTACGAAAGTCTCAGGTTCTGGTTATCCGTTAACGAATAAATGAAATTAGCGGAGGGAAACAGATCAAAAGCATCCAATACTTTTTCATTCTCCAAATTGTTTCCATTTATTTCATCTCCATTGGCATAAATCGCATCACGGCCTGTGTGTCGCTGAACAAATTTTTCAGCACGTAATCCAACAATAGCCTTGAGTTTTGTGAAAAACTGAAATTGATTAGAGAGGTACAATGCAGAGTTACTAACTGTTGAGTTATAGGCGTTAGGATTTGGATTCGGATTCGCAGAAGAGTAATAGATTGGACCGTTTGGAAATAGGTAATCGTCCTGTAAAACATTTTCTGGATCTGCGTTAAACTCCGGTTGAATGCCCGCAAACTGCATATCATAGGAAAGAATTTGGAAGTCACGTTCCTTTAACGTCTGACTTGCTCCAAATTTCAATACAGATGGTTGCCCCATCAACATAAAATCTTTCTTCACATCTACTTTGGCAACTAGATTTACCTCGTCCAAATAGCGCCATATACGTGTAGGATTGCCTGCGGCACCAGAGCTGAAAACGGTATCAGATGATGTGTAGGTAAAAGCTGTTTTACGAATATCCGGTTCTACAATTTTTGAAATGGTGGGAGACACTCTCCAATCCACACTAAAGCTGCGGTCCTTACCATAGTGCTCGCCATTCAGTAAGATGTTGGTTACACCACGCTGGCTATATTCCAAGTTATCAGAGGCGCCAAAGTAACCCGACTTACCCACAGCACTTCCATTATCATCAATAAAAAACTGAGCTGCCCTTTTTTCTCCGTTTTGCAAATGCATGACGGCTAGCTTGTATTTAGACTGATGTGTTTTAAATGCTAACCCGGCCAATGTTCCTAAGAGCACATTTTTCTCAGAGATCGCTCCCGTTTGTGTAGTAGCGTATATCATCTCATACTCATCCGGAAAAGCAGAACGTTGGTATTCACCGTAAAAAGCATCGTCATAAAATACCGTTGAGCTTTTGTACGTAGCAGAAAAAATATAACCTAAGCTATTTCCATTTTCGAAGTTCTTTTGATTACCTGCTGAAATGCCCAGGTTGTAATCCATAAAACTGGTTTGTGTAGTGGCTCCAAGGTTTTTGTTGAATTTTTTAAGGAAACTATTAACCTCTTGCGGGCTAACACCTGCACTGGTGGGTGACGGAAAAGGTTCTTGCGTTGCTTCTGCGGGCAATGCACGAGTGCCATCATCAAAGCCAAGCCAATCTTTTTTACCTCCTTCGTATGAAAAGAAGTTTTTATTAAAGTGCATGTTTGGATTGTAGCCAATGCTAGCCGAAACATTAAAAACTTTATCCTCCGGAAAATCCTTGGTTTCAATATTCACAACACCTCCCGTAAAATCCGCTGGCATTTCGGCAACCGAGGATTTGAGAACCATCATGTTCTCAATCAAATTTGTCGGAAAAATATCAATCTGTATACTGTTTCTATCAGGATCAAGACCCGGAATATCTACCGAGTTTAGGGTTGTTTTTGTATAGCGATCACCCAAACCTCTTACGAACACATACTTTCCTCCTTCTACTGATACACCCGTTACACGCTTCACAGCTTCGGATGCATCCGAATCTCCGATTTGACGAAACTTAGCAGCGGAAATTCCATCCATTAGGTTAGGTGATTTCCGCTTCACACTTAAAATGGCTGACTCAGAATTTCGAATGGCTTCGGCTGTTACTACCACCGACTCCAGCGTTTGAATATCCTCCTTAAGGCGAACATTATCAATAAGGGTCACATCATTTTCTTTTACTTGTACAACACTGATGACAAGTGTTTGGTACGAAATATAGGACACTTGCACATCGTAGGTTCCGGGTATTACGGTAATGTTAAATTTCCCATCAAAATCTGTAACACCTCCGTTGGTAGTTCCTTTTACTAAAACGGAAACACCAATAAGTGGCTCACCGGTACCTTCATCAAACACGGTTCCTCTGATTGTTCCTTTCTGTCCTGCTGCCACAAGAGGCAAAAGCCCTATAAAAGCGATGAAAAATGCGATTTTGAGACTTTTTGTCATGTTTTTTAGTTTTTCGGTGTCGTTATGAATCACAGCGCAAAATTAGAAAGGCTCACCCTGTTAAAAGGGTGAGCCTTTTTATCAAATTGTTATCTAATTGTTATCCAGGTAACGACCTGCTAAACCCGATTAGAGACCGATTGTAGTTAGTGCACCTGACTGGCTTGCCCATGTCCAAGTGAACTTAGTTTTATCAGCTCCTACTGTATTTGCATTAAGTGCCACAGACGTTAATTTGTCAGCCGGGATACCAGCAAACACTACTGCTGCATCTTTGTCTGCAGGCAGCGTGTACTGGAAGCTGGCAACGCTACTAGTTGATGCGGCAAAGGCGATCATCGCTGCATACTCTTTTACAGCAGTTGCGTTGCTAATACCATAGAAGTAGATGTTACTCATCTGAACGTTTGAGTTCGCATCAAAATCAATCAGATCAGCAATGTTCGCACCTGCATACACTGTTCCATTTTTGAAGATGTGATCGCCCTGCTTTAATGTGCCCTCAGGACCATCCAATTCAAAGCCACTACCCGTGTTAGGCGCAACGATAATGAAATTGTCTACTGTGCCATTCCATGCCTGATCCGTATCCAGTGCATCATCGAAAGAGTTCCATACTAAGGCATTCTTTACAGAAACTGTACCTCCGAAAAACTCAATACCGTCATCCTGGTTTGCAACAATCTCGATGTTTTCAATAACTGTTCCAGAGCCTACACCGCCTAAGGTTAAACCATTGATCTCATTACCAGAACCAATTAAAGAACCGCCATGGCGAATGGAAACATACTTGATAACACCTGAGTTATCTGCAGCATCAGAACCACCGTACAAACCGTTAGAATCTGATGTAGGGATACCTTCAATCTGAATTTCGTTAGCCGAAGCAGAGATCGGTGCCTTACCCAATACTATCAAACCACCCCAAAGACCATTCAACGTAGGATCAAGATTAGGACTCTTAATCATACCTGGTTCAATTTCATCTGCTACAGTAGTGAAAATGATGGGTGCTGCAGCAGTTCCTTCAGCCATGATTTTTCCACCGCGTGCAATAAGGAGTGCCGTTGCATTCGATCCTGTACCCGCCTGACCTTTAATGATTACGCCTGGCTCAACGGTCAAGGTAACACCGCTTACTACGGTAATTCTGCTAGCCAACACATAAACACGGCCTGTCTTCCAAGTAGTGTTGGTTGTGATGTTGGCAGTAACTGTAACCTGGTTTCCTTTTGATAAAGAAGCGATTTCTGTATTTACTTTATTGTTATTATCTGTTACTGTGATTTCAATAGAGGCATCTCCGGCAACAGCATCAGAAGTAAAGGTTACCACAACATCGCCAGAAGTTGCTCCTGCAGCAGGCTCGCTAGCCACTACGCCTGTTCCACCTTCTACTACAATTTCTGTTGACTTATAGCCGCCAGGAATGGTAACATTAAAAGTAATGTCTGTAGATTCACCCACTAACACATCGGCTGCTTCCGGTGCCGTAATGCTCGGACCATCGGGTGTAGTTTCATCGTCATTACACGCCAATGTGAATGCCAACACAGAAACAATGGCAATCATTGATAAGAATTTTTTCATGATTCAATTTTTTGGTTTTGAAATTTTATTTCGCGTCAAAGGTGAGTATCTAATGTTACTCGTAGCACACGACTTCTTTACCAAATTGTTAAACCACGTAAAGCTCTTTTACTTCAATGTTATGGGATTGGGTTAAAATGACAAAAGCCTGAATTTAATCCAGGGCTTTTTTTAAAATTTTGTAATTGGAATTTTATTGAGGATGACTTTAATGATATCGGTCGTCTTCACATTATCGGCCTCTGCTTCATAGTTTAGAATGATCCTGTGGTTCATCACGTCCAAGGCTACCTCTTTAATATCCTCTGGCAACACATAGTCGCGCCCCTCAAAGTACGCCACCGCTTTGGCAGCCAGGTTCAGGTTGATGCTGGCGCGGGGTGAAGCACCAAACTGTATGTACTGTGCCTGCTCGTCCAGTTTGTACTCTTTCGGTCTGCGAGTAGCAAACACCAACTCTATAATGTAGCGCTCCAGGGATTCACTCATCTTTACCTGGTTTACCTGGTTGCGCACCGAGAAAATATCTTCCTTCGTTAACACAGGATTCACCGTAAAATCAAATTGCATGTTGGCAATTCTGCGCATCACTTCCAGTTCCTGATCTTTAGTTGGGTAGTCCACCGACACCTTCATCATAAAACGGTCTACCTGTGCTTCGGGCAATGAATACGTTCCTTCCTGATCTACCGGGTTTTGCGTAGCCAATACCAGAAAAGGCTTATCAAGGTTAAAAGTTGTTTCTCCAATCGTTACCTGCTTTTCCTGCATGGCCTCTAAAAGTGCCGATTGCACTTTTGCCGGAGAACGGTTAATCTCATCTGCCAGAATAATGTTGGCGAAGATGGGGCCTTTCTTTACTTCAAATTTTCCCTCGCGCTGATTGTAGATCATGGTTCCCACCAAGTCAGCCGGCAAACTTTTGCCAGTGTACTGATGGTGAGGGTTTTTGCCAAACCCGGAACACCTTCTAACAATACGTGACCGTTCGTAAAGAGGCCAATCAAGAGTCTGTTCACCATATACTCCTGCCCTACTACCACTTTGCCTACTTCTTGCAATACTTGCTTAATCTTGGCTTTGTGTTCTTGTTGAATCTCAGATGCGGCTGTCAATGACATAGAAAAAATGTTTACGGATCAATTAAACGACAATTTTAACGAATACAGAGGAATTTTTTTGATGAAGATTCTCCATCTAAGTACTAGCGGCCCATTCCAGCATAGGAAGCTCATTTTATTTAACGCTATTTGCCCATGGGGTTTGTTAAAAAACGTTAAATTTTTGATTTTGCGGCCCCTCAACCTCTAACTTTGTAAAGACATGAGTAACAAAAGCGGAAATACACTTTTAGCCTTTTTACTAGGTGCTGCTGCCGGTGCTGCCATCGGTATTTTATATGCCCCTGAAAAAGGATCGGTAACGCGAGAAAAACTATCCTTTAAATTGGATAAGTACCGCAAAATGCTGCAGGACCTGGTGAATGACCTGATGGAAGGCAAGGAAACACCCCTTACTACCGAGGCGAAAAGCCAGGGACAAAAAGTGGTAGATGAAACTAAAAACAAGGCAGAACGCTTACTGGATGATGTGGACAGTTTATTGGAACAATTAAGGAATTCAAAAGGTTAATCATTTTAAAATAGATAAAACGTATGAAGTTGATTAGTAAAATTGCATTGGTAGTGTTGGCTGTAGCATCACTGACTGCCTGTGGAAGTAAAGATTCTGAGAAGAAAATTGCTGCTTTAGAGGCACGCTTAAATGAACTAGAAGGTAAGAAAGGTCCAACACCAGTAGCTACGCCTGCTGCTGCGGTAGAAGAAGCAAAACCTGAGGGTCCCCTTCCGGTAGCTCAGTTCGAAACCGTTGAGCACGATTTTGGTACGATCACCGAAGGACAAAAAGTTAGTTATACATATAAGTTCAAAAACACTGGCGAGGCTCCTTTGATTATTCAAAGTGCTCAGCCCTCTTGTGGTTGCACCGTACCAGAGTGGACTAAAGATCCAATTCCGGCAGGTGGCGAGGGCTATGTAAAGGCCGAGTTCGACTCTAACGGAAAGCCAAACGCACAAAACAAAACCATTACGGTTACTGCCAACACTTGGCCAAAGCAAACAACCCTGCGCTTCAAGGCCATGGTATTGCCTAAACCAGAAGGACCAGCTAAGTAAATTTCAAGTTTCAAACTTCAAATTATAAGATTAGAGCCCTGTCATTATCATGATAGGGCTTTTTCGTTTCCAGCATTCATAGGCGGGCAGTGGTTTGAAATTTGTAATTTGGAGCTTGAAAATTAAGTCATGTACCATACCCGCTTAGTCGTCATCTGCGACCCTGATTTTGCTGAAATTTTAATGGCTGAAATAGCCGAAACAGGCTTCGACACCTTTATGGAAAATGAAAAGGGTTTTGAAGCGTATGTGGAGATGGAGAACTTCGACAAAGTGGCCCTGGAGACCATTCGCGAACGGTACAACCAGCAAACTTCTGTTATCTTTTATCAGGATCGTATTCAGAAAAAAAACTGGAACGAAGAGTGGGAAAAAAGTTATGAGCCTGTGATCATAGACGATCAATGCATCATTCGGGCCAGCTTCCATCAGCCAGAAAAAAGTTATCCGTACGACATCATCATTACACCAAAGATGTCGTTCGGTACAGGCCACCATGCCACTACTTATTTAATGATCAAAAACCAATTGGAAATAGATCATCAAGGCAAACGGGTGATGGATGCCGGCTGTGGCACCGTAGTGCTCTCTGTGATGGCCGCCAAGCGAGGGGCTGCCTTTGTCGATGCCTTCGATATTGATGCCTGGAGTATTGAAAATGGAAAAGAAAATGCGGAGATCAATGGTTGCTCCAACATTCGCATTCGCCAGGGAAAAATTAGCGAATTAAAGTTTGACGAACCCTTCGATATTATTCTGGCCAACATCAACAAAAATATTCTGCTGATGGAAATGCCCTATTACAACACCTACCTGTTAAAGGGTGGATTGCTTTTGTTAAGCGGTTTTTACGAGTCTGATATCCAAGACCTGCTCGCGCGAGCAGAGAAAGAAGGGCTTCAGAAGGTGCGTCACACTGTACATGACACATGGGCCACACTGCTGTTACAAAAAGCATAGTCGCTCGGACAACTTACCAGTAACAAAGTCTCTAAAAACAAGAAGCATACCGATTGTCTGCATGGAACGTTATAGCAAGGGCAAAACGAAAATCTTCCTTAACTTGTCTTCATTTTAACACGGCACAAAAGCCTTGAAAAGCCTTCTACCATATCTTATCGTACTCCTCACAGGAATGGCCTCCTATGGCCAATCTTCTGCCCCTGTGGTAGCCTTTCAAGATAGTGTACGGACGGCATTAACCTCAACCAGGAATGCAGAGGCAATAGCTATTGGAGACGGTTTCACCCAAGTATGGTCTTCGCTTGGATTAACGGAGCAACAAAGCATTCAAAAGCAAGTAACGCTTATGCGAAAGAAGGGCTACAAGCTGCGCCCACATTTACAACACTATTTCGGAGCCATTGTGCATGCTAAACAAACAGAAAATGCGGATGCTGCCGTCTTTTCCTCCTTTCTGGCTACCGCACAAAAAGTAGCAGAGAATTATACACCCACACAGGCCTTCAACTTTCTCAACGGAAGCAAAACCTTTTTTCAGTTTCATGCTTTGCACATCGACAAAGGATTTAAACTTTATGTTGCTCCTGCTCCTTATTACTTTGAATTTATAGAACCCATAAGCTATGCGCCACCGGAAGAAACTGAGTATGTTGATGACTCCGTCTCTAGTGAATCTACCGAGTGGAGCGAACCGACTGAAACGGAAAGCACCGAATCAATAGAAGACCCCTGGGCCGAAGAGGAGAATAACGTTGATGCACCCGCAGATAACACTCCGCGATGGATGATGCTCGTACAAGCACCCGCCCCTCCGGAACTCATCGGTCCTTTACTCGTGTTTGAAATCACCACGCTTACCTTTGTTACGCGATACGATTCTACTTCCCTTTCTAACACCAAGGGCATTTACCTTTTCAATTCCGACACCTTTGTTGGCGAAGGTGGAAAATTTGATTTCAGCTCAGCCTTACTTCCAGCAGAAGAGGTGTATTGCGAACTGCCTAACTATTTTTTCAAAACATCCAAAGCAGAATTGAAAGCAGAGTTTGCCAAACTCACCTACACAAGCAAACTAGACCAAGCCATTCCGGGAAGATTTGAGTTTAAATCTGTGCCCCGTAAGGATTCTGTCGCATCCTCTTTTCCTCGTTTTATTTCTTATGAGAACACCATCCAGCACAAGGGTATTGGCAGAGGTAATGCGCAGTTTACCGGAGGATTTTCTTTACTCGGAAATAATATCACCAGCGAGTCTGCCTTTCGTGATGTCTCCACACTTCAGATCTCTAAAGGAGGAAACCCTTTATGGAAAGCACGTTCAGCAGATTTCATTATAAAAGATAGTTTGGTCTCTGCTGAAAATGCACGCATTACCATTTTTCAAGAAAACGATTCCATCACACATCCGATGGTTCGCTTGTCTTATAAATTCCCAAGCGATTCTGCCCAACAACTCCTATTGCTCAGTTCAAAGACGTACATGCGTTATGCGCCCTACTCGGCCTCTTTCTTTAATATTGATTTTATGGTCAATAAACTCGACTGGAAATTTTTGACGGATAGCCTGGAGCTGAGCATTGAAGGCGGACGAACCACGGTGCCAATGATCATTGAATCGGTGAATTACTATGACCCAGACGATTACTTAGCCCTGCGCAGCGAAGCCTTTCCTTTTCATCCATTGGTGCTCGTAGCGAATTATTGTTTAAAGAATAATGTGCGTGAATTCTATGCCTCTTATTTGGCGGAAGCGGCCAAGCGCGACCCCATGGAAATTCGTAATGCCATGGATTTTCTGGCGCAAAAAGGAATGGTCGACTTTTATCCACAGCAAGACTTTGTCAGAGTAAAGGAAAAAGCCATTCAGGTGTATAAGTCACAACAAAAGAAAGCCGACTACGATAATCTGAAAATTCATTCCGTCATTGATAGCACCTCCAACGCCACACTCAATTTTGCTTCTCGAAAAATGACAGTGCGTGGGGTGGAGAGCTTCAACATCAGCGATTCGCTAAACTGTACTATTATACCCGACAGCGCAACCATTGTGCTCATGCAAAATCGTGACCTGAAGTTTGATGGTCGCATCAGTGCCGGTAATTTCGAAATTGTTGGAAAAGATTTCACACTGAAGTACGACAGCTTCTTTATCAGCATGAATCAGATCGATTCGATTGGTTTTTTTGTGCTGGAGAAAAATGCGCAAGGACAAACCGTACGTAGGCGTATAGACAATACGATGCAAGGAGCCGACTCCATTCATGCTGCCACGGCTGGCATTACCAAAGTGCGCAATTCCAGCGGAACGCTGTACATCAGCCGGCCCGACAACAAATCAGGAAGAGTGAAAGCCTCCGACTATCCGAGATTGGATGCCAGTAACGGAGGGGTTATTTATTTTGATCGAAGGGAAATTCTGAATGGTGTTTACGATCGGTCCATCTTTTTCATGGTACCTCCTTTTAAGTTGGACAGCTTGAATGATGCCGATCCTTCTACCATCAACTTCGATGGTACCTTTGCCAGCAATGGCATGTTCCCCAACTTCAAAGAAAAATTACATACCATGCCCGACAAAACCCTAGGCTTTGATCATGGAATTCCGTCAGATGGTTACCAATTGTTTAAGGGCGATGGAAAGCTTACCGGAAGCATACACCTGGATAAGCGTGGTATTCGCTCCATGGGAACCATCGACTATTTAGCAGCTACCATTCGTTCTGAAAACTTTACCTTCTTCCCTGACTCCGTCATTGGACGAGGGGTACACGCCAGCATGCGTGAAGCGCAATATGGAGCTGTTATTTTCCCGCAAGGATCCTTTAATAATTATGAAATGGTGTGGCGGCCGAAACGGGATCAACTTAAGTTAAAGACTACCAACACCGACTTTAATTTCTACGACTCTACTGCTCAATTAACAGGGGCTATTACCATTTCTAAAAGTGGCGTAGCGGGAGATGGCCTTTTAAAAACAAGAGGAACTGAACTCATTTCCAAACAAATGAATTTTACCTCAAACCAATTTGGAGCAAGGCACTCAGAGTTTAAGGTGTTATCCGATGATCCCGCAAAACCCGCACTGAGAGGAAAAGATGTTCGACTTCGCTTTAACCTTGCCGAAAACGTAGCCGATGTAAGCCCTGAAGTGGAAGGGGATGCTGCTATTGAATTCCCCTTTGCTCAATTCAAGACCTCTATTCCTCGTGCCCATTGGGATTTGAATACACAAAAAATCACCATGTCCAAAGATGTAAATGTGCCGATCGAAAACTCTTACTTCTACACTACACGAAAAGATCTTGATTCGCTTCGCTTCAATGCAGAGAAAGCTGAGTATGATATTAAAAAGCAGGAGTTAAAAGTAAGTGGTATTCCCTACATCATTGTGGCCGATGCAAAAATTACTCCTGATAACAACGAAGTGCTTATTTTAGAGAATGCTCAAATTGGTACGCTGAAGAACACCACGATTATCATCGACACACTCAACGGTTATCACCAATTAACGGAAGGGGTTATTGATATTAAGTCCCGCAATGAATTCTCCGGTCATGCCACCTATCAATACATAAACTTTTTGAAAGATACTTTTGCCATTAAGCTAACAGACTTCCACCTTGAACCAATGGGGAAAACAGATTCTCTGAAACGCTCTTCGCGCAAGCGATCCGATAAAGCTTTTCAAACAGTAGCCACCGGTGCTGTGGAGGAAAGCAAAAAACTGGTGTTGGGGGCCGGTATGTATTACAAAGGTGACATGAAGATGTACGCCACTCGCCCTGCGCTTGAGTTAGATGGCTTGGTGAAACTCGACATCAAAAAAATAAAAGACTATAATACCTGGATTCGCTATAAGCAAAGCGGTGAAGAAACAGAAGTGATTATTGATTTTGATAGAGCGCTTACCGAAGAAGGAAAAAAAGTTGATGCCGGATTACATTATGATGCAACCGACAACAGTTTATATATCTCCTTCCTCAACGACAAAAGAAATGAAGAGGATGAAGATTTCTACACACCTAGTGGATCGCTCTTCTATGATACAGAATCAAAAGAATACAAAATTGAAGACCGTGAAAAAGCAGCCGGAACCAAACTCTCCGGAAAAGTTTTTGCCTATAACGACAATAATTTAAATGTCCGCTTTGAAGGACCCATCAACTTGTTCAGTGGCAACTCCTCCTTCAATGTTACCTCCACCGTTATTGGACAAGGTAATTTGGAAACAAACGACATTCGGATGAATGCGATGGTTTTAGTCGATGCTAAAATTCCTACTACCGCTTTTGACTTAATGGCGCGTGACATTAAAACCATCATTACCGACCAAGGTGCCCCTGAGGGGTTGGGCGACTTAACAGAACTATTATACAAAGTGGCTGACATTGTTGGCGAACGTGAGGCTCGCGCCTATGAAGTGGCAAGTCAAAAAGGATATGTCTCACTGGGTACACTCAGTGGTACTGCCAAGCCGCTTAATTTTGCCGATGTAAATTTCAAGTGGTCGCAAGCTTTTAAAGCCTTTTATAGCGAGGGAAATTTAGGACTCTCCAACATTGGTAGAAATGATATCAATGGTGCCTTTGAGGGTTTCATGGAGGTAAAGAAGAATGAAGATGGACTTCCGGTGTTTAATGTGTTTATAAAAATTTCTCCTGAGTCCTGGTACTCGTTCAGTTATGAAGACAATCGCCTTTTAGTTCATTCGGCTAATACTGCTTTCAACTCCATTATCGCTAAGAAAACAAACTCTGGAAAAGCAAAGGTCGGGGAAATTGTTTTTGTACCCGGTAGCGATGATGAAACGCTGGCCTTTATCAATCGATTTCGTAAAGACTATTACGGCATAGAAGTGCCCTATAGTTTAACAGCTGGCACAACAGGCGCACAGAAAAAGGAAGAAGAGAAAAAAGACGATGATGGATTTTAAAAAATAATTGACAATAGATACTGATAACTGATAACTGATAACTGATAACTGATAACTGATAACTAGATGACAAAAGAATACATTGAAAAAAATCAGCAACGCTTTTTAGACGAATTATTCGAATTACTTCGCATACCTTCTGTCAGTGCTGATAGCAAGCACAAAAGCGATGTTCGCAAAGCAGCTGAATATGTAAAGACAAAATTACTGGAAGCTGGCGCAGAAAAAGCTGACTTGGTAGAGACAAAAGGACATCCGATTGTTTTTGGCGAAAAGATTGTCAACCCTTCATTGCCTACGGTATTGGTATATGGTCACTATGACGTTCAGCCTGCCGATCCGTTAAACCTGTGGCACTCGCCTGCCTTTGAACCGGTGGTAAAAGATGGAAAGATTTATGCGCGGGGTGCATGCGATGATAAAGGGCAATTCTACATGCACATCAAAGCGTTCGAGATCATGATGAAGCAGAATTCACTACCCTGCAATGTGAAGTTTATGATTGAGGGTGAGGAAGAAGTAGGCTCTGACAACTTGCCGATCTTTGTGAAAGAATATAAAGACAAATTAAAAGCCGATATCATTCTCATTTCGGACACATCTCTCATTTCTTTAGAGCACCCGTCTATCACTGTTGGGCTTCGCGGTCTTAGTTACATGGAGGTAGAAGTAACCGGACCCAATCGCGATTTACACTCGGGTGTGTATGGCGGTGCAGTTGCCAATCCCATTAACGTTTTATCAGAGCTCATCGCCTCCCTTCACGACAAAGACGGACGCGTAAACATTCCGGGCTTCTACGACAAAGTAGTAAACCTCACACCTCAGGAACGCGAAGCACTTAACAAAGCTCCGTTTAGCTTAGAAGCCTACAAGAAAGATTTAGACATCGCGGACATTACCGGAGAGAAGGGCTACACAACAATTGAACGTACTGGTATACGACCCACGTTAGATGTGAACGGCATTTGGGGAGGGTACACCGGTGAAGGCGCAAAAACAGTATTGCCATCAAAAGCGTCAGCTAAAATTTCGATGCGTCTGGTTCCCAATCAAGATAGTAATGAGATAACAGAATTATTTACTAAACATTTTCAATCCATCGCTCCTTCATCGGTAAAGGTAAAAGTGACTGCACATCACGGTGGTCAGCCTGCTGTTACTTCCACCACTTCCCCGGCCTATAAAGCCGCTGAAAAAGCCTTCCAAGAAGTGTGGGGTAAGACCCCTATCCCAACGCGTGATGGCGGAAGTATTCCTATTGTGTCTCTTTTCAAAAAAGAACTTGGCTTAGAGACTGTGCTGATGGGATTTGGTTTGGATAGCGATGCGATTCACTCACCCAACGAACATTACGGAATTAAGAACTTCACGCTCGGCATCGAAACCATTGTTGCCTTTTATAAACACTTTGTAAAGTAAGCACTGACACAAGAACCATTTCGAATCGTAAATAGTTACACATCTGTAATCACCATTAGCATGCGCTTCTTTTACATTATTGTTCTCCTGTTTTTGAGTCTGGCGGGCAGCAGTCAAATTTTACAACCTGCCAGCATTACTGCCTCCACTGCCACCAGTCAGGTAATGGTAGGAGATGAATTGGAGCTCATTTTTAAAGCAGAGATCGATAAAAATTGGTACATCTATTCCTTGGGTTTTGATGAAGAATGTGGACCTATACCCATTGCGATTGAACTTGAAAAACATCCCAGTTTTGAATTGATCGGTAAAGTTGTTGCCATTAATGACAAGCAAAAGCACGATAAAATTTTTGATTGTGATGTGCGGATCTTTGGAGGCAGTGGTGAATTCAGACAAAAAATAAGAGT
>LNEN01000252.1 GCA_001464155.1 Cytophagales bacterium Ga0077538 | reverse complement strand
TTATTGATCCGACTCCTGTTCAGGTGGTTGTAACAGATACTGTTTCAACCGTAGTGACGAGTGCACCAACCTATTCTGAAACGATTACAGGTCCCATTTTAGATCAAACACTTATTCAGGAAAATCCTCAGCAAAAATCTTTTATACTTTTCTTCCTTTTAGCTTTTGTGGCCGGTCTTGCTGCACTGCTTACTCCGTGTGTGTTTCCGATGATACCGATGACAGTAAGCTTCTTTACGGGTCAGCAAAATTCAAAATTCAAAGCCTTGATGTATGGCTTCTTCATTGTTGCGATTTATACCTTTATTGGTGCTGCCCTTGCCCCACTGATGGGGCCTGAAACGGCCAATCATCTTTCGACCGAGTGGATACCCAATCTTATCTTTTTTGCAGTGTTCATGATTTTCGGTTTGTCTTTTCTAGGGCTCTTCGAAATTACACTACCTGGCCTTTAAGATTGTATTGGTTTCTTTCTCTTGTACCGGCCCTATTGTTGGTAGTATTTTAGTTTCCTCTGCGGGTGGTGAATTTATCAAGCCCATTGTTGGCATGTTTGGGTTCTCCTTGGCCTTCGCTATTCCCTTCACCTTGTTTGCTTTTTTTCCTAGCTGGTTAAGTACACTGCCCAAATCTGGTGGTTGGCTTAATTCAGTAAAAGTGGTGTTGGGCTTTTTAGAAATTGCTTTAGCTTTTAAATTTTTAAGTATTGCAGATCAGGCTTTTCACTGGGGAATACTGGATCGCGAAGTAAACATTGCCATCTGGATTGTGGTGGGTCTATTTATTGGTGCCTATCTCATGAAGTGGTTTCTACTTCCGGGTGATACTGGTAAAGATGTAGAAGACAAACGCATCGGTATCCCTCGCCTCTCCTTTGCCATCATCACCTTCACCTTCGTTGTGTACCTGATTCCCGGCATGTGGGGAGCTCCCTTAAAAGCTTTAGCTGGCTATCTACCTCCACTTTACACACATGATTTTAATTTATTAGCAGCAGCCAATTCACAAAATAAAACATGCGATGAGGCAAAGTATGATGACTTTCTACACCTTCCTCACGGACTCAATGGTTATTTTGATTACAAGCAAGCACTCGCCTGTGCACGCCAACAGAACAAACCATTGTTCATCGACTTTACCGGGCATGGCTGTACCAACTGTCGCGAAATGGAAGCAGTCGTTTGGAGCGATCCTCAAGTGTTGCAACGTTTACAAAATGATTACGTAGTAGTAGCGCTGTATGTAGATGATAAAACTGAATTGCCGGAAAGTGAATGGTATACTTCCACCTACGACAACAAGGTGAAGAAAACTATCGGCAAACAAAATGCTGATTTGCAAATACGCAATCTCAACAACAATGCGCAGCCCTTTTATATATTGGTGGGCAACGATGAAAAGGTATTGGTTACACCCTATGGATACGACAGAAGTGTAGAAGGCTTTGTTAACTTTTTGGAAGAAGGAAAAAAGAAATACAAAGAGAGTAAAGAATAAAGCGCTTAGCCGAAGTGGTATAAGAAGACAATTGTAGCGCTAAACGCTAGCTTAGGATTGTCTTTAATTTCCAGCGTTACTTCCATTTCTGTTTTGGCAATACCTCTCAGATTAGTAAGTGCCAACAGTTTGACACGCAGCCGCACTTCACTGTTCACAACTACAGCCTGATTGAATTTTAATTTTTCAATTCCATAGTTCACCAACATTTTTACGTTCTTGATGTCCGAAATTTCTTCCCACAAATAGGGCACAAGGGAGAGGGTGAGATAGCCGTGAGCGATGGTGCCTTTAAATTGACTGGTGGCAGCCCGTTCCGGATCTGTGTGGATCCATTGATGGTCAAGTGTGGCTTCTGCAAATTTGTTGATTTGTTCCTGCGTAATCTTCAGGTACCCGGAAACTCCTAACTCTTGTCCAACATATTTTTCGAACTCGGCAATGCTGCCAACAGAGAACTTACTCATGCGTTTACATTTTGACTAGTAAGAAAGATACTAAGTTTCAGTCATTTCCAATAATTCCTGCCGGCCAATGAGTCCATAAAAAAGCCCTCATGATCGCTCATGAAGGCTTTTGAACCTGTATAGTTGAAGCTTATTTCAGCGTTCTCTTCACTTCACGCATTTCATAACTTTCAATGACGTCACCCACTAAGATGTCATCAAAACCATCGATGCGAATACCGCAATCAAATCCTGTGCGTACTTCACTGGCGTCATCCTTCATACGCTTCAGTGAGCTTAACTTACCAGCGTAGGTTACAATACCATCGCGGATAAGGCGCATTGGGTTGCTGCGCTTCACAGAACCATCCGTAACCATACAACCTGCAATCGTACCTACTTTCGAAATCTTGAAGACTTCGCGTACTTCTGCATTTCCAACAATCACTTCCTCTTCCTGAGGCTCCAACATACCTTCCATCGCGGCCTTCACTTCGTTGATGGCATCGTAAATGATGGAATATAGACGAATTTCAATTTCTTCGTTCTCTGCCAAGCGTTTTGCAGAACCGGAAGGACGCACCTGGAAGCCAAGAATAATGGCATCGGATGCTGAGGCCAACAACACATCGGATTCAGAGATCTGACCCACACCACGGTGGATAATAGAAACCTGAACTTCCTGTGTTGAAAGTTTCAACAAGGAGTCAGACAAGGCTTCAACCGATCCGTCCACGTCACCCTTTACAATTACATTCAATTGTTTGAATGAACCAATTGCCAAACGTCTACCAATTTCATCCAAGGTAATATGCTTGCGTGTACGAATAGACTGCTCGCGTTGCAACTGAGAACGCTTGCTCGCTAATTCACGTGCCTCACGGTCAGAGTCCATCACCTGGAATTTCTCCCCTGCTTGTGGCGCTCCATCCAAACCAAGTAATACAACCGGTGTGGAAGGACCTGCCTCTTTTACTTTCTTACCGGTATCATCAAACATGGCCTTTACACGACCATAGTTGGCACCGGCTACTATAATATCTCCTATTTTCAAGGTTCCTGCTTGCACCATGATGGTGGCAACATATCCACGACCCTTATCCAAGGAAGCTTCAATAATAGATCCCACAGCCTGCTTATCAGGATTTGCTTTGAGGTTCAGCAATTCAGCTTCTAACAATACTTTCTCCAACAAATCTTCAATACCCTGACCACTCTTAGCAGAGATTTCCTGGCACTGGTATTTACCACCCCACTCTTCAACAAGAATGTTATTCTTAGAAAGAGATTCGCGGACTTTATCCGGATTAGCAGTTGGCTTATCAATTTTATTCAGAGCAATTACAATGGGTACACCAGCTACCTGCGCGTGGTTGATCGCCTCTTTAGTTTGGGGCATCACGTCATCGTCAACGGCAACTACAATGATGGCGATATCCGTAATATCTAGGAAGGCAATCTTATTACCCTTCTTTGTAATAACATCGTAAGCACCAATGTGCTGTGTAATTCCCCCTGCTTCAGAAGCAGTTACTTTTGTTTTGCGGATGTAATCCAACAAGGAAGTTTTACCATGATCTACGTGACCCATGATCGTAACAATAGGTGCACGTGGTTGTAACTCCTCCTCTGTGTCGGCTACTTCTTCCACAACGGTTTCATCATCCGTTGAGATAAATTGTACTTCGTATCCGAACTCATCGGCAATAACCGTAATGGCTTCTGCATCCAAGCGCTGGTTGATGGATACGAACATACCCAGGCTCAAACAGGTTGAGATAACATCGTTCACCGAAACATCCATCATGGATGCTAAGTCGTTAGCAGAAATAAATTCTGTCACGCGAAGAATTTTTGAATCCTTCTGTTCATCCAGTGCACGCTGCTCCTCTGCATTGCTGAAGGCCTGACGTTTCTCTTTACGATACTTCGCACCGGTTGCCTTCTTATTGCCACCACTTAGCTTAGCAAGTGTTGCCTTAATTTTTTCTTGAATCTCCTGCTCAGTTGGCTCAGCTTTTGGCGTACGAGGTGATTGTTGTTGCTGCGGGCGACCCACGCCACCTCCTCCGCGTTGCTGAAACTGTTGAGGACGGCCCACGCCACCACCACCTTGCTGCTGATTAGGCGGAGCATTTGGTATACGTTTGCGTGGACGCTTATTCCGATCATCCTTCAAATCGGAAGAAGCAACCGGATTATCTTTTTTCTTATCCGATGGTAGCTGAATTTTATCAAGAACTTTTAAGCCCTGCAGTTTATCGGCAGTAGCTTTAATTACTTCTTGTGCCTTCTCTTCAACTTTTTCTACAGCGGCTGGCTTCGGTTCGTCTTTAACAACGGGAACCTCTACCGGCTTCTCTTTAACTACTTCCTTTTCTTTAACTACTTCTTTTGCTTTAGGAGCTTCCGGCTCAGCCACCGGTTCAACAGGTGCTGCCACCTTTTTAACCTCTTCTTCTTTCTTAGCCGCCTTTGGCTTCTTCTCCAGGTCAATTTTATCAACGACCTTCAAGCCTTCCAATTTTGGCTTTTCTTGCTCAACCTTTGCTGGCTTAGGTTCTTCCTTAGGCTTTACTTCTTTCGCACCAACATTCTTGATCAGAATGCTTTCCTCCTCTTCAACCTTCTTTTTGTGAACCTCCTTTTCAGGTTCTGCCACAACATTCTCTACATGCTTTACACCAATTTGAAGATGAGATGCTTCGAGCTTTTCAGTGGCTGAAGACGCATACTCTTTAGAAAGTAATGCAAATTGCTCGGGCGTAAGCTTTGCGTTGGGGTTATTCTCCACCACATGGCCCTTCTTGCCCAGAAACTCAATGACGGTATGTAAACCCACATTAAGTTTTCGCGCTGCCTGGCTTGCCCGTATCATTTTGTCTTCTGCCATACTGTAAGTTTGCTCTTTTTTCGCGTAAAGCGGTTTTTGTTTTTATTAAAATTCGTTGGATCCGCTAAAAATCTATTCGAATTCTTTCTTCAATACTGTTGTCACCAGATCCACGGTTTCTTCTTCCAGATCTGTTCTGCGCACTAGCTCTTCTTTAGAAAGTGCTAATACACTCTTTGCTGTGTCCAAACCAATGCGTTTCAATTCGTCAATGATCCAGCTCTCAATTTCATCTGAGAATTCGTCCAAGTCCACGTCTTCATCCACCACACCTTCTTCAACATCACGGAACACATCGATTTCGTAACCCACCAGGCGGCTGGCCAACTTAATATTCAAGCCTCCTTTACCAATGGCAAGAGACACCTGATCGGGCTTTAAGAAAACTGAAATGCGTCCGTTTTCTTTATCTGCTTTAATGGATGTAATCTTTGCTGGACTCAACGCACGCTGTACAAACAACTCCAGGTTTTCGGTGTAATTAATTACATCGATGTTTTCATTTTGCAATTCACGTACGATCGAGTGAATACGAGACCCTTTCATACCCACACAAGCTCCTACCGGATCAATGCGGTCGTCATAAGACTCCACAGCAACTTTCGCGCGCTCGCCAGGCTCACGTACTGCTTTCTTAATGGTAATTAAACCATCGTATACTTCTGGTACTTCTTGCTCGAACAAACGCTCAATGAAAACAGGAGTCGTCCTGGAAAGAATGATTTTAGGCGTACCATTTACCATTTCTACTTTGTGTACAATGGCACGTACGTTCTCCCCTTTGCGGTAACGATCTTTATGGATTTGCTCGCTACGTGGAATGGCAATTTCATTACCCTCCGCATCAATCAATAAAACTTCTCGGCTTAATACCTGGTATACTTCACCGGTAATGATTTCGCCTACTAAGTCTTTATACTTCTGATATAAAATGTCCTTCTCTAGATCTTTTACCTTCTGAATAAGTGTTTGACGCGCTGTGGTTACAGCTCTGCGACCAAAGTCTTCAATGTACATCTGCTCAGATACCTCTTCACCTACTTCAAAATCTGGTTCGATTTTGCGTGCTTCGGTAAGGCTGATCTTATCATGATCCCAGATGTCCTCAGAGTCGTCATCAACAATCTCACGCACGCGCCAGATTTCCAAGTCACCCTTGTCGGCATTGATAATAATATCGAAGTTGCTATCCTCCACAAATTTCTTGCGGATCATATTACGGAACACATCTTCGAGGATGCGTATCATCGTAGGTCTGTCGATGTTTTTTTGCTTCGCGAATTCTGCAAATGATGAAATTAATTCATGCGCGTCCATTGCTCTTTTTTTATTTAAAGGATACTGTCACAAATGCTTTGTCAATAGCGGAAAAAGGAATTATTAAGTCCTTCTCCTCACTTTTTTTACCCTTGCCCGATTTTTGTGACAAGGTGATACCCGTTTCGGTTACCCCTGAAAGAGTGCCTTCGGCAGGTTTTGTTTCGTCTATCAATTTTACTTTTAATACTCTTCCAATATTCTTCTTGTACTGGCGGTTCAACTTCAAGGGCTGGTCCAATCCGGGGGTGCTCACTTCTAACACGTAGTTATCATCCACCAAGGTGTCAGCATCCAGGGCCTCAGAAAGCTTGCGGCTCAGGTCGGCACAATCTTCTATGCTTACTCCGGCATCGCCATCCAAGGCCACCAGTATTTTGCCTGGTTTGCGCTTTAAGGAAGCCGTTACCTCCACGATAAAGAAACTATCGTTGCTCAGTAAGCCCTCCGCGATGTGTCGTATGTGGTTTGTTAAATCCATAAAAGTTAAAAATCAAAGAGGGGACTTTAGGGTCCCCTCCTGATTACTCCAAAGAAAGCGGTGCAAAGGTAGTGGTTTTTTAGATTATGGCAAATAATTGTGTTATTTAAGCCGATTTATGCACTTCGTGATGAAAAACAGTCTCCTTGCCCTCCTTCTTTTTAGCCTCCTTTCGTGCTCCTCGAACAAAGAAAAAGTGGCGATTAGCGAAAAAACTTCTCTAATTATTAATGTTCCCGCCTTTAACGGTGACTCGGCCTATCATTTTATTAAAAAACAGGTGGACTTTGGTCCACGCATACCGAATTCAACTTCCCATCAAAAAACGGGGGATTTTTTAGTGGACCAATTGAAAGCTTATGGCGCCACTGTGGTAGAGCAAAATTTCACAGGTGAAACGTTTGACGGGCAGCGATTAAAGCTCCGCAACATTATCGCTAGCTATTATCCTGAAAAACAAAAGCGAATTCTCTTAGCTGCGCATTGGGATACGCGCCCCTTTGCAGACAAAGACGCTCAAAAGCCCAACGCTCCTTTTGACGGAGCCAATGATGGAGCCAGTGGTGTGGGTGTATTATTAGAAATAGCACGTGTGCTTCATAGCAACGACACCCCCAACATAGGGATGGATATTATCTTTTTTGATGGAGAAGATTGGGGTGAGCCTGAAAATCAAACCAACCATGTATCGCTGCCGAAAGGCTTAGACTCCTGGTGGTGTTTGGGCTCACAACATTGGGCTAAGAACAAACACAAGGGTGGCTATTCTGCCTATTATGGAATATTGTTAGATATGGTGGGGGGCAAAAATGCACGCTTTTATCGCGAAGAAATTTCTCAGCAGTATGCACCTTCTATTGTTGACAAGGTGTGGAATGCAGCGGGAACATTAGGATACTCGCATGTATTTGTCAATACAAGTCAGGGCTCAGTAACGGATGACCACTACTACGTGAACACCCTTGGTAAAATTCCGATGATCGATATTATTAACTTCGATCCTGCCAATAAAAACTTTGGTGACTTCCACCACACCACAAAGGATAATATGGAAGTAATCAGTAAAGAGACTTTACAAATTGTTGGTAAAACACTCCTGCATGTATTGTATCAGGAGGAGAAGTAAAGTTTAGCGATTGCTATACATGTGCTGATAGTAATTCTGGTAGCTCCCGCTGGTAACATGGCTTAACCAATCGGGATTGTTCAAATACCAGTCCACAGTTTTCTCCAATCCTACTTCGAAGGTAACAGAGGGTTTCCAGCCAAGAGTGTTCGTTAGTTTGGAAGCGTCAATCGCATACCGAAGGTCGTGACCAGGTCTGTCTGTTACGTAGGTTATCAACTTGGCAGACTCTCCCTCTGAGCGGTTAAGCTTTTTATCCATGATGGAGCAAAGCAAATGCACTAAGTCAATATTCTTCCACTCATTATTGCCACCAATGTTGTAGACCTCACCTGTGTTTCCTTTATGAAAAATTGTATCGATGGCTCTGGCATGATCTACTACGAATAGCCAATCGCGAACATTCTCTCCCTTTCCATATACCGGAAGCGGCTTCTGTTGAAGAATGTTGTGGATCATCAACGGAATAAGTTTTTCAGGAAAATGATTAGGGCCGTAGTTGTTGGAACAACGACTCAACACTGTGGGCAACTTAAAACTATTGTGATAGGCTTGTACAAAATGATCACTGCTTGCTTTGGAGGATGAGTACGGTGATTGAGGGTCAATGTGTGTTTCTTCAGTAAAAAACTTTCCGTGTTCAACCGAACCGTACACCTCATCGGTAGAGATGTGGTAAAATCTTTTTCCCTCAAAATTATTCTTCCATGCATCCTTCGCTACCTGCAATAAACGAATGGTTCCGATCACGTTTGTCATCGCAAACTCATCCGGGTTATGAAGGGAACGATCTACATGCGACTCCGCTGCTAAATGAATGACGCCATCAATGGCATGCTTTTGAAATGTGTCTTTTAAAGTATCGCTGTCGAGAATGTCACCCTTGATAAAGGTGTAATTTTTACTGTCTTCGATATCCTTCAGGTTCTCCAGATTACCTGCGTAGGTTAGTTTATCGTAATTGTAGATTTGATAGTCAGGGTACTTGGTTACAAACAGGCGAACCACGTGCGAGCCAATAAAGCCAGCTCCTCCCGTAATTAAAATATTCCTTTTACTCATTTATCTTATCGAATAAACTTATCAAAATCCTTATGCTCTCGCTGGTACAGTGTTTCCTGTGGCAGCGATTTAAAATACTCATAGGTAATCTTCAACCCTTCGGAACGCGACACCTTCGCCTCCCAGCCCAAAATGGCTTTTGCGCGTGTGGTGTCGGGCTGACGTTGTTTAGGATCATCCTTAGGTAGCTCTTTAAAAACAATTTTTTGGTTTGTTCCCGTGAGCTTAATAATCTCTTCGGCAAATTGAAGAATTGTTATCTCGTCCGGATTGCCAATATTTACTGGCAAGTTATAATCAGACATAAGCAGACGGTAGATTCCTTCTACCTGATCATCGACATAACAAAAGGAGCGTGTTTGAGAACCATCGCCAAATACGGTTAAGTCCTCGCCTCGCAGAGCCTGACCAATAAATGCCGGCAACACGCGTCCGTCATTCAATCGCATGCGTGGACCATAGGTGTTGAATATCCTAACAATGCGCGTATCTACTTTATGATAGGTGTGATAAGCCATCGTCATCGCTTCCTGAAAACGCTTGGCTTCATCGTACACACCGCGCGGACCTATAGGATTTACATTTCCGTAATAGTCTTCATTCTGCGGATGCACCAACGGATCACCATACACTTCAGAGGTAGAGGCGATGAGGATACGGGATTTTTTTACGCGCGCTAATCCCAACAAATGGTGAATCCCCAGCGAACCAACCTTTAAGGTTTGAATTGGTATTTTTAAGTAATCGATCGGGCTGGCCGGTGAGGCAAAATGAAGTATATAATGCAGCTCCCCTGGTACATGCACAAAGTTGGAGACATCGTGATGGTAGAATTCAAAATCAGGATGTTTGAAGAGGTGCTCAATGTTGCGCAGATCTCCGGTAATCAGGTTATCCATGGCAATCACATGAAAGCCTTCTTTTATAAATCTTTCGCATAAATGCGATCCCAAAAAGCCGGCTCCACCGGTGATGAGTATTCGTTTCTTGCTAGCCATGAATTGTTTCTCTCCCTATGCTATAATATGTATACCCCAACTCGCGCATCAGTGGCAAGTCGTATAAATTACGTCCGTCAAAAATTACTTTGTTCTTTAATAGGCTTGATAACTTGTCAAAATCCGGAGTTCTGAATTCAGGCCACTCCGTTGCAATGAATAGAGCATCTGCGCCACTTGCAGCTTCATAAGGAGATTTGCAGAATTGTATCTTCTCTCCATAGATTCTCTTCACATGTTCCATCGCTTCGGGGTCATGTGTTTTTATAATCACACCTTCCTTCAATAATGCGTCAATGTTTTCCAAGGCGGGTGCCTCCCGAATATCATCCGTATGCGGCTTAAACGAAAGCCCCCAAATCGCAACGGTTTTTCCCTTCAGATCATTTTTAAAGTAGTTCTTAATATCACCGATCAGCCTCGTCTTTTGCGATGCATTTACATTCATTACCGCATTTAAAATCTTAAAATCATACGAGGCATCTTTCGATGATTTTGCTAAGGCCTGAACATCCTTCGGGAAACAACTTCCTCCATAGCCGATTCCCGGAAATAAAAATCGCTTACCAATGCGGTTGTCAGTCCCAATACCTTTACGCACAGCATCTACATCAGCTCCCAAAAGTTCGCACAGGTTGGCAATTTCGTTCATGAAGGTAATCTTAGTAGCCAAAAAGGAATTGGCTGCATACTTGGTTAATTCTGCCGAACGCTCGTCCATAAAAATGATGGGATTGCCTTGACGCACAAAGGGTGCATACAATTGCTCCATCACCTTCTTCGCTTTCTCTGAAGTAGTACCAATTACGACCCGATCGGGTTTCATAAAATCTTCAACCGCAACTCCCTCACGCAAGAATTCCGGATTCGATACAACACTGAATTCAACTTTTGCTTTAGCCGCAATGCGCTCTCTAACTTTATCGGCTGTGCCCACCGGCACCGTGCTCTTGTCAACAATGACCGTGTAATCCTTCAATAAGGGACCTAAATCATCCGATACTTTTAGAATGTATTTCAGATCAGCTGAGCCATCTTCCCCAGGAGGGGTAGGTAAGGCCAGGAAAATAATCTTTGCATCCTTTATGCCTTCCGCAAGATCGGTAGTAAAGAAAAGGCGCTCTTGTTTTATGTTCCGTTCAAAAATTTGCTCCAAGCCAGGCTCATAAATAGTGACTTTACCACTTTTTAACTTGTCTACCTTTTCCTTATCAATGTCAACACAGGTCACAGTATTTCCTGTTTCGGCAAAGCAAGTCCCTGTTACAAGGCCCACATAGCCAGTTCCAACAACAGCAATCTTCATGTTATTCGATTAATAGAACCCCAAAATTACGGAATTAAACACTGCCACATAATGATCGGCATCACGGATTGGAGCCATCATAAATAGCCAAACTAACATTCGTTTGTTTTTATTTAATCTCTGCCTACCTTCGTATCCCTTTTTATTACTAGACATGGAAACACTTGTTGAAAACAATACGGCCATCTCGTTTGATGAGACCGAAAACCAGAGAATGATTGCACAAATGGTGCGTGATTTTGGCGCAAAAGAGATAAAGCCAAAAATGATGGAATGGGATGAATCCCAGGAGTTTCCTATAAACCTGTTCCACAAAATGGGCGAATTGGGACTGATGGGGGTTTTGGTACCTCAGGAATACGGAGGCTCTGGTTTTGGCTATTTAGAGTATGTAACAGCCATTGTCGAGCTTTCTAAAATTGATGGATCCATCGGTCTTTCTATGGCAGCACATAACTCTTTGTGTACAGGCCACATCCTTTCCTTTGGAAATAAGGCTCAAAAGGAACAATATTTACCCAAGTTAGCAACTGGAGAGTGGATTGGAGCCTGGGGCTTAACAGAGCCAAACACTGGTTCTGATGCCGGAAACATGCGGACGGTGGCCGTGAAAGATGGTGACTATTATATATTGAATGGTGCCAAAAACTTTATCACCCATGGCAAGTCAGGCCATGTAGCGGTGGTAATTGTGCGTACCGGAGAGGTGGGCGATTCACACGGAATGACCGCTTTCATTGTTGAAAGAGGCACTCCAGGCTTTTCAGCAGGCAAAAAGGAGAATAAATTGGGTATGCGCGCTTCTGAAACTGCTGAAATGATTTTTCAGGATTGCCGCATTCATAAATCTCAAATGCTTGGCAAAGAGGGAGAAGGTTTTATCCAATCCATGAAAATATTGGATGGGGGCCGTATTTCCATTGCTTCCTTAAGCTTAGGCATTGCCATGGGAGCCTATGAAGCGGCTCTACAATATTCTAAGGAAAGACATCAGTTCAATCAGCCCATTTCCAAATTTCAAGGAATAGCCTTCAAATTGGCCGATATGGCAACTAAAATTGAGGCGGCAAGACTTCTTATTTACCGGTCAGCTGATCTTAAAAACAAGGGTCATAATGTGAATAAAGAGTCAGCCATGGCTAAACTCTATGCATCAGAAATTGCCGTAGAAATTGCAACGGAAGGCGTGCAGATTTTTGGAGGGTATGGCTATACCAAAGACTTCCCTGCCGAAAAGTACTACCGTGATGCTAAACTCTCTACCATTGGCGAGGGTACCTCAGAGATCCAAAAATTGGTAATCTCACGTGCTCTTCTGAAATAAATTTGCAGAATTGAGCATCAAAGACCTATATTTGCAGCCCTAATAAAGAAGAACATGCTAATTATCAACATTAAGGAGAACGAGTCAATTGATAAGGCCCTAAAGCGTTTCAAGAAAAAGTTTGAAAAAACTGGTGTTTTGCGTGAATTACGTAGCCGCACTGCTTTCGAGAAGCCTTCTATTACAAGAAGAAGCCAAATCATTAAGGCTACTTATATTCAGAACCTTAGAAACCAAGAGGCTCAGTAAGCCTATTTAGTTTCCCACAATATTTCCACAATCCCCGTTAGGTATTTCCTTTCGGGGATTTATTATTTACATTGTGCTAGAGCCGTTGGT
>LNEN01000251.1 GCA_001464155.1 Cytophagales bacterium Ga0077538 | reverse complement strand
AGCAGCCATCTCCGACCTCGATGATCCCATTCGGATTGATCCCAAGGATGCCTCCTACTACAAGCAGCGTGGTAATTTCTATTATCAATTAGAAGAGAAAACCAAAGCCTGTACAGACTGGCGTAAAGCAGTTGAGTTGGGCGACCCTAAAGCAAGATTCTCAATTGAGAGTTATTGTAAATAGTGAAACAGTAACTATTTCCGCTTTGCTGTTTTCTTTTGAGAAGGCGTTGACTTGCTGGCTTCTTCATTTCGCTTGCCAGTTACACGTCTATACACCAAAGTAAAAAACAACACGGTAGAGATCATAACGGCCCAATACCCATTGGCGAAACCATAGGTCATGATTTGATGAAGCCCCATGATAAAAAACGCCACAGAGGCAGAAAGTAAAATGGCATCAATCAGCTTCATAATTCATCATCTTTTACTTCAAAATCTCCCGTTACACGCTTAATCTCAAAGTCTGCTAAATCCTGTTTTGCCTCCAAGCCTTCTCCATAAATCACATCTCCTTGCTGACGTATGGTCACGAACTTGTCGGTAAATATTTTTTCTTGTTCCGGCTTCCAAAACAATTCTTCTGTATTCAGTTGCTCCTGTTTCAACAGGTTCTTCACCACCACATCGCCTCTGCCGCGCCACTGCTTATCCGCTTTAAAGTAAAAAGCATGATTGGCAGAAAGGGTAGATTCAAGCTGTCCGAAGGCATCATAAAATTCCAGGTAAATACCCTTCGGAAATTCCTGATCACCATTCGTGAATTCATAGACCAAAGCAGCCTTCATTTTCACTTTTACAGAGCTGTTTTCGCTGTAAAATAAATCCATATTTTCTATTTCCCGCAAAGGACCTTCATAGATGACAGGCTCTTTTAGTTCTGCCTTGCCACAGGCAAAACAAACCAGCACGGGTAATAGGAAAAGGATGTTTTTCATAGGCTGCAAATAAAAAAGCCATCCCAAAAATTCAGGATGGCTCTTTTCTATTTAAGTAAATTAATCACGTGTTCTAACGGTTGTGCTCTCACCAATCCAGCAGCCTACACGGATTGACTGACCAGCAGTGTAGTTCACTAAGAAGATATCTTCCTTAGAAGGGAAAGATGCTTTGGCCGCACTCATTTTTTGTGAAGCCCCTGCCTTTGCATAATAGTCGTAGGCAATTAAGTACACAGCACGGTCATCGGCCTGGTTTTCCTTCTTAGAACAATCGTTGAAGCTGTTAAAGTACAGATCACCAATTTTCTCGTAGGCATCCTTATTAGAAGGATCTGCCGCAGCTGCTTGACGGTACAATTCACGCGCCTCTCCTTTGCTACCTTTTTTGGAGGCGATACTTCCCTGAAGAAGTAAAATGTCTGCCTTCTCTGCAGGTGTGCTTGCCAAGCCTAGTGCTTCCTTTAAGTAGTAGTCTGCCTTCTCAACATTATCTACCGTTAAGTAACGAACACCAAGATTTTTAGCCAAACCAAAATCCTTTTCTGTAGTGTGGATGGCTTCACCGGCTTCTAACCAAAGAGGATCATCGGTACATTTTCCTTGTAACATGAAACCGAAGATCTTCTTAGCTAAAACGATATCCGTTGGATTCTGCTTGAACTTAGGCGCAAGGTTCTTGCGAACAAAATCGCAATCTACCTTCACCATGGTTATCAAAATCGCATCTACATCATCCTTTGTTTTCTTCAACTTGTCAACGGGCTTTGCTTCGCTTTGCGCTTTTTTAATTTTAGCGTCAATCACGGCAGACACCAGGTCGTAACGCTGCAGAATCTGATCTTCGGTTAGGGTTTTAAATTTTAAGGCATTGATTTTAACAGCCTGCATGTACGGGATCAATAAACCATCGCTGACATTGTTTCCACTTATTTCAAAAGTCTTGTCCATCAAACTTAGCACCTCTGGTGCTTTAGGACCGTTCAGGTTAAACTTGTAGAAAGAAATGGCCTTGCGATTCATCACGGCAACTTCTTCTCCGCAGTTCGCAATACGCATATCGTACACAATCATAAGAGAGTCTACATACACTTGCTTTTTAGCAGCATCTTTCTCCTGATCTGCCAGCTTATCAAACATTTCAGCACCATTAATATAGATACTGGTGTTCAGGTTAGGAGCGTTCACCAACAGCCACTGATGAGGAGCGACTGCCTGCTTGTAATGACCGTTCTTCACAGCATCTGTATACAGTACATTTTTTTCTTCTGCTGTTGCCTTGTCTTCTGGCCATTTCCATTCCTTACATTGTGCCTGGGCAGTTTCTGCGCTAACAAACGCGATTAAACCGAGGGCCACTTTCAGTACATTCTTTTTCATGTTTCTAAAATCTAATCAAACTTCCTTTTAACAAACCATTGATCATTAAGGGTAACACCTAAATAGGCCTTAATGTAATTTTCTTTTAATCCGTTTTCGGTTACACTCCCTCGTTGACCTGCTTTGAGCGCTATATCGATGCTCGAGCGGCCTGCTGGCAATGAGAACCCAAAATTAATGCCAAAATCATCTACCTTCTTACCGTTCGCGAAAAAAGGCGCCTTACTAACCCCAATGCGGTACGTTACTCTTTTAAAAAAATCAGTGGCGGCATAATCTGGAGTATATTCTCCTCCTAAGGCCATTTTCCATGCTTCTCCTAAATCATCTTCTACTCTGCTAAGTGACCTGAAAGCATTCCAGTCCTGATAATAATAGTCGAATCCAATAGACCAAACTCTTTCTTTGGCAAAAGCTATCCCGCCACCAAAACCAGCGGGCAAGGTGATATGGCCTTCTAAGGTATTCAAAACCGGTGTAAGAAGTGTGTCACCATTAATGGCATTTAGCGAGAAGAACTCTTCATCGCGCTTTGACTTGATATTGCCACCAAAGTCATAGATAGCACCAAGACTGAACCGATATTCACCATTTAACAAGGAGTCTTTGCTGTAGGACAAGCCTCCTCCTAATAAAAATCCCTTGGAGTAAGCATTTTGGTTGTATCCCGAAACAATTGGAATGGATTGGCCTTCAATGGGAATATCCTTATAAATTAAATTAGAAACAGAACCAAAGACATAACTAGCTTTTACTCCGAGTGATAAATTTTTCATCACTCTAAAACCAGTAGACCAATAAAACTGAGTTAAGCCTCCGTTGCCCTGCTCCGACACCGATACCGTATCGATTACCTGACCTGTTGCGGCATCATCCACTGTTTCTGGATACGTGAGATTAAAGTTTACACTGGTGTATGGCATTAAACCCAGAGAAGTCGTAACCTTCAAGTGCTTAACCGGAAAAGCGATAGCCAGGTAGTTCATGTTGCCACCTCGTGTCATTCCGGTTGTTGTTCCGTTGTTGAACTTCAACTGCTCACCCACAATTCCTGCTTGAAAAACAGTAAAAGTATTGTAGATCAATAAGGCAGGATTCTGATTATTGAGATACCAGTATTGAGGCTGACTTATGCCCAAACCGCCCATCCCTTGATTATTTGCCAGGGCATTGCCGTAGTTCTCACCAATGCCGAATGTTGTGTAAGGGCTATTAGCTGCCTGTCCGTAAACACCAATGTTCGCCAATAAAATCAACGAAAAACATATAAAAACCCCTCTACTGACTGACATTGTGTAATAAAATGCTGTTTAATCCTCTCAAAACCAGATTTTGGACCGCAAATATGGTCCCTTTCAGGCTGTTTTCAAAAAAATGCGTGTCTCCTCCACATAATATCACCCGCAATTCGGCATAATGTTGCTGATAACGCTCTATAGTGCCTTCTATTTCTGCTCGCATACCATTTAATGCACCACTTTGCATGCACGTCACAGTACTATTGCCTATCAGGGGCACATCTTGCACCTCCACCAAGGGCAATTTTGCCGTGAAGGCATGCATGGCGCGCAATCTCATGTTAAGACCTGGAGAAATGGCTCCACCCTGATAAACCGAAGACGCATCAATAAAATCGTAGGTAATGCAGGTGCCGCTATCAATTACCAAGCAGTGCTGGTCTCGAAACAAGCTTCTGGCTCCGCATACCGCTGCCAGGCGATCCATACCGAGTGTTTCTGGTGTGGCGTAAGCATTTACAATAGGCAAAGGAAGCGTATGTGTTAGCAAGTAGCGGATGGGTATCTGATAGATTCTCTCCAACAGCAACGCTGGCTGCAAGCGCACAGAGGAAAGAAGAATCGCATCGGCTTGAACAGATTTAATAAAAGCCTCTAACGTTTCCTCATCCTGAAACACTCTTTCCTCCAGCAATTCCTCCTTCTTGAAAATGCCTACTTTAGCACTTGTATTTCCAATATCTACAACCAGATTCTTCATTCCACTATCGTGAACATCAAAAGTAAAGATTCTCCTGCCAAGTATAAAGTAATTGGGTTAATGTCGGGCACCTCGCTAGACGGCCTGGACATTGCCTGCTGCACTTTCATAAAAAAAGAAAAAGGATGGACACAGACTATTCACGCAGCCACTACCCTTCGGTACTCCTCTTCCTGGAAAAAAAAGCTGAGTGAAGCCCACACGTATGCCGGAGAAGAGCTGATGAATTTGCACCATGCTTATGGAAATTATCTTGGAACGGAGGTGAAGAAATTCGTACATGCGAATTCCTTAAGAAAAATTGATTTCATCGCTTCTCATGGGCACACAATTTTTCATCAGCCAAGTAAAGGCTTTACTTTTCAGTTAGGCGATGGTAATGCCTTGCATGCTGCTTCTGGTGTACCCGTGATTTATGATTTCCGAAGTCTGGACGTTGCTAAGGGTGGACAAGGAGCACCCTTAGTTCCTATCGGGGATCAATTGCTCTTTCATCAATATGATATTTGCCTGAACCTGGGGGGTATCGCCAACCTATCTCGAGAAGTGAAAGGCCAGCGAATAGCCTACGATGTTTGCTTTGCGAATATGGGGCTGAACTACCTGATGCAAAAAATTAA
>LNEN01000250.1 GCA_001464155.1 Cytophagales bacterium Ga0077538 | reverse complement strand
ACTCACCTTCTGGCAAACCCATGCTTGGGTTCGGATCAGCAAATATTTCCGAAAAGATAATGTCTCGCCCAAGAGCCGGAACAGGTCGAAATGAAAAAAATTTCATTTCTTCCAAAAGCAGTTTGTTGCCAAGAAGATCCTCCACATTGCTTACCGTTAAACGGCTTGTGTCTGCATTCGGAAAGTTGCTTGAAAAAAGGAGAAGAACAGTTCTTTCATCCTCTTGAAGAAGTGCTTCCGTGGCAGAACCCACACCCTGATTAACTGAATAATTAGCAAAATTTTCTGCTGACAAACGCTCTATCTTTTCCGAAAAGAAAACCTCTAACTCCTTGTCTGAAATGGGTGTGACGCTGGTAATACTTGGTGGATTTGTGTCAGTCACTAAACCCCCGATATAAAAATCGTCAAAGTAGTGTTTGGTGTGAAAGCTACTGGTGGATTGTGTGATGCGAATACCAAAAAAAGCTGTGTTCAAAAACGTAGCATCCATCACAGTGCCTTCGGTAAAGTATATGCCCGTAAGGCCTACATCGCGCTGAAGGGTCCATACATTGTCGGCATCCCGAGTCACTGAAATGCGCATCAAATTATTACTTGTGTTCGTTATCCCATTAACCCCATCAATCAGCGGGCTGGCGGTGCCGGCCATCATCTTCCATAATCCAACCTCATCACTTGTTCCACCAATCCTTACAAAATAGCCATTGTTACTTGCGCTGGTCAGGTTGGCCTGCTCAGACATAAGATAGACATCGACATAATTAGCACTAGAGGTATTGAATGGAAGGTGTATAGTAAAATTCCATTGGGCCTCTGTAGCGATGGAAGAGGTGGTTGTGATGTAGAACGTAGAGCTGGGTGTAGGAGAATTGGACCTCAATTGTCCTGAGGAAATGGTCCAATGAGTGTTGTTGTCAGCCGTCCATACTGGGTTGGATGTAAAGTCGCCATCAGAAAAATCATCTGTTACCTGACAGAATGTGTTCATGGGGGCCGCTGCGAACAGCAGCCAAAAGATTTTGTGCATACACAACGAGGTCTTAACCAAATCTAATAATTTTGTCCTTTATTTTATCAAACCCAATTATGAAACTCGCGCTAGTAGGCGCTACCGGATTGGTAGGCCAGGAAGTATTGAAGGTATTAGAGGAAAGAAACTTTCCTTTTGATGAATTGTATCTGGTGGCCTCCGCCAAATCGGTAGGTCAAAGCATGGAGTTTAAGGGCAAGAAATATACTATTAAGAGCATGGAAGAGGTTTGTAACCTGGCTCCAGATGTGGCGATATTTTCTGCTGGTGGTAATACCTCGCTGGAGTGGGCGCCTAAGTTTGCCGAGAAGGGAACGGTGGTTGTCGATAACTCTTCTGCCTGGAGAATGGATCCAACTAAAAAACTGGTAGTTCCTGAAATCAATGGATCAGAGCTAACAGAAAATGACAAAATCATTGCCAACCCCAATTGCTCCACCATACAAATGGTGTTAGCCTTAGCGCCTTTGCATACCAAGTATAAATTAAAGCGTGTCGTGGTTTCTACGTATCAGTCTGTAACCGGAACAGGCAAAGATGCCGTGCAACAAATGATGGATGAACGTGCAGGCATTGACGGTGCAAAAGTGTATCCACACCCGATCGACATGAACGCCTTGCCTCACATTGATGTGTTTCAGGACAATGGCTACACGAAAGAAGAAATGAAGATGGTGAATGAAACGCGCAAAATTCTTGGCGATCAAACCATCGGGCTTACTTCTACTACCGTGCGTGTCCCCACCATGGGAGGACACAGCGAGGCGGTGAATGCAGAGTTTTACAATGACTATGATTTAGCAGAAGTGCGTGACCTGTTAACAAAGACTTCTGGTATCATAGTACAGGATGATCCAAAGAATAATGTGTACCCGATGCCTTTGTTCAGCAAAGGAAAGGACGAGGTTTTTGTGGGTCGCTTGCGCAGAGATGAGTCTCAACCCAACACACTTAACATGTGGGTGGTGGCCGATAACCTTAGAAAGGGTGCTGCCACCAACGCAGTACAAATTGCAGAGTACCTCATGGAAAATGTTCTTGCTGTAAAATAAAGATCACCGGTCAAGCTATAAAACAAAAAGTCCCGTCAGGTATACACTTGACGGGACTTCTATTTGGTGTACCTCTTAGTATTTCAAGATGGCAAGAAAATTTGCTCCCAAATTATCAACGATAATTTTACGGTAGCGAACACTCTTTTTGTAATCCATGGTCATAAACTCATTCCAGGGTTGGTCCCAGTCAGTATGCTTCGCCATAATGAAGGCCAACTCTTCTGCTCCTCCAAAATTGATGCTCTGTCTTTTCACCGGTAGTTGTCTGCGGGTGGCATCAATGTATTCTGTAAAATCGAGTACGGTAAAAAACTTAGGACCTCCGGAAAGCTCTTTCAGAATTTCTCCACCGGAGTTTGCATAGGTTACCTTTAATCCGGGCGCATTATCTTTTTTAATTTTCTCAATCACTTTCACGTGCGTACTTCCTGAAATTACCTTCGCGCTGTAATCTTTCATTACCGTCCCAATTTCCGCAGTAGTGCTAATGGTTGGTGCATCCTTGTGCGTGAGCATCACCACAGGATTTGTCATAAACGAAGGCGTGAACTTCAAAATTTTCTTGCGCTCATCCGTAATGGTTACGTTCGTCACGCCCATAATATTTGGGGTGGTCTGAGTGATTGACAAAAATTGAGGAAACACTTGCTCTTGACCAGCGTAATTTAGTTCGAGTTTCTTTCCGTACTTCTCCTGAACAAACTTCGCGAAGTCATCCAGAATATCAGCGCACACACCTTTCATTTTACCAGTAGCGGCATCCTTGTAAATTAAACCAGGTTGCTCGTAGTAAATGATGGTCAGTTTCCCTCCATTGGCTTTTACGTTAGCCCAGGAATCTCCACTGTACTTTTGACCAAGGCATACTGTGGCGAGCAGTAAGCCTGCAAAAAATAATATGTTTTTCATTGAATTGGGGTTATTAGTCAGTGCGAATATATAGGCAAGCCCAAGGAATAAAAACAGATGTACCATTTTTATGCTTTTGCAATCGTGCTTGCTGCTACATAAGCAGTCGTCCAAGCCGCCTGGAAATTAAAGCCGCCTGTTTCGCCATCTATGTTTAGTATTTCCCCCGCGAAAAAGAGATCAGGAATAAGTTTACTGACCATTGTACTCATTTCTACCTCGTTCAAGGGTACACCTCCACAGGTCACAAACTCTTCTTTAAAGGTTGTCTTTCCTTTGATATCAAACCGGCAACGAATTAGATTTTCCAAGAGCTTATTCAAATTTTTAAGAGCTAGGTCGCCCCATAATTTCTCTTCTTCAATCTCGGCCAAGTCACATAGCTTACTCCATAAGCGTTGAGGCAATTCAAAAAGCGGGTTGCCCGCAATACGCTGTTTGATGTGTTTGCTTTTATAGGCCAACAGCTGTTCACGAAGTTGCTCTTCTTTCACATCTCCAATCCAGCTTACCAACACTACAAACTCATATTTTTTCTCATGAAGATATTCTGCCGCCCACGCTGATAGTTTTATAACAGCAGGACCACTTAAGCCCCAATGGGTAATCAATAAGGGTCCTTTTTGACTAAATTTTGTTCCTACAATCCTAACATATGCATTGGGTACCGCTATACCCATCAGTTCTTTAAATGCTTTGGTGGAATCGTTGAAGGTAAAAAGAGAGGGAATCGGTGAATCAATTGTATGACCCGTAGAAGATAGCCAAGCATACGCCTGTGGATTAGCGTGGCCTCCGCTAGCGACTAAAATTTTCTTTGCCTTTAATGTGGTTTTGTCTTCAAATTCTACAACGAAGTGAGCATCTCTTTTCTGAAGACTAGTAACAGCCTTGTTTCGCTGCACTTCTATCTTATGCGCACTTACTTCTCGCAAAAATAAATCTATAATTGTTTGCGAATCGTCTGTAACAGGAAACATGCGACCATCTGCTTCTGCTTTCAGCTTCACTCCCTTCTTCTCAAACCATTCCACCACATCTTTTGCCTGATAGGTTTTAAAAAGTTCGCGCAGTGGCTTTTCTCCCCGAGGGTAATGCGCTGCTAGCGACTTCGCTTCAAAGCAATGATGCGTAACATTACAACGGCCTCCACCAGAAACTTTCACTTTCGATAAGATCTTGCTTGTTTTTTCAACGATGGCAATGGATAGCTTCTTGTTTTTTTCGGCCGCCTGAATGGCTCCAAAAAAACCAGCCGCACCTTTAAAATCTTCTTTGTTCCTTTGCCCGTTCATGGAGTTCGTACAAAAATACTGGTTGTTTGGTTTAGGTTTCTTCGCGCAAGGCATTTTTGGGTTACGCTTACTCATTCAACTCTATCTTTCTGAAAAAGCAGGACGCTCTTTGTCGCCTGTTATCTTTTGGCAGCTTAGTTTGCTCGCCTCCTTTCTCTTTTTAACCTACGGTATTCTCCGCCACGATGTAGTAATCATTCTGGGGCAGACGTTTTCCTATTACATCTACATCCGCAATCTTCAACTTAAGCAGGCCTGGGCTGGCCTCATTTTACCTTTGCGGATATTACTCTTGAGTCTTCCAGTATTAGCCTGGATCTGGATCCTTACAAAAGACACGGACCTCCACTCACTTTTCAGCAGCGATGCACTCATTAATGTGTGGGTCTTACTCGGCACGCTTGGTTTGTTTATGCTCAACCTTCGGTACCTGTATCAGTGGTATCATTCTGAAAAAGAGAAAGAGTCTGTATTGCCTTTTGGCTTTTGGTTGATTAGTGCTGTGGCCTCTATCCTAGTAGTTGCCTATGCTTTACACCGTTTTGATCCTGTGTTGCTGATATCCCAAGGCATGGGGCTCTTGGTTTATTTGCGAAACATCTTTTTTTCACTCAAAAAACGTCTGAATAGTCTACAAGACCAATAGGTGTTTTTACTTAGATTATTTTAAGTAGATAGCTCATTTACAGGGCATTAAACTTTTCTAAACGGTGTTTTTAGACTTGGCCAGGTTACTTTGGCCTAATTTTGGCATTCAGACCAGTAAACCTTTCAGCCCCATGAATTCAACTATTGCTCTTAACGTTCAGAGGAGAATAAACTCCTTGGATTCTGCTAGCATTCTTGCAATCGTACTTGCCTTGGCTTCATACGCCAGTCCCTTGTTAACAACCATTTTTTTGATCAGCTGTCTTTTCTGTCAATCATTGGTCTTTCGATCTTATTTTAAATACATCAATAATTCCTTCCGGATCGCAAAGCGCGTAATTTTTATTATCGCGATTTGTATTGCCATTATTGCCCTCATTCTTAACACAGGCCTTTTATAAATTTTCTTTTATTTTACAGGTAATGGCCCACGCATGTGCGTGGGCTTTATTTTTACAGCATGGATATTTGGCAAGCCTTGCTGCAACAGGACGTTCAACAGTTTATTTTCGACAATGAACAGGTCGATGCGCACTCTGTCAGCCTGCATCAAAAAAGCTTGCATAACATTCCTTCAAGCCTATTGGCTGCTCAAATTTTGGGTAGGCAAAAAGCCAGGACAAAGCTTCCTTCCTATTACCAAGGCAAAAATATTCTCTATCCAGCTTCTTTAAATTTGGAGCAAAGCTCTTCTGAGGCAACAGCCATCTTTAAATCAAAAATTATTGCTTCCAATGTTAGGAGTAAAACCTCTCTTATTGACCTCACCGGTGGCTTTGGAGTCGACAGTTTCTTTTTAAGTCGTGTTGCTAATACGGTCATCCATGTAGAACCCGATTCCGAACTTCAGAGAATTGCGGCACACAACCACAAACAGTTAGGAGCTTCTACTATTTCCTATGAAAGCAAAACTGCAGAGGTGCTGGTAGATAGTTTTCAAGAAAAAGTAGATGTGTTTTATATTGATCCTGCCCGCAGAAAAGCCGGGCAAAAGGTTTTTGCCTTTGCCGACTGTGAGCCCAATATTGAAACGCTTCAACACAAACTGTTTTCCCTTGGCACATACTTGTTGATCAAGGCGGCTCCTTTGTTAGATATTAGCATGGCGCTTCATCAGCTTCAATTTGTAAGAAAGGTATTTGTGGTGGCCGTTGAAAATGAGTGCAAGGAAGTGTTGTTTTGGTGCGAAAGAGGCTTTGCAGGAGATCCTGAAATTAAAGCTGTCTCTCTCAACAATTTTGGGGAAGAACGTTCTTCCTTTTCCTTTACACAAAAAAACGAGCAGGCCTCTCAGGTGAAGTTTGGCGAACCCGGCCAATATTTGTACGAACCCAATTCCGCTATTCTGAAGGCGGGTGCTTTTAAAACTATCGCCAAGACTTTTGATCTTTTCAAGCTGGCACCCAGCACACATCTTTATACTTCGCACACGCTGCATACATCCTTTCCCGGAAGAATTTTTAAACTGGAGACTTTGGTAAAAGCCGATACCAAAAGTGTTCATGCCCTGTTGCCAGAGGCAAAAGCAAATGTGTTGACACGAAACTATCCGCTGAAGCCAGAAGAGCTCAAGAAAAAATTGAAGTTGAAGGATGGAGGAGAGAAATACCTGATTGGTTTTTCCGGACAGACTGCAAAGCATTTGGCGCTTTGTTCAAGACTTCAATAACTTATACAAGGAGGTGCAAAATCCAGAGTGTAAGAGCCACGCTTCCGTATAGCAACACTACCTTTTTTCGATTTTGTGTGTCTTCCCACCACAACACCACCCAGGGTTTATACAACCCTAACACCAACAGAAGAATGGAGGTTATCGAAGCAAAGCGCAATAGAAGTTTTAAAAAATCCATTGCTGTAAAGTAACAGAAAAATAGTGGGGCCACCACGTTGGATAACGAAGGGCTCCTATCTTTGTGGCCCTGTTGAATACTCTGTGAAGGCGAACGACTTTTTAAGCATTTATACCGCGGATGGTTTGGTGAAGACTTTGGCCGCAGGAATCAAAGCGTCCGATGCCTCCAGCCTTCGCCTCAAAGGATTACAAGGAAGTTTAGATGCTGTTTTGATTGCAGCCTGTTTCAAGCTTCACCCACAAGATTACTGGATCGTTTTACAGGAGCGTGAAGAGGCAAACTATTTCTTAAACGACCTGCAAAACTTATTGGGTCGGGAAATTCTTTTCTTTCCACTTTCCTACAGGCGTCCGTACGAGTACGATGAAATAGAAAATGCCAATGTGTTGCAGCGAACCGAAACGCTCAATAAACTGGCTACGAAAACACGCCCCGAAATTGTTGTTACTTATCCGGAGGCATTAGGAGAAAAAGTAATTACCAGGCGTTCGCTCTCCTCCAAAACATTTACGATTGCTAAAGGTGAACAACTAGATGTTGCCTTCTTAGAGGAGTTTTTACACGATGCTGATTTTGAAAAAACAGATTTCGTATACGAAGCCGGACAATTTGCAGTACGGGGTGGTATTGTAGATGTCTATTCCTTCTCTCACGAATTGCCGTACCGGATAGAATTATTTGGCAACGAAGTCGACAGCATTCGCTCTTTTGAACCTGGCTCACAACTTTCCGTGGATACACTGGAGTCTGTGAACTTGGTGCCTAATCTCCAAAACACCTTAGTAAAAGAAGAACGTCAATCACTGCTGGAGTTTATTGCTCCCCAAGCAAAACTTTGGTTTAAAGATGTTCAGCTTGTGTTGGATGTGTTAGAGAAGACTTTTGACAAAGCCAGACAGGCGCACACCCAAACCACCAAAGGAAAAGCTACTGTCGTTTTACCCCCAGAGGAACTTTTTACTTCAGCCTCCACATTTTTAAAACAAGCACAAGCCTTTACACGAATTGAGTTTGGAAGCCGTGCCTATTTTAAAAACGCAGAGGTAGTCGAGTACAAAGCGGCAGGACAACCGTCCTTCAATAAAAATTTTGATTTACTCGCGGCCAATCTGGTAGAACAACACGACAAAGGTTTTGGCAACTTCATTGCATCAGACGCACCCCGACAACTGGAACGCTTACAAGGAATCTTTTCAGAAATCAATAAGCAGGTGAGTTTTCAGCCGCTCGAATTTTCCTTGCGGGCCGGCTTTATCGATCAGTCGCTAAAGCTTGTCTGCTATACCGACCATCAGATCTTTGAACGCTTTCATCGTTTTCGCGCAAAAGAAAAATATACTAAATCAAAGGCGCTTACGCTTCGAGAGTTATACACGCTACAGCCGGGAGATTTTGTAACCCACATCGACCATGGCATCGCCAAGTTTGCTGGCTTAGAAAAGAAAGAAGTAAACGGTCACGAGCAAGAAGCGATTCGCCTTATTTATCGCGATGACGATTTGCTTTACCTCAGCATTCACTCCCTTCATAAAATTTCGAAGTACACCGGCAAGGAGGGCACCCCGCCAGTGATGAACAAACTTGGTTCGCAGGAGTGGGAGAATAAAAAAGCAAAAGTAAAGAAACAGGTTAAAGACATTGCTAAGGAGTTAATCGCGCTGTATGCAAAACGCAAGGGTGCCCCCGGTTTTGCATTCTCTCCCGATAGTTATTTACAGGCAGAGTTGGAGTCGTCCTTTATTTATGAAGACACGCCCGATCAGGCCAAAGCAACAGAAGATGTAAAGCGCGATATGCAAGAAGCACATCCAATGGATCGCTTGGTATGTGGAGATGTGGGGTTTGGAAAAACAGAGGTGGCCATTCGTGCAGCTTTTAAAGCAGTGACTGATAGCAAACAAGTTGCTGTGTTGGTGCCTACTACCATTCTCGCTTTTCAACATTACCGAACGTTTAGCGAAAGACTTTCGGGCTTGCCCGCCAAAGTCGAGTATGTCTCTCGTTTCAGAAGTGAAAAGGAAATTAAGGAAACACTCAAGCGTGTAAAAGAAGGCAAGGTGGATATATTAATTGGTACACACCGAGTGGTTAGCAAGGATATTGAGTTTAAAAATTTAGGGCTGCTCATCATTGACGAAGAGCAAAAGTTTGGCGTTAAAACAAAAGACAAACTGAAAGAGATTAAGGTGAATGTGGATGTGCTAACGCTTTCGGCTACACCCATTCCGCGAACACTTCACTTCTCGCTGATGGGCGCGCGCGATCTTAGCATCATTGCTACACCACCCCCCAATCGCCAACCCGTAACAACCGAACTCCACACCTTCAATGAAATCATTATCCGCGATGCGGTTAGTTATGAATTGAAACGCGGTGGTCAGGTTTTCTTTGTGCACAATCGCGTAAGCGACATTGAAGCCATTGCCAACATTATTTACAAACTCGTCCCTGATTCTCGCATCACCATTGCCCACGGACAGATGGAAGGGCATCAATTGGAGAAGGCCATGCTCAAGTTTGTTGAGGGTGAGTACGATGTGCTGGTTTCTACAAACATCATTGAATCCGGTCTTGATATTCCAAATGCCAACACCATCATCATTAATCAGGCACACATGTTTGGGTTGTCAGATCTGCACCAGATGCGTGGTCGTGTGGGTCGATCCAATAAAAAAGCGTACTGTTATTTACTCACACAACCAACCTCCGTGCTCTCAGCCGATTCGCGCAAGCGACTCGCTGCTTTAGAAGAATTTACAGAACTAGGCGATGGGTTTAAAGTAGCCATGCGCGATCTCGACATTCGCGGAGCGGGAAATTTGTTAGGTGCCGAGCAAAGTGGCTTCATCAATGACCTCGGGTATGAAACCTATCACAAAATTTTGGATGATGCCGTTCAGGAACTAAAAGAAACTGAGTTCAAAGATCTTTTTGCCACAGAGCTGGCGGAAAGGGCCAAACTCATTGTGCAGGATTGTATCATCGAAACAGACTTGGAGATTTTGATCCCGGATAATTATGTGAACAACATCAGCGAACGACTTGGGCTCTACTCGCGACTGGACAGCATCAAAAACGAAGAGCAATTGCAGAAAATGGGAGAGGAGTTAAAAGATCGCTTTGGTCCTGTTCCGGTTCCCGTAGAGGAATTGATGAACACAGTGCGCCTTCGCTGGTTGGGAGAGAAACTCGGATTTGAAAAACTCTCGCTTAAGAATGAGCGCTTACGCGCCTACTTTATTAGCAACAACGACAAGTACTTTAGCTCGGATGTTTTTGGAAAAATTCTGGCCTACATTCAACAACACCCACGCCAGTGTAAGATCAAAGATCAAAGTGGTAAGGCTATGATGGTGGTGGAGCAAATCGATCATGTTAATAAGGCTATTGAGTTATTAAATCACATGCATGTTTTTGAGCTTAAATCAGCCAAAGAAATTTCCTCTAAATAAGGATCAAGGCCAATAGCTTTATCAAACGCATTAATCATCAACACTTTTTGATAACTGGGGGAGTAGAAGACCTCCGCGAAGAAACCACCTGTGTCGTAAAGAAACACCTTGCAATCGCCCAACATACGTTGCCCTATGTAGGTACCATTAAACGTAATGACATCACACTTTTTGTGAAAAGGCATTACCCTAAAATCCGTTATCGTGAACATAAGAGGATCGTTTACTTGAACCTCTTGATAGCAATAACGTGCCAAAGGCTAAAATCTTTGTTTTTACTGGTTGTCGAGGTTTATGGCGATTTACCGATGGTGCTTTCTTCCCAAACAGAGAAAGAGCTTTCTCAAAACAATAGATTGAGCATTAGACCGTTTCACTGCCATGGGTTTAAGCTTTTAATTAAGCCTCTGCGTTTGGAAAACTTTTGCAGATATCTTTATATTAGCATTTCTTTTTAAATCAAAACTCCAATGAAATACTCTTTCAGAGTTCTTTTTGCTACAGTAGGTGCTTCCGCAGCACTTACAGGGTGTTCACTTTTTGGTGGAGGAGGCGGCAAGCCTACTGCGCAGAACCCCGGACAATTGAGCACCGCCACCGGTCTCGCCTACAATAATGAGGATGAAGGTGGATTTATGGTAAATGCCTTTGAAGGCCAGCCCGATGCTCCAAACATGGTTTTTATTGAAGGTGGCCGTGCCGTTATGGGTTCTTTCGAAGAAGATGTTATGTCTTCTCGCGATAACATTGAAAGAACGGTATCCGTTGCTTCTTTTTACATGGATGAAACCGAAATTGCCAACATCCACTGGTTAGAATACCTTCACAACCTTGCAAAAGACTCTACACAAGAGGCTTATCAGCGTGCCCTTCCAGACACCTTGGTGTGGAGAAGCAAGTTGGCCTTTAACGATCCATACGTAGATCATTACCTTCGCTACCCTGGTTTCCGCTTTTTCCCTGTGGTGGGTGTAAGCTGGTCACAAGCTTCCCGATATGCTGAGTGGAGAACGCTAGCCGTAAACAAAGCCTTGGCTCAAAACGCTGGTGAGGAATACGCAGAAACAGATGGTCGCATTCCGTTGGAATCAGGTATTGTAATTCCTTCGTACCGCTTGCCTACAGAAGCTGAGTGGGAATATGCCGCTCAAGCCATGATCGGAACCCAGTGGTTAGAAGAAATGCAAACCCATCAGCGCATCTATCCTTGGGATGGTCACGCGGTGCGTAATCCTTACGGAAAAGAAATGGGCTTTATGCTAGCCAACTTTAAGAGAGGTCGCGGTGACTATGCCGGTATAGCTGGCCGTTTGAACGATGGTGCCTTGATCACTTCTTACATTTATGAGTTTCCTCCTAACGATTACGGTTTATACAACATGGCCGGTAACGTAAGTGAGTGGGTACAGGATGTGTACCGTCCTATGTCTTATCAGGATTTTGATGATCTGAACCCGATTCGTAGAGATGGTTTCTTGGATAAAGCCAGCGGTAATACTTCCGAGAACGGTTATAACAACATTGAGAAAAATCCAGAAAGCTTCTTCTCTTTGGTAACGGATAAAGCACGTGTGTACAAAGGCGGTTCTTGGAAAGATGTTGCCTACTGGATGTCACCCGGTACACGCAGATATTTAGATCAGGATTCTGCTACTGCTACAGTCGGTTTCCGTTGTTCCATGATTCGCGCTGGTTCTAACTACTAGATTTTATAGCATCTTATATAGGAAAACCCCGAAGAAATCTTCGGGGTTTTTTTATGTCTACGCCATCGCTATACACGCAATGGAAATTTCGGAACAGCCCGCTTTCAATAAGGAAAGGGAACAGGCCTCCAGCGTAGCTCCAGTTGTTATCACATCGTCTACCAACAAAATCCTCCTGCCCTTTACCTCCTCGTCCTTCTTCATTTCAAATACCTCACTCACATTCTGCCACCGCGAAAGTTTGGATTTACGTGTTTGGGTTTGGGTCTTAACTGTTCTTTTAATAAAGCTATCTACATACGGAATATGCAAGCCTTCTGAAAGACCTTTGGCAAATTCTTCACTCTGATTGTAACCCCTGCTTCTTTTCCGGCTTGGGTGCAGAGGAACCGGAACAATTAAGTCAAAAGCATTCTCTAATTTCTGGTCTACCAGTTCCTGGGCCAGCACGCGTCCAATCTTTTGCCCGATCTCAGGGTGTTGCCTGTATTTAAGTTGATGCAGTAATTCTTGAACCTTACTTCCCTTTTTAAAATAGTAGTAGGCGAAGGCATGTCGTAAGGGAAAGCGCAAGGAGAGTCGGTCGTATAGAGGGTTGATGCTTTGTTTGTGAAAATTTGTTTTCGGCATATCCAACAAGCAGTGCGAACAGATAATGTCCTCTCCTTTTACCAGCGCATTCAAACAGGCCAAACAGGGGTTGGGGTAAATAAGGCTTAGTAAATCTTGAATGATTTCTTGGACAGCGAACTTCACAACGATACTCTATATTTGTTCGAGATTTAAGATACAATAAAATGGGATTAGTAGAAGACTTCAATAGCTACCGCAGCAAAATGAACGATCGGATTATGGCTTCCGATAGTTTGATTATCAAACGCATTTTTAACCTAGACACCAACGCCTATGCCCCCGGAGCGCTGGACGTAAGAGCGAAAGAACTGATCGGTCTTACTTGCTCGCTTGTTTTGCGTTGCGATGACTGTGTGCGCTATCATTTAGGCAAATGCAAAGAGGTTGGTCTTACCACGGAAGAAGTACAAGAGGCCATGGGCATTTCTACCTTGATAGGCGGAACCATCGTAGTGCCTCACCTGCGCAGGGCTTTTGAATACTGGGATGAACTAAGCAAGAATGTATAAGCGCGATCTTGATTTTGATCGGAAGTGGGCAGGTTTGATGAAGCACCTTCAACAAACCGTGGGAAAGCGGCCAAAAGATTTGAATAGTGTTTTATTCCTTATTGGAATACAAGAACTCGGCAGAGGACCTCAATATTTTTCAAAAGAAGAGAAACAAGATCTCATGCACATTGCCATCTGCAAGGTGCTGAGTCTTTCTGGTTACTACGAATTAGAGGGCTTGGACGAACACGGGTGGCCTCATTGGAAGTTGATCAAGAAACTTCCACACGTAGATCTGCTCTCACAAGAAACACTGTTGAAAATGCACGTAGTTGAGTTTTTTGAAAAAGAGTATGGCTGGGTGTATCAACTCCCTGATTCACTCAAGCCCAACGAAGAAATGCCAGAGGAATAACATGCGAATTGTTACCTACAACATCAACGGCATTCGTGCTGTACTCCAAAAAGATTTCCTTTCCTGGGCATCCGCCACCAAGGCAGATGTGCTTTGTCTGCAAGAGGTGAAGGCCTTTACGGATCAGGTTGATCTTTCCTGTTTTGAAAAATTGGGCTACGAAATTTATTGGCATCCTGCCCAAAGAAAGGGCTACAGCGGTGTAGCCATTCGATGACGAGGGACGAATGCTACGTGCAGACTACAAAGATTTTTCTGTGCTTACTACCTACATGCCCTCAGGTTCCAGCAGCGAAGAACGCCAAGAATTTAAAATGGAGTGGCTGGATTTTTTTACAGCCTACATCAAAAAACTCCAAAAGAAAATTCCCCACCTCATTATCAATGGCGATTTCAATGTTTGCCATCAGGCCATTGATATTCATAACCCGATAACCAATTGGAATACGCCTGGTTTTACACCAGCAGAAAGAGAGTGGTTCTCTAAATTTTTAACCCTTGGTTATGTGGATGCCTTCCGACATTTCACCAAAGACCCCCATCACTACTCCTGGTGGTCGTATCGGGCAGGCGCCAGAAAGAAAAATTTGGGTTGGCGAATTGATTACCAGTTGGCGAGTCAATCTCTTTCGGGTCGACTGAAACGTTGTGTGCACCTGCCGGAAGCCCGACATTCTGATCATTGCCCGGTTATGCTTGAACTACTTTAGTGTAGTTGTTGAAATGTCGCGTCTATCACATTCTGCTTGACATACGTGCGGAAGTGGTTAATTTTAGAATCGGACAAACTTAGGCTATTCCTTTTTCGTTTTGATTAGTAAAGGTTTGCGCAATACACGTAAAATGGGGGATGAAATAAAACACGTTCAAGAAAAGGTGGCGCATTTTCGCAGGAAGTATTACCTCAATACTTTTCTGAAAGGCTCTTTGCTCAGTGCCGCCATTCTTGTTGCCTATTTCCTCTTTGCCTCCTTAGTAGAGTACGCCTTCTGGTTAGATTCCGCCTTGCGCTTCTCCCTGCTGATTCTCTTCGTGGCCATTGCTCTTTTTTGCTTGTATCATTTTTTGAAAGAGCCCTTACGATTTTGGTTTGCCAATAAAGGACTGGACGATGAGGAAAGTGCCCGCCTCATTGGTCAACAATTGCCTCAGGTGAAAGACCGATTGGTTAATTTCTTTCAGCTGCGCGCACAGGCGGAAGCATCTCCTCTTGGTGCGGCCAGCATCAAACAAAAAGCACTCGAGTTTGAACCCTTCTCTTTTGACACCATTATAAAGTTGGGAGAGAACAAACGCTATTTGAAATACCTGGCCCTCCCGCTTGGACTCATATTGGCCATTCTCCTGATTAACAAAAGTGTGCTTACGCAAAGCTCCGAGCGCATCCTTCGTTTCAATCAACATTTCTCTCCGCAGGCGCCTTTTACCTTTATCATCAACAATCCTTCGACAAAAACTTTTGCTAACGAAGATTTTACTCTTCAGGTAAGTCTGCAGGGAAGTGCCTTACCCCAAGAAGTTTTCTTTCTTCAGGGTGAGCAGCGTATGAAGATGGTCAATAATGGAAACTCAACCTTCTCTTACCAATTTGATCGATTGCAAAACGATGTCTCCTTCCAGCTGGAGGCCGCTGGTTTCTTCTCTGACGTGTATACCATCGAAGTAGTAGCTCGACCCGAACTATTGGCCTTTGAATTAGTCTTGAATTATCCTCGCTATTTGCAACGTACATCCGAAAAAATAAACAATGCCGGAAACATAGAGGTGCCGGAAGGAACCAGTGTGCGCTGGAATGTCTCTACAGAAAATGCAGCAGAAGCCCTTTTACAATTTTCTTCACAAGAAACCATAAATCAATTACAACTATCTGACAATCAATTTTTTACATACGAAAAAGCCTTTCGCAGCCAGGAAGAGTACCAACTGATTCTAAACAATGAAAATGGTGCGAACAAAGATCTTATTCGCTACACCATCGATGTGATAAAAGATAAGCATCCCGAAATCACTGTCTTGAATTTTAAAGATTCCGTATTGTATCAACACATTACGCTGAGTGGTTCGCTGCGCGATGATTATGGAGTACGTAAACTCAACCTGGTGGTGCTGGACGATGAGAATAAAAAAACGGCTCCACGTGAAATCGCCATTCCGATCGTTACTAACCAGTCTCAACAAAACTTCTTCTTTCATTGGAGATTAGATACCCTTGGACTAAAAGCCGGACAGAACCTTAGTTATTATCTGGAGGTATGGGATAACGATGGCGTGAATGGAAGTAAGTCCACACGAACCGCTACCTACACGTTTGGTCTTCCTACCAAGGAGGAATTGGAAACCAACATCCGTCAATCTGAAAAAGCAACAGAACAAAAAATTGCGCAGAGCCAAGAGCGTGCTGCCGAGTTACAGAAGCAATTAGAGCAGGTAACTCAACAACTCAAATCCAAGCAAAGTCTTAGCTGGCAGGACAAGAAAAAACTGGAAGACATTGTTCAGCAAAAAAAGGAATTAGAAAAAATGCTGGATGAATTGAACAAAGAGAATCAGCAATTGCTGGATAAGAAAGAGGCCTTCACAGAAGAGAGCGAGCGCATCAAAGAAAAAGCCGAGCAGATTCAAAAACTCATGGAGGAGTTGTTGGATGAAGAGACGAAAAAACTTTTCGAAGAACTTGAGAGGTTACTGAAGGAAAATGCAGACTCCCGTGAAATGGAAAAATTGCTGGACCAGATGAAACAAAACTCCGGCAACATGGAGAAGGAATTAGACCGTGCCCTCGAGTTATTCAAACAATTGCAACTGGAAAGCAAAGTGGAACAGGCCGCGCAGGAGATGAACAAAGTAGTGGAGGAGCAAGAAAAATTAATACAAGAAACTGACAAGACGGAAAAAGATAGCAAGGGCAAAAACGCTGACACCAAAAGCACCGAGGAGCTGGCCAAAAAACAAGAGGAGTTGGCGGAAGAATTTAAAGAGGTAGAGAAGAAGCTGGACGAGATAAAAGAGTTGGACAAAGAAGTACAAGGCAGCGATCTAGAAATGCCCAGTGAGGAACAGCAGCAAAACGTGGAACAGCAACAACAACAGAGCAAAGAATCGCTTGAAGAAGGCAAACCAGGCAAGTCAAAAGAAGCGCAACAAAAAGCACTTCAAGAAATGAAGGAGATGCAAAAGAAAATGGAAAGCATGCAAGGCGCCATGGGCATGGAGATGGACATGGAAAACATGGAGAGCCTGCGACAGATCATTCACGGACTCATTAAGCTTTCCTTCGATGAGGAAAACATTATCAATTCCTTTAAAGATCTCAATCAGAGTGACCCCCGTTTTAACACCCTGGCGCAACAGCAAATAAAGGTCAAAGATGATGCTAAGATATTGGAGGACAGCTTGTTAGCTCTAGGAAAGCGCGATGCCATGATGGGTTCATTCATCACCAAAGAGGTGGGTGAGCTCAACAATCATTTAGACAAGGCCATTGAATCGAACAAAGAAAGACGCAGGTCGCAAGCGCAGACAGAAATGCAGTTTAGCATGACCTCCATTAATAACCTGGCCCTTATGTTGGACGACCATTTCGATGCCATGATGCAAATGCTGGCCAATGCCAAACCAAGTTCCGGCAAAGGAAAGAAGAAAGGCAAACCACAGAGCCTTTCACAAATGCAGCAGCAACTCAACCAGCGTATCCAGGAACTAAAAAGTGGTGGCAAATCCGGCAAAGAGCTTTCTGAGGAATTGGCTAAAACAGCAGCAGAACAAGAGCGTATTCGCAGAGCTTTAAAGGAGTTTCAGGATAAAATGAAGCAACAGGGTAAGGAAATGCCCGGAGGAGATCTTTTGAATAAAATGGAGCAAAGCGAGATGGACTTGGTAAACAAACAACTCACTGAGCAGTTAATCCGTAGGCAGAAAGAGATTGAAACGCGTTTACTGGAAACAGAGCAGTCGATGCGTGAACAAGAAGAAGATCAGGAACGGAAAGGGGAGACGGCAAAGGACTATTCTAAAGAAATACCCAAGGCCTTTGAGGAATATTTGCGCCTCAAGGAAAAAGAAGTAGAATTGCTGAAAACCGTTCCTCCTAAGCTTCAACCCTATTATAAGCAGGAAGTGAACGAGTATTTTAAACGATTGCGCGACCAGTAACTATGAATAGCATTAGTGTTCAGATTCCGTCTATTACAGAGAACATCAGGATGATTGAAAGTTTCATCGATAATGCGAAAGAGCGCTTTCACCTAGATGAAGACATCTATGGCAACATTATGATTGCCGTAACAGAAGCTGTTAATAATGCCATCAAGCACGGAAACTCCAGTGACTCTTCTAAAAACGTATTCCTAAGCCTGGATCTAGACGAAAACCTTTTAAAGTTTACCATTAAGGATGAAGGCAAGGGATTTGATTTCCATGAATTGCCAGATCCTACCGCGCCTGAAAACTTAGAGAAACCAGGTGGGAGAGGCATCTTCCTCATGAAGAACCTTTCTGATGAAGTCGTTTTTAGAGATAAAGGCCGGGAAGTCGAGTTGAGCTTCTACATGAACGCCTGATGCCCAGCATTCATTTCTTTACAGAAGAGATTCCTTTCAAGCTAAAGCAGAGCCTAAAACTAAAGGCATGGATTAAAGCTGCCATTGAAAAGGAGAAGTTTACCTTAAAAGACCTCAATTACGTTTTCTGTTCCGATGCATCCCTTTTGGAGCGAAACATTCAATACCTCAATCACAACACACTTACCGACATTATAACCTTCGATCTTTCCGAAGAGGAAGGACTTATAGAGGGAGAGATATACATCAGCATTGATCGGGTACGGGAAAACGCCATTAAGTTTTCGAAATCCTTCGAAGATGAACTGCACAGAGTATTAATCCATGGTGTTCTGCACTTAGCTGGCTACCGCGATAAGAAACCCGAGCAAAAGGCTGAGATGCGAAAGAAGGAGGATTACTACCTGAAAAGACGAGGATTCTAATATCTGCGTGACTAAAGATTCTAAAGGCCAGCTAGGTCATCTTTACTCACAAATGAGTGGTTTTAGTCTAATCCATATCCTCAGTCTATCTTTGCATAAGGAATTTACCGTTCCACGTGGAACTAAACACAATGTGGATAAACTTGTGGATTTGTGGACAAGGGAAACGGCACATTGATTTAAAGGCTAAAAGACAAATACTACCCACCCTATAATTAGGAGGGGTAAATGTGAACATGAGGTGGAGAGTTCCACGTGAAACATAGAAAGAGATGTTTAAAGAATACGATATAATAGTAGTGGGTGCCGGACATGCCGGATGTGAAGCAGCTGCAGCGGCTGCCAACATGGGATCGAAGGTGATGCTCGTTACCATGAACATGAACACCATTGGGCAGATGTCATGCAATCCTGCCATGGGTGGCGTGGCCAAAGGCCAGATTGTTCGAGAAATAGATGCTTTGGGAGGATTGTCTGGAATTGTGAGCGACAAGTCTATGATTCAGTTTAGAATGCTGAATCGTTCGAAAGGCCCTGCCATGTGGAGTCCTCGTACACAAAACGATAGAATGCGCTTTGCTGAAGAGTGGCGCCTAGCCTTAGAAGCCATACCAAATGTAGACTTCTGGCAAGAAATGGTAAGTGAGATTGTGGTGAAGGACAAAAGAGTTGTGGGAGTAAAAACCGCACTGGGAATCACCATACCCTGTAAAGCGGTTGTGCTAACCAATGGAACCTTCCTGAACGGACTCATTCACATTGGTGAAAAGAACTTTGGTGGAGGAAGAAGTGCAGAAAAGGCATCTACGGGTATTACAGAACAATTAAGATCTCTTGGATTCGAAGCGGGTAGAATGAAAACGGGTACACCTCCACGGGTAGATGGAAGAAGCCTTGATTACTCTAAAATGGAAGAACAACCCGGAGATGATATTCCAGGCAAGTTCTCCTTTCTCCAAGAAAGCCGCCCACCAGCAAAACAAATGAGTTGTTGGATTACCTATACTAATGAAAGTGTACACGATAAGCTAAAAGAAGGCTTCGATAAGAGTCCCATGTTTCAGGGACGCATTCAAGGTTTAGGCCCACGCTATTGTCCTTCTATAGAGGATAAGATTAATCGTTTTGCTGAGCGTGAACGCCATCAAATATTTGTAGAGCCGGAGGGTTGGAATACGGTTGAGATTTATGTTAATGGCTTCTCTACTTCCTTACCTGAAGATGTTCAATATCAGGCACTTACTAAGATTCCTGGCTTCGAAAATGCCCGCATGTTCAGGCCTGGCTATGCTATTGAGTACGATTGGTTTCCGCCCACCCAATTAAAGATGTCATTGGAGACACAACTAATTGATAATCTGTATTTTGCGGGTCAAATTAACGGTACAACAGGGTATGAAGAAGCGGCTTGTCAAGGGCTGATGGCAGGTATAAACGCTCACCTAAAAATTAAAGAACAAGATCCTCTTATTCTGAAAAGGTCTGAAGCCTACATCGGTGTATTGATAGATGATCTCGTAAACAAGGGTACACAAGAACCCTACCGTATGTTTACTTCCCGGGCGGAGTATCGGATCTTGCTAAGACAAGACAATGCCGATATGCGTCTGACTGAAAAGGGATATCAACTTGGCCTGGCGAACGAAAACCGCTATCAACAATTTTTATCCAAAAAGGAGAGCGTTCAAAAACTCACCACCGAGCTAAGTACGATTAAGATTAATCCGGAGGAAGTGAACACTGGCTTAGATTCTTTAGGTAACACAGCCATTCGCGAAAGAACCGCGTTGACGAATCTGATCAGACGACCGCACATTGGTTTTGCAGAAATCAAGTCTTTGAATACTTCATTGCACAACACGTTCTCCAACTATTCGGAGGAGGTTTTAGAGCAAGTAGAAATTAACCTGAAGTATGAGAGCTATGTAGATCGTGAACAAAAGCTTGCCGATAAAATTGGTGGCTTGGAGGACTACAAGATCAAAACTGATTTCGACTATGATAGGGTAAAAGCCTTGTCATCGGAAGCGAAAGAAAAACTAAAGAAAGTGAGGCCAGAAACCATTGGCCAAGCATCACGCATCAGCGGAGTATCACCTGCTGATATTTCTGTACTAACTGTTTACATGGGCAAATGATAAACGTAACCTTGTGCCCTGTATGCGGAGGGACTGATCTTACATCATTTCTTACAACGACTGACTACACATTAACGAAGGAAAAATTCTCTCTGGTAGAATGTTCCATGTGTAAATTGGTGATTACCTCTCCACGCCCGGAGAATCAAGACTTAGGAAAGTACTACCAATCCCACGACTACATTTCTCATACCTCTAAAGCCAACACACTGGCTGATGCTCTCTATCTGATTGCTCGAAAGTTTACGCTTCGATCCAAGCGCAAACTTGCCAACAGCCTTCAAGCAACAAAAGGTAATTTATTAGACATCGGGTGTGGAACTGGCGATTTCCTTGCTACATGTCAAAAAGATGGATGGAAGGTCTTTGGTGTTGAGCCGAGCACATCGGCTGCTTCACTGGCTAAACAAAAAGGTATACAAACAGTTGAAACCATTGATCTGGTAAAAGAAAGTTTTCAACTAATCACTCTTTGGCACGTGTTGGAACATGTACCCGATCTCAATGAAACGCTACAGAAAATCCGAGAGCTTCTTGCTCCTGATGGCGTTCTACTAATTGCGGTACCGAACCACTCCTGCGCTGATGGAAAAAAATACAAGGAGTATTGGGCTGGTTTCGATGTGCCAAGGCATTTATGGCATTTCAATCAGCAAAACATGGATCAACTTTTGAGTAAGAATTCTCTAACCTTACAAAAGACCTTACCTTTAGTATTGGACGCCTTTTATGTAAGCCTGTTAAGTGAGGCCTATCAAGGCAAGGGAATACTGCGATACGTAAACGCTTTCGTAACGGGAGTTAAATCAAACTGGTTGGCCAGAGAAACAAAAGAATATTCAAGCCTCATCTATATATTTTCTAAATGAAACAGTTCTTCTATAGTGCACTTTTCCTTATCCTGTTTTCCTGTGCGCAACAGACGTCTCCTACCGGAGGTCCCAAAGATGAAGAACCACCAGAGTTAGTAAGTTCAAACCCAGCAAATAAGGCAACCAATTTTAAAGGCAACCAACTAGAGCTCAGTTTCTCTGAATTCATACAGTTGGACAAACCCAAAGAACAGATTATCATCTCTCCAACCGTAAAAGAAGTTGAAACGAGTTACCGCAGAAATGTGGTGTCACTAGTTTTCAAATCCCCACTAGCAGACAGCACAACCTACACCATTAGCTTTCGTGAAGCTGTTAAAGACCTGACCGAAAGAAATCCTGCAGTAAATCTTAAGCTGGCTTTCAGTACGGGTCCCTACCTGGACTCCCTTTCTATAGAAGGAAACGTTTTTGATTTGCTTACCATCAAACCGATGAGTGATGTAACAGTCGCGCTACACACTGAGAATGATACCTTCAATATCTTTAAACACAAAGCTGAATACTTCACTAAAGCTGATGCGAATGGAAATTTTAAGATTGAAAATCTCAAAGCAACAACCTTCTACTTGTATGCCTTCCAAGACAAGAACAAAAACCTAATTGTGGATGGAAGAAATGAACGCTACGGGTTCAAGGCAGAAAAAATACAACTCACTAAAAACGAAACCGGAATAAATCTTCCCCTAATAGCCCTTGATTCACGATCCATTAAACTAATCAGCGCAAGACCCTCACAAAACAATTTTCTCATTAAAGCCAACAAAGGCATTAAAGATTACACAGTAACGATTGATAAAAATCCCAAACCGATTTACACAAGAGGAGAAGACAATTCTTCCATTAAGGTTTATCAAAACATGGAAGTACTTGATAGCCTCCAGGCAAGGATCCGAATCTCAGACAGTCTGGATAACAATATTGACACACTTATCTATTTAAAATTCAATCCTAAAAAGGAAGACATGAAACTTGACAAGTTTAGTGTTCAATTTGAAAAGCCATCGATTCTTGAAAAAACTGATCAGCTATCGATTAGACTCAAGTTTAACAAACCTATCAACACAATTGTCTATGACAGCATCTATTTTATAGTTGATTCGCTTACACGATATGTCGTGAAACCAGAAGAAATAAAAATAGATACGCTAAACCTGAGTGCGCATATAACCAAGAAGCTTCCAAAAATTAAAACCGAGGTACCAAAAGACATTGTAGAAAATCAGCCTAAGCTATCAAAAGAAGAAAGGCGTGAAATACAAAAAACAATACGCGACACTACAAAGGTGCTTGTTAAACTGAATGAACTGCGTTTCGAGAAAGGAGCTATCATTAGTATTGATCTGGATTCATCTGCTTACTCCAGTCAGAAAGCCACATACTATAAAGAGGAAGATTTAGCCATTACACTAGTCGAAACAGCTGTAACCGCACCAAGCTTCTATATAGAACTCCTAAACTCACAAGGAAAGGTTGTTCACACGAGTAAAAATGAAAAGAAAATAACCTTTAAAGATTTACAACCAGACGAATACCAGCTTAGACTTATAATTGACAAAAATAATAATGGCAAATGGGATCCTGGAAACTACTATAAACGGGAAGAACCAGAAAGTGTGTACTACTACTTTGACGAAAAAGGAAACACCAAATTCAATTTAAAGGCAAATTGGGAGTATGGTCCTTTGTTGATAAAGGAGGAATATCCTGTGAATAACTTGGGAACTACTCTTAAAAAGTAGGTCCAACCCTGAGCAAATACAAAAACACCAACTTGCTCGTGGATAAGTTACCTTTCATCAACAGGGAAGAACCATCGGCTTGTCCACAACGTTTTATTCAACAAGCTCAAATATTGTGAACAAAGAAGCTAACTTACTATTCATTAATAACTTACATCAAACAAGACGTCCACAACTAATCATCAAGCGAGAAGAGTTAAAACTATCCACAAAAACACATGACCTATTATAATTACATATATATATATATAATAAAGATAATAAGGTCTTCCACATTGTGTCTTGTCCTCCTTTCTCTCCCTTCTCAGGGTCAGGATCAAATGGACATTCAGATTGCCAACGAATATTTAGTAAAAGGCGAAAAACAAAAAGCATTGGAAATGTACCGGGAGCTGATTAAAAAGCCGGCCAACCAATCGCTTGTGCATAACAATTATATCAACACGCTGGTCGACCTCGCGCAATACAAGGAGGCAGAGGAGTACCTCAAAAAAAATTTGAAAAAAGAACCCGGCCATCCACAATACCGATTGGACCTCGGCCTGGTGCTCATACGGGGCGGTGAGGAGCAGAAGGGGTCTAAGTACTTCCAGGACCTGATTGAAGAGTTTAAAGGCAACCCAGGGCGTGTAAAGATGATTAGCGACTACTTTATGGGTCGCTCCCTGTTCGATTATGCAATTTTGTCATTTCAGGAGAGCAGAGACGCGTTAGGTAACCAATCTTTATACTGCCTGGAGTTAGCCACTCTTTACCGGGTAAAAGGTGAAAAAGAAAAAATGACTATTGAGTATTTGAACTACGCTACCCAAAATGTGGGCAATATTCAATACATCAAAAATGTTCTTCAGGTTTTGTTGGCAAAACAGGAAGAACTGGAAATTTTGGAAAAGCTACTTTACGAAAAGGTTCAAAAAGCCCCGGAGGATGAAGTGTACACCGACTTATTAATTTGGGTAACCCTTCAACAGCGAAATTTCCGGTCGGCCTTTATTCAAGCTCGTGCCTTTGACAAACGTTACAAAACAGATGGTGACCGATCGATGGAGGTGGCTAAAGTTGCATTGGATAATAATGACTATGAGCAAGCGGCCAACATTTTTCTGTAT
>LNEN01000249.1 GCA_001464155.1 Cytophagales bacterium Ga0077538 | reverse complement strand
CCGATCCATCGCGATTCAGTACTAAGTTTGGTGAATGCTTATAGACTTTTTATAAACCAGTACCCTCAGCAAGCAGTTGCCTTAGAGGCTGTCAGAAATGTGGCCGTCATTCAATCCGATTATTTACAACAAACCGATTCGGCCATTGCACAACTTTCTAAACTTATTGCGAACCCTTATGCTTCTGCATACTTAAAAGCAAAGGCAAAATTGGATCTGGCCGACATGTACATTCTAAAAGAAGAACCCTGGGAATCGGCATTGCTCTATGCACAGGTAGAAAAAACCCAAAAGGAAAGTCCCATAGGATATGAAGCAAAACTAAAGAATGCTAAACTCTCTTATTATCGTGGCGATTTTCAATTGGCACAAGAACACCTCGATATTTTGAAGGAAGCGACCACACGCGAAATTGCCAATGACGCGATGGAGCTCAGCATGCGAATCAAAGAAAACCTGGCCATGGATTCATCTGCCTTAGCCTTAAAGGAATATTCGAAAGTAGAATTATTGTTGCGCCAAAACAGAACAGAAGAAGCTTTGGCGATTCTTACTCAAATTCAGCAAGGACTATCATCAACTCAACTTTCAAAAGAAGAGTGCTTTTTACAAAATGCCCAGGCCACTGATTGTCGTCTTACGTTTTCGAACTATGCCATTAAAGATGATTGCTATTGGCTGGAAGCAAAAATCAGTCTTCAACAAAATAAGCCAGAAGAGGCACTTATCCGTTTGCAAAAAATTTTAGAAGAATATTCCAGCGATATTTTAGCGGATGATGCCTTCTTCACGATTGGAGAAATTTATGAGCGTTATCTGAATGATGCACCCAAGGCCATGGAACAATATCAAAACTTGATGTTGCAATTTCCGGGAAGCGTTTACGTAGCAGAAGCGAGAAAGAGATTCCGGGAACTTCGAGGAGATTTTAAGCAAAGCGAAGAACCTAAGATGTAAAATGAGGCGGTCTCAAAAGTCAAATTAGAGCGTCATCGCGAGCGAAGCGTGGCGATCCCCCGCTTGAGGAATCATGCTTTGGGGGATTTCTCCCTTCGGTCGAAATGACGATCAGACTTTTGAGACCGCCTCATTTCTGTTACTCATTCTTCAGTGAATCTACCGGATTGGAAGTAGCCGCCTTTATCGACTGGTAACTCATCGTAAGCCAGGCAACTAAAAAGGCAGAAGCCCCGGCCAAGGCATACACCCACCAGCCAATTTCTACTTTATACTGGTAATCTTCTAACCATTTCGTTACTCCCCACCAGGCGAATGGCGTAGCGAGTGCGAAAGCAATCACCACCAGTTTTCCAAAGTCTTTTGAAAGCATGACCACGATACTACTCACACTGGCACCCAACACTTTTCGAATGCCAATTTCTTTTGTGCGTTGTTCTGCCGTAAAGGCGGTGAGAGCAAATAGACCGAGACAGGCAATAACAATAGCAACAGTAGAGAAGATGCCAAAGATGGAACCCAATCGCATTTCGGCTGCATACATTTTGCCGAAGCTTTCATCCAGAAATTGATAGGTAAAGGGTTGACCTGGCGCCATCTGTTTCCATTTGTTCTCTAAAAGCGCAATCACTTCTTCCGTATTGGCAGATTGAAAGCGGAAGCTGATATAACCGCCCGGACGTTTTGATAAAAAGAGCATCAGCGGAGAAACATTTTTCTTCAAAGATTCGAAATGAAAATTCTCCACCACACCAATAACCGTGAGCGCTTCTAGATTGGTAGTACTCACACCACCGTTCTCGCCATCACCAAAAGTGTTGATGCGCTTTCCTATAATTCCATCATCAAAAGATAAAGCCTTCGCGGCTGCCTCATTCAAAATAACGGCAGAGGAATCGGATAGGAAATCGCGAGAGAAATCACGGCCCTCTTTGATGGTCATACCAAATGTTTTGATGTAATCATGATCCACTTGCCAGTTTTGTAAACTCACCATGTTTTCTTGGGTGGCCTCTTTTCCTTCTAACCACCAGGGGTTGTCACTGCGCCAAGTGCCTTCCACCGGTAAGTACCCGGCAATGGAAGCGCTTTCAATAAAACTATTCTGCAAGATTTGCTCTTTGTAAACCACACGCTGATCACCCAAGGCATAGGCATCATCCACCATAATAACCTGATCCTTATTGAAGCCTAATTTTTTGTTTTGAATATAATCGAGCTGCAGGTAGACAACGATGGTGGCCACCACAAGGAAAATTGAAATCATGAATTGAAACACCACCAACGAGCTGCGGATCAGTCCACTTTTCATGCCCAGCGCAACATTTCCCTTTAACACATTAACGGGTTTGAATGCCGAAAGAAAAAAGGATGGATAAATACCCGCAAGCACACCTACGACTAAAGCTCCCAGTAACAACCCTCCGTAAAAAAGAGGCTGATCGAATGGCAAAGAAAGCTGGCGAGCCGAAAGTTCATTGAAAACAGGAAGCAATGCATAGGCAAGACCTACCGCCAGGATAAAGGAGAAAACACTTAGCAAAATGGACTCCATTAAAAATTGACGCATAAGATGCGAGCGCAACGAGCCCATTACTTTTCGCACCCCCACCTCTTTGGCGCGGTTAGCCGAACGGGCGGTGGATAAATTCATAAAGTTGATGCTGGCAATGATGAGAATGAACAAAGCGATCGCCACAAATAAATACACATACGTGATATCGAAGTTGGGTTCAAACTCCCCTTGCAATGAACTTTTCAAATGAATGTCGAGCAAGGGCTGTGCATAATATTCCATTTTATTGCCCGCCTCTTTAAATTTCTCCAGAGTAAAATCAGCGCCCATTACTTCCTTTAGTTGGGGCATCACATGTTTTAGGATGAGGTCAGGAAATTTACTTTCCAGGTCTTTTGGGTTGGCACCTTCGCGCAACAAGAAATAGGTCTGAAAATTATTGCTGAACCAAACCGGGCTTTGCGCTTCTTCTAATCCGGCCATGGCAATCAACACATCAAAATGAAAATGACTGGTGCTCGGCATCTCTTCAAACACAGCCGTGATTTTCATGTTCAGTTTGTTGTCGAGGATAAGCGTTTGGCCCAGCGCTTCTTCGTTTGGAAAAAACTTGTCTGCAATTTTTTTGCTAATGGCAATGGAATTGGGTTCAGCTAAAGCCGTTTCCGGATTGCCCGCAAGAAGAGGCACGGTAAAAATTTTGAAGAAATCCTTATCCGTCCACATCACATTATTTTCTTTGATGTTTTCAGTTTCACGCTTAATCAGGTACGAACCCCTTTCTCTAAAGCGAATCGCGGCCTCTACTTCCGGATAGTCCGCAGCCAAGGTGGCGGCCATCGGTGCTGGCGCATACGTCATGTCGTAGTGGTTTCCAGCAAAGTCAATTTTGCTATGAACTCTGTAAATGCGATCGGCAAACACATGATGACGATCGAAACTAATTTCATTCAACACAAAAAGCAGAATGACCAGACAGATACCAATGCCTACCGATAGGCCAGCTACATTGATGAATGAGTAGAAGCGATGTTTGCGCAAATTGCGTAGGGCAATGAGGACATAGTTTTTTAGCATAAGTCGGTTTTTTGAATGTTGGTTGATTTGAAGTGTTTGTTGTTGCGTTTGGCGAAGACCTGCCGTGTGACCAAACTTTTTTAGTACACTATGATAGGCATCAATAAAGCGAATGCCTTTTTCCATTTGCTCTTCTACAGAAGAACAAATGTGATCGATTAGCTCCTCCTCCAGACCTTCGTGTACAATACCTCTATAATGAAGATCCTTTCTGATATAGGCGATATGGTCATCGGAGAGTTGCAAAGCTTACCCTAATTGAACTTGCAAAACGTTAGCCATGGTTTTAATAAAGTCAGCAAACTCCGCAACACGTTCTTTCACCAAACTTTTGCCTTCAGGTGTAAGGACATAATACTTACGCACGCGCTTGCCAATGTTAACAGTTTCTGTTTTTAACATGCCTTCTGCTTCGAGTTTGTGTAAGGTGGGGTAAAGTGCGCCTTCGGTAAGGAAAATTCTGTCATCGGACAATTCCTTTACCCGCTGGGTAATTTCATAGCCATACATACGACCATGATCTTTTAACACCTTTAACACAATGGTTTGAAGTGTGCCCTTTAATAATTCAGGAGAATGCATAATAGCCTAATACATAACAGTCTTATGCATTAGACGCATTCTTACCAATCTGGGTTGCATGAGGCCTAGCAAATTTTTGGTCAGGGAGTATTTCGTGCCTACCTTTTATAGCCTAAATATGAGTGCGATGAAGAAAATACTATTCCTGTTATTAACCCTAAGCTCAGCAATACAAGCACAATCCCCGATAAAGGCCCTGGTGGGCGGTACCTTAATTGACGGATATGGTGGAAAACCTTTAGCCAATAGTATCATACTAATAAAAGGTGAACGCATAAAAGCAATAGGGCAAGTAGGACTGATGGCGATACCTCCATCAGCAGAAATAATTTCCACTGAAGGCATGAGTGTAATGCCCGGCTTGTGGGACATGCATGTGCACCTCATGATTAACGGGCACAGTGATTATACACATTGGGATAAAACGTATTTGAAAATTGCTAAGGATGTTATCATGCCTTCGTCTGCACATCAACTTTTGATGGCAGGCGTAACCAGCGCGCGTGATTTAGGCGCGCCACTTGATGCCAGCATAACCGTGCGTGATAGAATTAGTAAAGGTGAAATTCCAGGACCGACTATGTACATGAGTGGGCCTTTCATTCAACACGAAGCCTATTCGGGTACGGCCGAATTTCGCTGGGGTGTAAAGGGAGAAGCAGATGCGCGTGCAAAAGTGAAACAGTTGGTCAAAGCCGGAGTGAATTGTATTAAGCTGATTGATCAGGATCAGATGACAGAAGTTGAATACATGGCTGTAGTAGATGAAGCACATAAAAACAATTTGAAAGTGGTAGCACACGCGCACCGTCCGGAGGAAATAAGAAGAGGCATGAAAGCGGGAGTAGATTGTTTTGAACACACCGGCTTAGCAGCAGCGCCCGAATATCCGGAAGATGTGATGGACATGATAAAAGAACGAACGGCTAAAATGAATTTGGGTCCTTTGTTTTGGACACCCACTGTGGAGGGGTTGTATAATTTCGAATACATGCGCGACAATCCTGAGCGCTTGGATAATACTACCTGGCACCTAGGTCTTCCCGACTCGGTTGTGAAGGACATCAAACAATCCATTCAACATCCAAGTCGCTTAACCTATTTTGGTTTAAACCCGTTGCGAAAACCAACGCTTCAGAAAAAAATTAATCAGCTGAAGAAAGCTGGCGTGGTGCTGCTCATCGGAACCGACAGCGGAATTCCCATGAAGTTTCATAGCCAAAGTACCTGGAATGAATTGGATGTGTGGGTGAATGAGTTTGGTTTTGATCCAATGTACACCATTCGTGCAGCCACTTATTGGCCAGCCGTGGCCATGGGAGTGGAAAAAGATTTTGGGACCATCGTGGAAGGAAAGTATGCAGACATTATTTGTGTAAAAGGAGATGTGTTACGACACATCGATTTGTTACAAGAGGTGGACATAGTCGTAAAAAAAGGGAAGCGGTATAAATAGAAATCCTGACTGGGAATAAGTGACTCAACCCGCAAACTAATAGTATGTTTGTGAGTTAGCGACATACCCTAAGTAATTCATGTTCATTACCCACCAGCCGTACCCTTACCACTACCATTTTCGGGGACTACTTCGACTGGCGATTATTTCTTTTGTTGCCGTTTTTGTTTTCCTCTGGCTCTTTGAGCCTTTTCATGTAAACCCAGAGGAACAGAAACTTGACTATTGGCTGATTTGTTTATTGCATGCCTCAGTGCCCGTCTTCATTTTCTATTTCTACTTTTCACTACTCAACCTTGTGGTATCAGAGCGAGTAAAGGACAACTGGACTCTGGGGAAGGAAGTATTGCATCTCGGTAGTTTGTTTTTTCTTTTCGGTATCGCCAGTTTTCTACTGCGCGATGTCATATACACTAATCCTGATAACTGGTCGTGGCGCTATTTTTTTGAAGAAATAAAAAACACATTTCTCGGGGGCACGTTAATTTCTTCCTTGCTCATTCTCCTAAATTTTTATCGACTTTATGCGGCCACACAAAAACAAGCATTACTGCTGAATATCCACTTGCCAGAAACGAAAGTAAAGGAACTGCAACCCATTTCTATTGCAACACAAGTGAAGGCTGATGATTTTGATTTAAAAATCGAAACCTTCCTCTTTGCCCGAGCCGAAGGAAACTACGTTGAAATCTTTTGCCGAACAGAGGACGGAGTAAAAAAGGAATTGAAGCGCATAACGCTCACAAAACTAGAGAGCCAGTTAAGCATACTCCCTCAACTTATACGGTGCCATCGTGCCTACCTTGTTAACACAACAAACATTTATCGGATAGATGGTAACGCGCAAGGCTATCGTGTGTCCTTCGCGGGTACAACGGAACAGGCACTAGTATCTCGAAATAAAATGCCAGCCTTTAATGCCTTGATGCGCTAGTATGCGCTTCGTCACATTTATGTGTTGTTCATCACATCAGTAAAGTATCCTCTTTCCTGAGAGATAGCTTTGGGCGTTAACAAAAAAACATGAACGAAATAGAAAACGCTTCGAGCAACATACGCAGAGCAGAACTAGACTGGCTACGAGCTGGATTGGTTCTGTTGGTATTCCTACATCACATAGCCATGCCCTTTAACGGAAGCGAATGGCATATCGTAAATGAAGATTCAAGTGAACTACTGGATCACATTATGGTATATTTTGAACAATGGCGATTACCCTTGCTCTTGTTGGTTTCGGGAGCCGGCACAGTGCTTGCTTTTTCTAAGCGTACAACCGGGCAGTTTATTCTAGAGCGAAGCAGAAGACTCTTGATTCCACTTCTCTTTGGAGCGTTCGTAATTATACCACCACAAACCTATTTGCAATTCATAGATCGCTACAACTCCTATTTCGATGTTTACCCGGAGGCGATCACACAGGCGGAAACAAATCATCTCTGGTTTATAGAATACTTGTTTACATTTTCAATCCTCGCTGTTCCATTGATTCTCTTTCTGCGGTCTGAATCCTCGCAGAGAATAAAACAATCGATAGAGAAATTCTTTACTAACCCCTGGAGGCTATTGCTGTGGGTGCTTCCGCTGATAGCACTACGCTTACTTACTCAGGTGCTACTCAGTTTTGAGGGAGATGAAATTTCGGATTGGAGTAAATGGCTATACTATTTGTATTTCTTTCTCGCGGGTATTGTGCTGTTTTCCTGCAAGGGATTGTGGAATAGTTTAGCATCAAACAGAAACAAGTACTTGCTGATGGTCAGTATTTCGTTTGTCTTATTCTATGGATATTATTTTGTGCCCCAGGACTGGTTGCCCTTGAGTTTATCGATCTCCTTGCGTTGGAGCATTTGGTGGGTAGTGAATTGCCTTGCCGGATGGACAACCATGCTGGCGATAATGGCGTATGCACAAACATATCTGTCAAAACCAAAACCGTGGCTGGCCAAAATAACCGAAGCAGTATATCCTTTTTACATCTTTCACCAAACGGTGATTGTGGTGTTGGCGTACTTTATTGTGAAATGGAATACGACAATAGCTGTAAAACTACTGACGCTCCTAGTGTTGTCGTTCCTTTGTATTGGTGTGCTATATGTTTGCGTTCGCTCCTTCCAACTAAGCCGATTTCTATTTGGCATGAAGCCAAAGCAGAAATGATACCTAAACCCGTCTGACCGCTGTTTTCTTTGCTACAGAGCGTTCTGACGGATTTTGCAGAACTGAATAAAACAAAAACGAAGTGCAGCACAGCTACACTTCGTTTTTGAGCAGATTAAAATTCCGAATAAAATTACTTCTCCCAAACAGGCCCAATGCCTGCAGCCCACAATTGTTTGTTAAACTCAACCAGGTCTTTATCCTGCAGAGTGAGTCCGCGACTCTTCAATTCGGCCCATTTTGTATTCAACTCTTGCTGTAGTTTAAGGCTTGGTTGATTTACACGTGGTATGTCACTCTCTGTTTGATTGATTAGAAACAGATAGTTGGCAGTAAATTTATTGGGGAAGTTTTCCACATCATCGTACGCAAGCGATTTGCGCTGGATCATGTCTTCATCCCAGGTCTTCATGCGTAGTGCGAGCGCTGTACCTTCTTTCTTTAAGGAAGCAAATTTTTCATCCGCAGGTAAAGTGCTGATAAGTTTTTCTAACTGTTCACGCTTTTTGTGTAAGCTGTTGATCATGCGGTGCATCGTGTTCAGTTCTGTTTCCATGGCCAACATTACGCTGTGGTATTGTTGATAGTCTTTGGCCGTTGTCGGATAGAGAGGATTAGCCAAAATTTCAAAAGAAGACGAACTGCTGTTGGTTCCTGCTTTTAACGTGACACTGTACTTACCAGGAATTGCTTTGTGTCCTCTAAAACTGCTTTCGATATAGACATTGGGAACACCCACCATGGTTGGGTAGCGCATGTTCCACACAAAACGATTCAAGCCTTTGTTTTTCGGTAAAACAGGATCAGCCGGAGGCGCACTGTCATATTCCTGATAGGTAGAATCCGGAACGGAAGTAAAGCTGCGAACCAAATTGCCTTGTTCATCTTTTATTTCAAGCGTAAGTGTCTCATCCTTCTTCAACTCGGGAAGGGTATAGTACAGAACAATGCCATTGGCCGGATTTACTCCCCGATGAGAATGCATGCCAGTAAAGTCAGGATTTGTTTTATCTAATTCGCTGCTGCCATTGGCGAGTACAGCATTCTCTGGTTTGTAAAGCGTAACGGTTTCGCTTGGTTTCTCATATTGACGAATCAAACCGAGGTCATCCAATATCCAGAAAGAGCGTCCGGAGGTAGCAGCAATTAAGTCACCTTTGTGAATGCGCAAATCCATGATGGGCGTGATGGGTAAGTTGAGTTGGAAAGGAGACCACGAACCACCACCATTCCAGGAAATGAAAGCACCTAATTCTGTTCCGGCAAAAAGTAAGTCTTTGCGAACATCATCTTCCCGCACTACGCGTGTAAAAGCATTCGAAGGAATTCCTGAATTAATTTTTGTCCAGGTTTTACCATAATCAGTTGTTTTAAAAAGACCAGGAGTATGGTCATTAAATTTATAACGCGTGGTGGCAATATAGGCTGTGGCTTTATCGTGTGGAGAAACTTCGATGGCGTTGATTAAACACTCTTGCAAACCAGCAGGCGTTACGTTTTGCCAGGAGGCTCCATTGTCGCGGGTTACGTACACATAGCCGTCATCACTTCCTGTCCAGATCACACCTTTTTCGTGCGGAGACTCCATCACATAACTTAGGGTTCCATAATTTTCTGCACCCACCGCTTCATTGGTATAGGGTCCACCGCCCTTTCCTTGCTTGGCTTTTTCGTTGCGGGTAAGATCAGGCGATGCTTCAGTCCAGCTCACACCCATGTCACTTGTTTTCAACAAATGTTGTGCACCATGGTAGTAAGTATTTGGTTCATGCTTGGACCATATAATAGGAGCATTCCAGTTGAAACGATACTTCATGTCTTTGGCATCCATACCCAAGTACTGAATAGGTGCAGCCATTACATTTGTTCCGGCTTGTGCTTTGGTATCAAGTACTTCAATTGTTCCCTGATAACTTCCTCCCAATACATACCGTGGATCATCCGGATTAAAAGCTAGGAAAGCACTTTCACCTCCGGCAGAGTACGTCCAGCTGTTGGTTGAAATACCACCACTACCAAATTCGCGGTGCGCGATTTTTACACTCGAGTTGTCTTGCTGCCCTGCGTAAATATTGTATGGAAATAGATTGTCGACATTGATACGATAGAACTGTGCCGTAGGATAAATATATTGTGACGACCAGCTTTTTCCTTTGTTAAAAGAAATGGCTGCACCGCCATCATCCGCCACAATCATGTTGTTGGAATTGTTTGGGTTGATCCACAGGTTGTGATAATCACCGTGCGTATTGGAAATATCTTCCCAGGTTTTACCACCATCGATAGAGCGAAGTGCGGGTGCGCTCATCACATAAAGTAAATCATCATCATTCGGATCGGTGAAAAGTTCAATGTAATACCAGGCGCGTTGCACCAGGCGATTGTCATTGGATACACGTGTCCATTTTTCGCCACCATTGTTGGATACGAAGACACCACCCAAACGTTTGTCGGAATTACTTTCTGCTAAGAGATAGACGCGATCAGGGTTGGAACGACAAACTGAAACAGCCATCTTTCCCAACTCAGTAGGCAAACCATTTTGAATTTTTTTCCAGGTTTCTCCTCCATCTAAAGATTTGTATAAACCGCTTCCGGCACCTCCGCTGATTACTTTCCATGGAAAACGACCGTATTCATTCATGGCAGCATATAAAATGCGGGGATTGTTCATGTCCATCGACAATTCTACACAACCCGTCTTATCATCGATGTATAAAACCTTTTTCCAGGTTTCTCCACCATCCACAGACTTATACACACCACGTTCTGCACCGTACCCATACAAGGCTCCTTGTGCAGCAACAAACACCACATCAGGATTTTTAGGGTCTACGGCAATTCGAGCAATGTGCTGGGTAGCATCCAGGCCAATTTTCTTCCAGGTTTTTCCTGCGTCAGTAGATTTATACATGCCATCGCCCGAGTGAGTCATCACCCCACGCACCGCGTGTTCACCCATACCTACATACACTACGTTAGGATCACTCTCAGCTACCGCGATAGCCCCTACAGTTCCTGTTTTAAAAAAACCATCAGAAATATTTTTCCAGGTGATACCCATGTCTTCCGTTTTCCAAACACCACCACCGGTTGTTCCCATGTAATAGGTATTCACATCACCCACCACCCCAGTAGCGGTCACCGATCGCCCTCCTCTAAAGGGACCAATGTTTCTCCATTTAACAGGGTTGAAATAGGTGTTAAGATCCACAGCGCCTGATGTTGCTGAAGCATTTGTGGCCGGTTCTTTTTTGCTTCGCTGAGCAGAAGCCGTGAGCGCAACAGCAAAAAGAATGATTAAAAAGGAAAAGTACTTGTTCATAGGTTTATGGTTAGTCTTGAAAGATAGAAAGTAATTTTTATTACAGCAGGTAAATAACTGTATCTTAGACTGCCTATTATGTAATCGGTTATGAAGAAATTATTAGTGGTTCTTTTAGTGGCATTCTTGCTGCTCGCGGGCATTGTATTAGTCAATACCCTTCGTTTCACCTCAACGCAAACAGCCGTTGAGGCCATTCCTGCTCCGAAATTGTCGGAGCAAAACATTCAGCATTTTCAGCAAGCCTTGTCCTATAAAACTATTTCCTATGGAAAGCCTGAGTTGTTTGACTCCTCACAATTCATAGGCTTCCGAAAGTTTTTAGAAGCCACGTATCCACTCACCCACGCGAAACTGACACAAGAAATTGTAGCAAACTATAGCTTACTCTATACATGGCAAGGAAAAGACATCTTGCTGAAACCCATTGTACTGATGGCACACATGGACGTGGTGCCAGTAGAAGAAGCAACCATTGACATGTGGAGTTTTGATCCTTTTGCCGGAACGGTGAAAGATGATTTTATCTGGGGACGAGGAACAACAGACGACAAGATCAATCTCATTTCCATTTTTGAAGCCACAGAAAAATTGCTGAGCGAGAACTTTCAGCCGGAGCGTACACTCTACTTTGCTTTTGGACATGACGAAGAGATAGGCGGCCAGGGTGCCATTGCCATTGCAAAACTTTTGAAAGAGAGAAAAATTGCGGCAGAAATGGTGTTGGACGAAGGAGGCATCATTACAAAAGAAAAAATGCCAGGCATAACAAAACCAGTAGCACTCTTGGGCACGGCAGAAAAAGGGTATCTCACACTTGAGTTGCGCGTTGAAAAACCGGGAGGTCATAGCTCCATGCCGGAAAAAGAAACTGCCATTGATATTTTAACAATGGCACTTGTCACACTCCGCCAGCAACCCTTCGAACCCAATTTTTCAGAACCGATGGATGGCCTGATGCAAAGCGTAGGCCCGGAAATGCCTTTTGTACAACGAATGGCCTTTGCAAATCCGTGGTTGTTCAAGAGCCTCATCATTGGTACCTACGAGCAAAGTGGTCCGGGTAATGCCATGATACGCACTACGCTGGTGCCAACCATTATCAATGCAGGTATAAAAGACAATGTAGTACCTACGGTAGCAACAGCCACGATTAACCTTCGCTTGTTACCAGGCGATAAAACAGACGAGGTAATTGAACAACTGAAGGCAATTATGAAGGATGACCGTGTTGTTATTTCAAAACCGGGCACCACCATTGCCGAAGCTTCTGCGGTAACACCCATCAAAAGTTTTGGTTATCAGAAAATAGCCAACTCTATTAAAAAGTCCTATCCACAGATGCTTACCTCACCCTTCTTAGTAATAGGCGCCACGGACTCTCGACACTTTGGAGAAATATCTTCTAACATTATCAAATTTTCTCCCATGATTGATCCGATTGGATTTCATGGTATTGACGAACGGGTGAGTTTAGAAAGCTATCAAACGGCTTTGTGGTTTTACGAACAATTGATGCGTGATCTGAAGTAGTAACCAGAGCTGCTCATCAATACTATTATCGTACTTAAAAAAACATCTATGAAAAAGTTAGTGCTGCTCTCGTATTGCCTCCTGTTCTCCGTTGCTCTTCAGGCACAAGTAACGATTGAGAATCTGTTGAACGTTCCCTTTCCAACAAACCTGGTCGCTTCCTCGGATGGAAAACGAATAGCCTGGGTTTTTAATGATCAAGGTTCCAGAAATATTTATGTGGCTGATACACCTGATTTTGCAGAAAAGAAAATAACCAGTTTTTCAGGAGATGATGGACAAGACATAAACAGTCTTCTCTTTATCAACGATGGCAAAGAGTTGATCTTTGTTAGAGGAGGCGCACCAAACAGTAAAGGTGAAATACCGAATCCAGTTGCCTTACAAACTGACCCAGACCGAGCGTTGTGGATAGCAGCAACAGACGGCACAGCTCCGCGAAAACTCACCAAAGGCTTTTATCCAAAAGTATCACCCAATGGTAAAACACTTGCTTTCTTAAATGCTGGACAAGTTTGGACGATTCGCCTCGACAGCGCAAAGGATGCGCAAAAACTTTTTCATGCGCGCGGTTCGCAAAACCAAATCCGTTGGTCATCCGATGGAAGCAAAATGGCTTTTATCAGTAACCGGGGTGATCATGCTTTTTTAGGAGTGTATGATCTTCAAAACAAACAAGTCACCTATTTCGACACCAGTGTCGATCATGATAGCGATCCGGTGTGGTCTGCAGATGGAGAACACATTGCCTACATACGCAGGCCGAATGTTGCACAAGCCTTACCCTTTGGTCCGGAGCGTGAAGGTCATCCTTGGTCCATTCGAAAAGTGGAAGTATCCACCGGAAAAGCGGTAGAAGTTTGGAAAGCAAAAACTGGAAGGGGCAGCATGCTACACGATGGTTTTCCTACCGTTGATAATTTTTTGTGGTGGATGGATGACAAAATCATTTTCCCTTGGGAAGCAGATGGCTGGCAACATTTATATGCGGTGTCAACAAACGGAGGAGAGCCGATTTTACTTACGCCTGGCAAGGGTGAAGTAGAAAATGTAACGCTGTCGGTGGATAAAAAATCATTCCTCATCAGCACCAACATTGGCGACATGGATCGAAGACACATTTACCGAGTTATGCCCGCTACTGGAAAAATGCAAGCAGTCTTAACAGGAGAAAACATTGCGTGGAGTCCGGTAGAAACAACAGCAGGCACAGCCTGTTTGCGATCCGGTGCAAAAGCAGTTGCCTGGCCGGCCATTATTACTTCGACCACGCAAGCAAAAAATATTGCCAGTGGCATGATGCCCAAAACCTTTCCGGCTAATGACTTAGTGACACCAACCGCCATTGAAGTTACAGCTACCGATGGTATGAAAATTCCAGGTCAGTTGTTCTTGCCTAAAAATCACAAGACGGGTGATAAGCATCCGGCTGTTATTTTCTTTCATGGAGGCTCCCGCAGACAAATGTTTTTAGGGTTTCACCATGGACAGTATTATCACAACGCCTATTCACTGAATCAGTATTTTGCTTCGCAAGGGTACGTAGTCTTGTCGTTGAATTACCGAAGCGGTATTGGTTATGGTTTAGAGTTTCGTGAAGCTCTTGATTACGGAGCCGTGGGCGCCAGTGAATATAGAGATGTAGAGGGAGCCGGCTTATACCTGGCGCAGCGACAAGATGTAGATGCTAAAAAGATTGGTTTATGGGGTGGTTCGTACGGAGGCTACTTAACAGCATTGGGTCTTGCAAAAGCTTCCGATTTGTTTGCCTGTGGGGTGGATATACATGGCGTGCACGATTGGAATGTGGTGATCAACAATTTTGTGCCTGGCTACAATGCCGAACGCAGAGCAGAGTTTGCGAAGAAAGCCTATGAATCGTCTCCCGTAAATTTTGTAAAAACATGGAGATCCCCCGTATTATTGATCCACGGTGACGATGATAGAAACGTGCCCTTCAGCGAGACCGTAAGCATTGCCGAAAGTCTGCGCGAACAAGGTGTTTATTTCGAACAACTGATTTTTCCAGATGAGGTGCATGGTTTTTTATTGCATAAAAACTGGATGGCAGCCTACAAAGCCTCTGCGGATTTCTTTAAACGACAAATGGTGGAGAAAAAGTAAGAGATAAATTTTGGCGAACAATCGAGTTGTGATGGAACAAGTTCCTTTCAGTATGTTTGCGCGCTTTCAAAAAGACATCAACGCGTGATTGCCAATACACTTCTTGTTTGCCTGGCCGCTTTCGCGGCCGGCTTTATTGATGCCATCGTGGGAGGAGGGGGCTTGGTACAAACACCGGTGCTCTTTATGACTTTTCCGAACTATCCGGTGGCCACGCTCTTAGGAACTACCAAGCTTCCTTCTTTTTCGGGAACGGCTGTTTCATTGTATCAATATTCAAAGCATGTCACCATCCAATGGAGGGTGGTAGTGTGGATTGGTCTGGCCGCTTTTTGCGCGGCCATGCTTGGCTCGCGCTTAGTTACGCTTGTCAGCAACGATACGTTTAAGCCCATCATACTCGGAGCTTTGATTGCTGTGGCGATCTACACCTATTCAAAAAAGAATTTTGGGCAGCATGTGGAGAAAAAACTTTCTTTTTCGATGGCCTTGCTTCGGGGTATTCTCAGCGGAATCATCATTGGCTTTTACGATGGTTTTATTGGACCCGGCACGGGTAGTTTTTTAGTACTTGTTTTTATAAGCCTCTTGGGTTTTGATTTTATGCATGCCAGCGCGCATGCTAAAACGGTGAACTTGGCTACTAACCTGGCTTCTATTATTTACTTTGTATCAACAGGGCATATTATTTTCGAATTAGCCGTACCCATGGCCATTTGTAATATGATGGGTGGTTTTGTGGGTACACGCTTTGCCCTTCTAAAAGGAAATCAGTTTATCCGGATTTTCTTCTTGCTGATTGTGTGCGGAACGATTCTACGCTTTGGGTATGATGTGTTTGTGAAGTAGCACGTCCGTTAGGTATTGCCATCTAATTGTAATACCAAATTAAACTGAACGGTAAGCTCTTGTTCAATCCGGATTAAGCCCATCATTTTTTCGGGTGGAGTGAGGTTGAAATCAGAGAACATAAATTTTCTACCACCTTTTAAATGGATAAGTCCGGAGGCATTGGGTTGTATGCTACAATCAACCGAGAATTGTTTGGTGGTGCCCCCAAGCGAAATGGTCATCGTTCCTTTAAACTTCTCTTCTCCTTTTGTATAGTTAGGCACCCGCTCAAATGACTTAAAATCAATGACGATAAAGGGATGTTCTTTTGCCTTGATCGTTTCATTAAAATCTTTGGTCATCACATGCATACCACAATCAAACTGTGAAGCCTTGAGTGCGACACGACCCTTAAGAAAAATGGGTTTACGGATGGTTCTACCTTCCTGAAGAATGAGCGTATCATTGCCAACGTACTTCGAGATGCCGCAGCGAAAGGAGTTTACGTTCGTGCTTCCATCGATGGTGAGTGTACTGGCTGGAAGTACAATGAAGCGATGCAGTAAAACAGGATTTTCATTTCCTGCGGTAAACGCACAGGCAATGCAGACAATGAAAAATCCGATCAATAGTTTTATACGCACAAAGCAAGGTACGAAAGGTTATAAAAAACAAAAAGTTCCGGCCATTGGCCGGAACTTCGAGGTTATTGGATCGGATAGGACTAGAAGGAGATTGCTCCTTGAATAACCACACCTTTAAAGTTTGCACTAGACAATCTTTCAGTATCAGGGTAGTCGTTGTAGTTCTGATTTACATACTCACCTTTCACCAGAATGTTAGGAGTTATGAACCAGCCACCACCGATAGAAGTACGATCAATAGAGATGTCTCTAAGTGTACCAGGGCTTGCAGCAGACTGACCATAGGGTAGTGTAGAACTTACATTGATGTAGCGAGCACCCACGTAGAATTTTTCGTATTTACCAAAGCGGTAAAGCACTTCACCAGCAGCTTGGTGTGTTTGACGATTGTCAACACTCATAGAAGCACCAGCAGTACCCCATCTGTTGCCCTCTCCATTTTCCAGTTGGTTTCTTCCGAAAGCATATTCGATAGTACCGAAGAGCTCAAGACCATTGAACTTGATGAATGGGTTGATCATGTAGGCCGTTACGTTATCGCGGTAGCCAGGGTTAAAGCGACCAGAAGTATAGGCTGTAGTAATGGTGGCAGTTGTATTATCACCGGCAAATAAGTAGTTAGAACCTGTTCGGTCACCACCGAATACGGTGTTACTAGCTGAAGATTTAGTGGTATACACAGATCCTGTTAAGCGTACACGAAGGTCTTCGTTCAACTGTTTGTCGAAACCAAGTTTAGCATACAAAGAAGGCTTGCGTTTAGCACCATCTGGAACTGGAGGATCGGAGATGTTACCCTGAATCTCACCATCAGTAAAGGCAACCATGGCGAGGATGCCATTCTTCTGCCAGTATAATTCGGCACCAATCTCTGTTGTGAACTCATCCATGATGTTGTTCTCAATCCAAGGATTTTGTAGGGTATGACCACCATCACTTCTACGGAAGTGAGCATCACCATAGTTAATTTCCATATGACCCACTTTCAAGGTTAAGTTTTTCCAAAGGTTGTCGAAGAACTCACTGTTCAGGAAAGTCACTTTGTCAATTTTCAAATAACCGCCCTTCACCCAGAACTCATTGTGGTGGTGAGAAGACATATAAGAAACCAGGTTTAAGCTGATACCGTCATACAATTGAACATCAATGTTCAAGTTGGCCTGTGCTAGAGGAAAACCACCGCCCATCGCATATAAGGTGTTTGCATCAACAAACTGAGTTGTGGTAGCACCCTGTGTAACGGCATATCCACCGTACACCGCAGGATTCTTTGCGATGGTAGTACCAGCAGGTAGCGGAGCACCGCTGGAGAGTGTAAACACACCGGAGCTTGGAGCTGTTTCTAAATAAGTGCCAAAAGTAGCACGCGCACTGTTAGTGTGACTAAGACTTTGATAGCCTTGTGTAAAGCCGGCACCAAAGCGAACCTTTAGACCATCGTAAACCACCGTGTCGTTCTTAGAAGTTTCAAAGACGTTTACACCACGTTGGTCGTAGGGACGCCAGTACTGTATGGCTGCTTGTTGTGCAAAAGCACCACCCGCCATAAAAAGTAAGCCCATCATTAAGAGTGAGCTTAGTCGGGAAATCATCGTTTTCATAAAACTAGGGTTAAAGTGTGAATTGGTTAATTTAAAGACTAGATTTTCTTGAAGGTGAGGTCAAAGGTTAAGGTAATGGCATCACCGGTTGTTACAGATCCGAACATAAAGGAAGGTGGCTCCACATTAAATTCAGACATTTTGAAACTCTTGGATGTTTTTGTTGAAATGGTATTATCCGCATTTATCGTATAAGTACTCTCTACTTCAAAAGGTTTGGTTACACCAGCAATGGTTAGGTTGCCGCTGCTGATAATTTTGTTACCTGTTATTTTGGAGGAAGTAAGTGCATACACAATTTGCTTGTGGTCGTCTGCTTTTAAGGCAGAGTAAGCATTTTTATCCATCGCTCCCTTACCGCTTTTTAGGGCAGTAACTGGGATGGTGAGCTGTAGGCCTTTTACTTCTTCTACCTTAGCTCCAGCTAGCTTGAACTGGGTGGTACAGGTAAAGCCTTCACCTTTCATGGTCCAATCATGCATGGTGGAGGTGCCGCTAATACTAACACTTGCTTTCTGTGCTTTAAAAGAATCTTGAGCTAACGTAAGGGCTGGGGTAAAAAGAACCAGACCGAATAGCAGTGCGCTGCTGATCAGGACTGTGAGCTGGGTTTTTTTTCCGGGGTTCATACAATTTTTGTTTTTCATGAAAATACAATTGAAAAATCAATTAATAAGCTGCCGATCGAGGCGAAACGGATGGTGTTGTCCGCGATGGCATTACAAGATTAAGACACAACTGAATAGCCCTTCGTGATGCTGGTTAGCAAACTGAATGATCTTTGTCAGGTGTGCACGTGACGAAACCCACCTGTTCGAAGAATTATGTGCATGCAATCGTTAGAAAGAGAATTTGGTCAATTCATGAAAAGCAGATGTTACTTGCAGAGTTGTGCCTCCAACGATGATGAAATGCGCTTGCCAAGCGTTTCCGCCTGCCGAATATCCGCACACGCTTTGTTTAATTGCTGCAGCTTTTGATAAGCCAGCGCACGGTTGTAATAGGCCAGTGCATATCGATCATTAAACAGGATGGCAGAGGTGTAGTCTTCAACAGCCTCTTTGTAGAGTTGCTGCCGCATGAGAACATTGCCCCGATTGAGCCAGGCTTTTTCAAAGTGTTCGTCCAATCGAAGTGCCTGGGTATAATCGGTATAGGCTGCTGCGTAGTTTTTTAGTTTTTCATACACAAGACCCCTGTTCAAAAAGTAAGCAGGCTCCGTAGCATCCAAGCGTATCGCCTCTGTGTAATCACGCAACGCACCCGTGTAGTTTCCTGCCTGCATTTTATCAAAAGCTTTTTCTGCATAGATATAAGGAAGGGTGGCATTATCTGAAAGAGCAGAATCAAGCATGACTTCCTTGCTGGAACCACCCGTGGATAGGAGCGAGAGATTGTATTTGGCGGTTGCCTGATGTGGGTTGATTGCAAGGGCTTTTTTAAAATCGAGAATTGCTTTGCTCACCTGCTGATCTCGTTGAAAGGCGATGCCACGGTTTACAAAATAATCGGCTTCTTTTGGGTGGATGCGCAGGGCAGAATCAAAATGACAGATGGCGAAAGAATAATTTTCAAGCTGTGTTTCTGTAAGCCCCAGCCAGTTAAACAGATGGCCCCTTCCCGAACTTTGTGTAGTAAAAATTTGGTCTACGCCCATTCCGAAGGCCGGTTGACGAAAGTAGACCGTAGAGGTTTCTTGTTTCGGCAGGTGTAATAACTGTTCAAAGTCTTCTTTTGCCAACGCATACTGCCTGAGTTGATACCGCAGAATCGCTCGGTTTAAAAGAGCTTCGTAGTGATTAGGTACCAGCTCTATGTAAATGGAATAATCGATGATGGCCTCTTCACGTTGTTTTAATTGTTCTTTTGCAAGACCACGAGAATAGTAGGCGTCTGTAAAGCGAGGATCTAATCGAAGGCATTCGTTAAAGGCAAGAAGTGATTCAGCAGGCTTTTCTTGTAGCAGGAACTCTTCACCCAACTCAAAATAATCGAGAGCCGTGCGCAACTCCTTTTCCTGCGCTAGAGAATGTAGGTAGCTGAGGCAACAGAAAAAGACAAGGAGCGCCTGTTGAAGAAAGGTTCGTGGAAAAAAACCACTTCGTATGATAGTAGAAGCATTCAAAGAGGTAAAATCTTCATTATGTATTTATTTCAGCGTCTCTTCCATGGGAAGTTCTTCCAGCCGACTCCACTCCTGCATAGAACCATCATACAGTTTTATGTTGTAGCCGAGGATACGACCAGCCATGTACACCACGCTTGCTGTTTGCCCGGTGAAGCAATAACTGATAAGCTCCTTGTTTTTATCAGGAATTACCTCACTAAAATATCCCTGAAGGGCTTCGGTAGATTTAAAGGCATTAAAGTTAGTGGCATCCAGCAGATCTGGGTAGGCAATGTTTTTGGCACTTTTAATATGACCATTGCGCGGATTACCGGAAGGAGCGCCATCATAAAAGTTCTTTACGCGGGCATCCACCACTACAGCATTAGGAGACTGTAATTTTTCGAGCACATAATTCTTATCAACCAACACATCGGAAGGATTTATTTTGAAATCACCCTTTTTCGCAAGAACTGCCTGGCTGCTTACTTCATAGCCAGCCTTCTTCCAGGCATCCAGCCCCCCGTTAAGAAAATAAACTTTTCCG
>LNEN01000248.1 GCA_001464155.1 Cytophagales bacterium Ga0077538 | reverse complement strand
AATCGCTTCGCGCAAACTCTCTGCTACCCGAAGTGTAATCTCACTCGTTACAAAAGGATTTCCATCACGATCACCTCCTGGCCAAAATCCAACAGACACCAGACGGTTGTTCGCAAAATTTTCCAAGGTCACCCCAAGAGAATCCTTTAGTTGCACAGCCAGTGTGCCGATGGACTCATAAAACACATTCTCGAGGAACCAACACAAGCTCACGGCTTCATCGTAGGGCGAAGGTTTTTCCTGATTGATAAAGGCTGTTTTTCCTAATTGCTTTAACAGGAGATTGATGTGTGACAGGTTATGCTCACGAATTGCTTTTTCTAAATCCGTGAGTATGCCGAGTACAGGACCTGGATAAAATTGCGTAGGGTGCGCGGTGAGTACTAAACGCAAACTAAACTCCTCAATTTTTTTCTTCAGCTCTTCTTCGCGCCCTTCCTGGCGCACATGAAGCAGGAGCGCTTTTAAACTCCCTCTTCCATTCAAATCATTGATCTGTTCAAAGGCAGAGTCTTCCACGGAATCAAAAAGTGCCACCTGGCGTTCCACATACTGAATGAACTTAAAGAGTAAATCGAAGCGTTCATCGGCCCCAGCTTGTTGAACAAAATCGTTGAAAAAATCGCGTACAATTTCTTCCGCTGAATTGCCTTTAGAAAATCCTTTCTCGCAATACTGCTGAAAAAGCGGCAGGAGGGTTCCTGTATGGTGAATACGCTCAAAAGGAAGGTTTAGGAAAAGGCTGTTATAAATATGATAGCGTGTACCAATCAGATCACCAAAGGAATTGTTCATGATCAAAGAAAACAAGAAACCTATAAGAACCCAAGTTGTTTAAGGAAGAGTGCTTAGCTCTCATTGCTAAAATGGTCCACTTATCAGTATATTGTTTATCTAAACAGCATGATTATGAAGCGACTCTACCCTCTCGTCCTGATCATTGCCCTCAGCTCTTGCCTGGGCTACAAAGAACTGCCTGTAGAATATGACTATAGTTATAAGGGCAATTTTAAAAAGTACCGAACTTTTGATCTCATGAAATCGGGTAATGGAGACTTATCGATGACGAATGAAGTCATTGAGAAATCCATTGTTTCCCGAATGAAATTTCTGGGTTACAAGCAAAATGAGGCCAAACCCCATCTCATCATTGGTTTTAAAATGTTTACCGATAGTCTTATGTTCAACGGCTATGCCCAACCCGAAATTGAAGATTGGGCAGCTTCGAAAGTGGAGCCTCTCAATTACGAAAAGCAGAAATTTGAGCTAAAAACAGGCACTCTGTTGATTCAATTCTACGACAGACGCCAAAATCGCTCTATTTGGCAAGGATATGCCACCACGCAATATGGAAGCATTGATTTTAACAATGACCGCCACTTGCGCAATGCTGTTATTTCCATTTTAGATAAATACCGTTTTTGGGCCGAGGGCTTTTTGGAAGGGGGCTCTGTGGATCCAGAAAAAGAGATTATCCCCTAAGGGCAACTTACTGATAATCAAAGCCCTCTTTTAAAGGCTAAAAAAGCCAATTAGGAATCTTGTTTTTACGAAATTTGTTCTACTTTTGCAGACCCAAATTTTGGGCTAGGTACTGACCTATGGTGTAATGGTAACACAGCAGATTTTGATTCTGCTTTTCTAGGTTCGAATCCTAGTAGGTCAACAGAATGAGAGTCCTCCCGACAGGTCGGGGGGATTCTTAGTTATTAGTTGTTCGTTAGTTGGCCTCACAGGTAACGAATAACCAACAACCAATAACTTGAAAAATGGCAGTAAAAATCTTTAGCGGACGCGCTACACACTACTTGTCTGAGAAAATCGCCAATTCCTATGGCGAGCCTCTTGGCAAGGTATTGTATCAAACCTTTAGCGATGGGGAGATGTCTCCCTTTATTGCAGAATCCGTTCGCGGCCATGATGTTTTTCTGGTTCAATCTACCTTCCCACCAGCTGATAACCTGCTGGAGCTTCTCTTGATGGTCGATGCTGCCAAAAGAGCCAGTGCTCACAATGTGAATGTGGTTATTCCTTATTTTGGATATGCGCGTCAGGATCGCAAAGACAAACCACGGGTGGCCATTGCCGCCAAAATGATTGCTAACCTTATTTCAGCAGCGGGAGCAACCCGAATTATGACCTGCGATTTACATGCGGATCAGATTCAGGGATTTTTTGATATACCTGTAGATCACCTGGACGGGGCCTTCATTTTCGTTCCTTACCTGAAGTCCCTAGGTTTGGAAAGCAATATCATGTTTGCCTCCCCTGACGTAGGTGGAATTAAGCGCGCCAGAAGTTTCGCGAAATTCTTCGAAGCTGATCTGGCTGTTTGCGACAAATATCGCAAGGAGGCAAATAAGGTAGAATCCATGCGCCTGATTGGTGAAGTGGAAGGAAAAGACGTAGTACTGGTAGATGATTTAGTAGACACCGCTGGTACTATTTGTAAAGCAGCCTCTCTGTTAAAAGAAAAAGGAGCCCGTTCCGTTCGCGCAGTATGTACGCATGCTGTACTAAGCGGAAATGCTTATGAAAATATTGAGAACTCAGACTTAGAAGAACTAGTAGTAACGGATACCATTCCGTTAAAACAAAAAACTTCTAAAATTAAAGTGCTTACGGTGTCAGATCTTTTTGCGAAAGCCATTCGCAAGATCCACGACCATGAGTCGATTAGTTCTCTCTTTATGCGTTTGTAACAATTTTAACTTAACCAATAAACAATTATGAAGACGATTGAGATTATAGGGTATCGAAGAGCAAATCTCGGCAAGTCAGAGTCAAAGCGTATACGCGAAAATGGCGATGTGCCATGCGTACTGTACGGAGGTGATAATCAGATTCACTTTCGTTCACCAATGATTCTTTTCCGTGATTTAGTATACACCAACGAAGCACACTTCGTTCACCTGAATATTGAAGGCGAAGAATGCAAAGCCATTCTTCAGGAAGTACAATTTCACCCAGTAAGTGAAATTTTATTGCATGCCGATTTTCTCCGCATTGGCGAAGACAGAAAAATTAAAATGGAAATTCCTGTACGCTTGGTAGGCGTTGCTCCTGGCGTTTCTAAAGGTGGCGCCTTGATTCGCAAGAGAGCTTCTTTGAAAGTATATGGTTTTCCTAAAGATATGCCTGATCATATCGATGTGGATGTTTCTGGTCTTGATTTCCACCACGCTGTAAAAGTTGGCGACATGGTAATGGAAGGCTTGGAGTTCCTGGATCCGAAGGCTGCTGCTATTGCTGCCGTAGAGGTACCTCGCGCAGCTAAGTTGGCTGCTGATGATGCTGCTAAGGCTGCTGAAACAGCTGCTGCCGCTCCTGCTGCCGCAGCTCCTGCTGCTGGTGCTGCTAAGGCTGCTCCTGCTAAGAAAGAAGAAGGTAAGAAGTAATTCTTTCCAAGCTTATATAGAGATCCTTCCTGTGACGAATTCCTGATGGAATCGGAAACAGGAAGGATTTTTTATTACTTCGCAATGTCATTCACCCCGGATCGTGACATCGCTGATGTAGTTTGGGATTGATTAGCACAAATTCATATCAACGCTTTTAAATATGAAGTACTTAATTGTAGGTCTTGGCAACATTGGGCCCGAGTATGAATTAACACGTCACAATATTGGTTTTTTGGTACTCGATAAAATTGCCGATAAACAAAAGGTTGACTTTAGCTTAGAGCGCCATGCCTATAAGTCAGAGTTCAAATACAAAGGTCGGAGCATTCATCTGGTTAAACCCACTACCTACATGAACCTGAGTGGCAAAGCCGTTGCCTATTGGATGCAGGAATTAAAAATACCGAAAGAGAATATATTGGTTGTGGTGGATGACCTTGCCCTGCCCTTTGGAACCTTGCGCATGCGACCCAAAGGGAGTGCTGCGGGCCACAATGGATTAAAAAATATTGAACAACTCTGCGGTGGACAGGAGTATCCCCGACTGCGCTTTGGTATTGGCAATGAATTTGGCAAGGGGCAACAAGTTGACTTTGTACTCAGTCGCTTCAGTAATGAAGAGTTTAAAGAACTTCCGATGGTAATGGACAGAGCCGGAGAAATGATCCTCTCCTTCTGCACAGCAGGGATTGCGCAGACGATGACACAATACAATCAATAAATTTCAGATTCAGAACAGTGCGTCTGCTTGTTCTACTAAAATCAATTTTCAATGCTACACGATTGTCATGCCGAATTTAGTTCGGCATCTAACGACCACTTCTCTATTAGATGCGGAAATAAATTCAGCATGACCCTGTCTTTGGATGAGTATTCTCCTATCCATTTAGTCATTGATCAGATACACCGCTTTAGTACCTCTGAACTTAGGCAGGCTATACTGCGTACTCAGATTTGATCCGCAATCTTAAATTCTTAGCTCACCGTTGAACCCGGCCTCACAACTTCGTTGGGTTGTAGCAATCGGAGTTTACCATCGCTGTCTTCTGCCATCAAAATCATTCCTTGGGATTCAGTACCCATCATTTTACGCGGTGCCAGGTTAGCAATAAACGTAACTTGTTTTCCGATTACCTCCTCTGGTGTATAATGCTTGGCAATGCCACTCAAAATTGTTCGTGTATCTAAACCACTATCCACTGTTAGCTTAAGAAGCTTATCAGATTTTTCCATTTTAGTGGCCGCAGTAATCGTGCCTACACGGATATCAAGTTTACCGAAGTCATCAATGGTTACGATTTCCTTTAGTGGTTTAACAGGATTTTCAATCACAGTAGTTGATACCTCCATCTTAGCCGCTTTTACTTTTCTCAATTTTTCTACTTGTACTTCAATTTCAGTATCCTCTACATTTCTAAACAGCAGCGCTGCAGGGTTCAATTGATGCCCTGCCCCAACAGGCTCCACTAATGTTTGAGACTTCCAGAATTTTTTAGATACCTCGCTTGCATCCATATTCAATTGCGCGTGAATATTTCTCGCTGTATCCGGTAAGAAGGGTTGACAGGCTATAGAAATATTTCCAACAACCGTTAAGGCATAGTTAAGAATACAACCCACCGCTTCCATGTCTTCCTTCGCGAGTTTCCAAGGTTCAGTGTCTGCTAAGAATTTATTACCCACACGCGCCAGATTCATCATGTGAAACTGTGCATCGCGGAAACGAAAATCTTCCAAAGCCTTAACCATTTCCGCCACTGATTTATTCAAATCGATATGCGCCAGATTGTACAAATCAAGAATGCGTTTTCTCTTGTCACTGGTATTGGGAAGTTCGTGCGAAGCTGGAACCTTCCCCTCAAAATATTTCCAGGTAAGTACCATTACACGATTAACGAAGTTACCGAGTATAGCTACGAGTTCACTGTTTACCTTCTGCTGGTAATCCTTCCAGGTAAAATCGGCATCCTTTGTTTCTGGTGAAATCGAATTTAATACATACCGCAACTCATCTCTTCTACCCGGAAAATCGACTAAGTATTCATGCAGCCACACAGCGTGGTTACGCGAAGTCGATAACTTCTCTCCTTCTAAATTTAGAAACTCATTAGCCGGAACATTATCGGGTAAAATAAACGTTCCCTCTGCCTTCAGCATAGAAGGGAAGATGATGCAATGAAAAACAATGTTATCCTTCCCGATAAAATGAATGAGGCGAGTATCGTCTGACTTCCAATATTTTTCCCAATCGGCTCCTTTCAATTCTTTGGTAGCCGAAATGTACCCGATGGGTGCATCGAACCAAACGTAAAGTACTTTTCCCTTACCATCTTCACGAGGCACAGGTATACCCCACTCCAAATCGCGGGTAATGGAACGTGGTTGCAGTCCTTGATCAATCCAACTTTTACACTGACCGTATACATTCGTTTTCCAATCGCTCTTATGCCCTTCAATCAACCAGTCTTTCAACCATCCCTCAAATTTATCCAGCGGAAAATACCAATGCTTGGTTGGCTTTAATACTGGGGTATTACCTGAAACAGTAGAGCGTGGATTAATTAATTGCTTAGGACTTAAACTTGTGCCGCATTTCTCGCACTGGTCTCCATAGGCGTTCGTGTGCCCGCAATTCGGACAAGTACCTGCTATGTAACGATCTGCCAGAAAGATACCTTCCTGCTCATCGAAATATTGATCAGATGTCTCTTCCAGAAAAAGATGTTGTGCATCAATCTTTCTAAAAAAGTCCTGTGCGGTATCGTAATGAATCTTATTTGAAGTCCGGGAATAGATATCGAAAGAAATACCAAAATCAGCGAAGGCCTTCTTCATCAGCTCATGGTACTTATCGACAAAGGCCTTCGGGCTAACTCCCTCCTTTTTAGCACCTATAGTAATGGCTACGCCATGTTCATCCGAACCGCAAACAAAGGCCACGTCTTCGCCCTTGAGGCGTAGATAGCGAACATATGTATCAGCTGGTAAATAAGCTCCTGCCACATGGCCGATATGGAGCGGACCATTGGCATACGGGAGAGCTGCTGTAACGGTGTAGCGTTTAAAATCCTTCTTCATCATCAATAAAACGCAAAGATGCTAAGATAGGCGGAGGGAAAAAAATGCTTATTTCTCGAACCTTGAATCGAGGGTGGCCATGAGTTCCGTGGTGGCCGGTAAAATCTTTCCCCTGTCCTTAGGAACTTCAATCTTACCGATGTCCATTTTAACTGGCAGGACCATCATAAATTCAGTTAGAATAAAATCCTGCGAGCGAAGAAACTTAATATCACCCTGGAGTTTGCGTACAGCCGTAGAGGCAATGAACAGCCCCATTCCACCCGTAAGCGAACGCTCCGAACCGCGAGTAAACATATGGAACAGAGAATCTGAATCGATGTTGACAGGAATGCCTACACCATTGTCAATGATGCGAATCAGAACAATATCCTGCTTACGCTCAACAATAATTTTTACAAATGAATTGACACGCGGTGATTCGTTGTAATACCGGAACGCATTGTCAATAAGGCTATTCAGAGCATAGTTAAATAAGGTAGGGGCGGTCTCGAAATCATCTACCATCTGAATTTCTTTAATAATCTCAATCGGCTTTAATCGCGGGGTCTTTAGTTGATTTGCAATCAACTCATCTATGGTCTCCTGTATGTTAACCTTCTGCGGCCGAATGACCGTATTGTAAATCTCATTAACACGAGAGAATTTATCGAGAACCTGATTTAGCTGCGAAGCCGTCTGGTCTAACTTTTTCAAAAAAGACTGCGCGGTGGGATCTTGTACATCCAAGAGGGCAATGTTACACACTCCTTTCAACGTAGCCAAAGGCCCACGGATATCATGCGAAGTTTTGTACACCAGGTTATCCAGTTCCTCATTCACTTGTTTAAGGGAATGATTGCTCTTCACCAGTTCCATTGTTTTTTGCTGAACTTCTTGTGCAAGCCGTGAATTCAATCTTTTAATGGTGCGGCTATTGCGCATGATCAGGTAGATAAACGCAAAGGCCATGACTACTATAAAAGCGATGGCATAATTAAGATTACGCTGCGCTCGGATTACTTTCTGATTGTCCGCAATGGTGGAGAGATTTTCACGCTCGGCATAGTTTGCTTGAATCGTTGCAAGGTTATTAATCAGTTCCTCACTTAAAACACTATCTCGCAAATCGCTGTACTTTTTGCTATACAGAGCAGACTTTTCATAATCATTAGTCTCATCATAAACATTTGAGCCTCTGATTCTTGAAGATATACGAGAGCTTTCTGCGGATTACCCAAAGCAAGATAGTTACCTGCCATATTAGATAAGTTTTCCATAAGAAAACGACTATCATTCAATTTTCTTGCAATATCTAATGACTTTTGAAAATGCTCTAAAGAAGAATCAATAAATCCTCTTTCAAATAATGAAACTGCTAGACTTATCTCTGCTGACATAACAATTTCATCTGAACAATTTTCTTTGCAAACCAAAAATGCATCTTCAACAAGTCTTTCAGCTTCTTTGTACATTTTTAACTGATTGTAACACAGAGCCATGTTAATGTACAACCTATCTAAGTCAAAGGTTGATCCTATACTTTTTTTTGCATCAAGTGATTTCTTGTAATACTTTAATGCCTCTTCAGCATTCCGGAGTTTAAAATAAACAAGACCAATATTGTTTAAGGTCATACCTACTTGTTCTATGCTTCCCAATCTTTCGTTTAAGGATAATGACTCAAAATTAGCTTTTAAGGCATCGTCATAATTTGCTGTATAAGTATAGGATACTGCACGTAAATTTAAGATTCTACTTAACTGCTCTCCCTGATTATTTCTTTTAGCTATCCCATAGGCTTTACCCAATACCGTAATTGCATTACTTTCCTTTCCTAATCTTCTTAACAAAAAGGCCTGAGCATAAAGTGCTTTAACTATTAATAAGCTGTCCGAACTTTTTTCAGCAAAATCCAGTGCATATTCTGAAATTCTATAAGATGCATTAGGGTCCTTTTGAACAAGTGCCCTTATATAATTTAATATGACTTCAAACTTTTCGGAATCAGGAGAACTCTCTACATGACTTTTTAGAGAGTCAATGTTTTGGCTATAGCTCAAAATCGAGGTTAGAATGAAGAGAAAAAATAAGGTCGCTCTCATTTTAAGGCATGGACGTAGGAAACGATTAAAAAATAAACACAATGATTAAGAGAGCCAACCAATCTTTGCATCGTCAAGATAACCGAATAAAATCAAAATATACAACTTAAACCTAGCCCAATTATGAAAAAGTTCCTTACAATCCTCGCTCTAGTTTCTTTCCTTTCCCTAACCTTTTCAGCGTGCACCGAAGAAGAAGTAAAGCCTTCAACAACTTCAAATACCACAGGTAGTGGTGGAAGTACCAATGGAATATAATTGACTCTACAAAATAATATATTTATGAAAACTAAAACCTTCATTTTATTGGCAATTGTTGCTGTTGTAACCTTGTCATTCACTTTTGCTTCACAGAGAAATGAAGTAAAAGCAGAAAAAAATACGAATACTCAAGAGCCTATTGGTGGCTTTGTATCAGAAAGCAGTTTCTAATTCTCTTTCAGATATACAAAACTTTATAGCGGGCGCCTGGTAGCAATACCATGCGTCTGTTCTAAACTTGCCTTATCTTATCATAAAGTTTGGATTGCCTTTTCAGTGCTTTTCAACGTAAGTAGTTGCATGTCATTGCGCAGCTGTTGTCTGGTTTGAAATGTATAGTATACACCCCTGAAGCTAGAGATCCGGTACTGAAGTTGCTCTCGCACCAAGAAATGTAAGGAGCACCTGAAGACAAATCATGTAGTTGTGCCAAGACAATTCAATGGTGGAAGTCTATTCGAAAGAAGGAAATCAATCTATGACGGTTAGTGGGACTTGATGGAGAAGGCTCAACCCTTTCTACCTAACTTAATTGACAAGAGGTATTACCTCAACGAGCCCATTTATTACTCCTGGATCCCACCAAGGAGTACATCATCAGCAGTGGTAGACCAATCTAAAACCATGAAGACCACCCTAAAATTAGGGTGTACCAGAGTTACTTAAAGTGTTACTTTAGGTAAAAATTGTAAAATTTTTAACCAAAACATTACATTATAAAATTGGCACTTTCGCCAAATTTTCTTTGTGTGATGGCCTGGGAGTCAGCTGCAAAAGTTGGAACATCTCCTTGTCTTGCACATAGCCTGGATTGGGAGTTGTCAGCAATTTATCGCCTGCAAAAATGCTGTTGGCCCCTGCCATAAAGCATAGTGCTTGCTCCTCCAGATTCATTCGAACGCGACCTGCCGACAAACGCACCATGGCTTTCGGCATGATAATGCGAGCAGTCGCAATCATGCGCACCATCTCCCAAACAGATACTTTTTCCTGATCTTCTAACGGTGTTCCTTCAACAGGTACTAGTGCATTTACTGGAACGGACTCCGGATGTTCTGGCAAAGTCGCTAGTGTATGTAACATACCAATGCGATCATTCTCTTTTTCACCCAGGCCAATGATACCCCCCGAGCAAACAGAGATTTTTGCTGAACGAACATTCTCCAGCGTCTCTAAGCGATCCGAATAGTTTCGGGTAGTGATAACATCACCATAGAACTCTTCACTAGTATCAAGGTTGTGATTATACGCGTACAAACCTGCGTCCTTTAATTTTGTTGCTTGTTCAGGCGTTAACATTCCCAGCGTACAACATACTTCCATGCCCATGTTGTTTACACCCTTCACCATTTCCAGCACTTTATCAAAGTCGCGATTATCGCGCACTTCACGCCAGGCAGCGCCCATGCAAAAGCGTGTACTGCCTGCCTCTTTCGCTTCCAATGCTTTTCCAATCACTTCTTCTACCTCCATCAACTTCTGAACTTTTACTTCGGTATGATAGCGGGCAGCTTGCGGACAATACGCGCAGTCTTCGGGGCATCCTCCCGTTTTTACAGACAGCAGTGTACATACCTGCACTTCATTCGGCTGGTGAAATTGCCGATGAACAGTTGCCGCCTGATACATTAGTTCAAGTACGGGCTGATTATAAATTTCTTCAATTTCTGTTTTAGTCCAGTTCGTGCGGATTGGGGTCATGAAAATGGGGATTGGGGATTATTGAATAGTCAGCTCAAAGGGCAAGCGGGCCTGTGTACCTTGATAATGTTGTACGTGTTGCCATTGCTGATAGAGGGGATAATAAACACCTAGCTCTTCCTTCAGCGCATTCACTTTAGCGTTTTCTTCTAACTGAAGCATGAGTTCAGAAAAGAAGTCTTGCTTGCGCGGATAGTACTTAACCCTGTAATCATCTGCCACGCCTGCAGACGATGCGGCAATCTCAATCGCATCATTCAGTCCTCCTAAGATATCCACCAAACCTCTTTCCTTCGCTTGTGCGCCTGTCCACACTCTACCGGAAGCAACCTTCTTCAATTCCTCTATAGACATGTTACGACCTTCAGCTGCTTTGCCGGTGAAGACTTCATACCCTTCTTCTGTTTTACGCTGCCACACGCTTTTCTCTATATCAGAGAGCGGTCTGCTTACGGTAATCATCTCACCAAACTCACCTGTCTTAATTTCTTCCGAACTAATCCCTAATTTATTCGACATCAAACCACTGGCATCGAAAAGCACGCTGAAAATTCCAATAGAGCCTGTGATGGTATGAGGCTGTGCCACAATTGTATCGCAACCCATCGCCATGTAATAACCACCGGAAGCGGCATAGTCTCCCATAGAAGCGATGACCGGTTTTACTTTAGCCGCCAGGGTAATCTCACGCCACATGATATCAGAGGCTTGAAAACTTCCGCCTGGTGAATTGATTCGTATAACGATGGCTTTCACTTTTTCGTTCTCACGGGCCTTGCGAACCTCGGCTGCAAACTTGTCGCCACCAATTGTATTCTCATTGCCTTTACCTGGCATAATCTCACCATCACCCACTATTACGGCTACTTCATTTTTAGAAGAACTGTAGTTCGAATAGCTCTTGCGGTATTTGTTTAGTTTAATAAATTCAATGTCATCTGATTCCAATAAAGAGAGTCGATTCTTTAACTCAGCCGTCAACTCATCTTCATATAGAAGCGAGTCTACCAAGCCAAACTGCACAGCTTGCTTACCATTGCGCACCAACATTTTATCTGATATTTCCTTGAGTTGTGCCTTTGGCATGTTGCGTGAAAGGGCTACCTGTTCGAGTACATGATCGTAAATGGAGTGAATTGTTTCCGTGAGTTGCAGACGATTTTCATTACTCATTTTATCGAGTATGAAGGGTTCGACTGCGCTTTTGAAATCACCCACCCGAAAGACCTCTGGTTTAATTTCCAGTTTCTCGAACATGCGCTTGAAGAAACTTACCTCGATGGCTAAACCATTCCATTCTACATCACCGATGGGATGCATGTAAACCTTGTCGGCTACGGACGCCAAGTAATACGCTCCTTCCGACATCATGTCGTTATAGGTTACCACCCATTTTCCGCTGCTCTTAAAATCAATAAGTGATTGTCTAACCTCTTCCAAGGTAGCAAAGCCCGTCATCGGATAGCTAACGGTAAGGTAGATGCCTTTAATTTTCGGATCGTCTTTCGCATGGCGAATGGCCTCTTTCAACTCGATAAGCCCCACAGAAGCCACCTCAGTTCCCAGAATAGGCAACCCTTCAAAAGGATTTTCCGCATGTTGCTCCCTGATTTCTGCATCCAGGTTTAAGCGAAGCACTGAATTTTCAGCAACCACTACTTCTTGATCTGCGGAAAGTGCTCCGATAAGCCCAATTAAAAGGAAAAACGAAAGAACAGAGAATACTAGTAATGCGAGGATAGTCGCGAAAAAACTCTTCCAAAAACCCATAGTCACAAAATTTAAGTGTCAAAAATAAGGAAACCCCTATCGATTAAAAAAGTATGTTTACAACCGGTATAATTACATGGCAGAGCGTATTTTTTTACTCCTTGGCTCCAATCTGGGCAATCGACACGAGAACCTCACGCTGGCCCTTGCACACATTAAACAAGAAGCAGGCAAAACAGTTGCGCTTTCGCATGTGTACGAAACCGCTGCTTGGGGAAAAGAAGACCAAA
>LNEN01000247.1 GCA_001464155.1 Cytophagales bacterium Ga0077538 | reverse complement strand
TTGTTCGGTGGCTTTGGTCCTTTTCACGTGGCCGCCATCATCAGCCTGCTCACCTTAGTGCTTGGAATGGTACCTGCCATACTTCGCAAGCCAAAAAATTGGTTTGATCTACATTTTGCTTTCATGTACTACTCTGTCATTGGCTTGTATGCAGCTTTTGTTTCTGAAACCCTGGTGCGCATACCGGGTACACACTTTGGCAGCGTGGTAGGATTCGCCACGTTTGTGGTAATGCTTTTAGGCATTGGGTTTTTCCAATGGAAACGAAAGAAGTGGCACCAACGGCACAAACCCACATCCTCTTTTACAGAACCCATCAATACACCCACTAATTAATTTTTACTCTATGACTCCTTCACTCGATCAACAACGCGAATCCTTTTCTCAAAGACGTTTCCTGGCCATGCCATTGGCCGGCACCCTTGCCTGGACGGTAATCGGCATAGCCAGTCTTGTCCTTAGCCCTGCACAAACCGTCTGGACCTTATACATTGCCACGGGTTTCATCGCCTACTTGGGCATTTTCATTTCTAAGTTTACTGGCGAAGACTTTCTGGATAAGACTAGACCTAAAAACGCCTTCGATTCGCTTTTTTTCCACAGTGTGTTCATGTCCTTGCTAGTCTACGCGATCGCCATACCCTTTTTTATCATGGACTATACCTCTCTACCTCTTACAGTAGGTATACTCGCAGGCCTTATGTGGATGCCCCTTTCATGGATCATTCAGCATTGGATTGGCATTTTTCACAGCGTAAGCAGAACACTTGCCATAGTAGCTGTTTGGTATCTCTTTCCTGAACATCGTTTCTTAGCAGTGTCCATTGTTATCGTAGTAATCTACCTCATTACCATTGTGATCTTAGAAAAACGTTGGAGGAACTTGATGAGATGATGTATTGATGTGCTAATGTGCTGATATGCTGATGGGGTATCGAAGACAAGAGTGGATACCTCTTATTACTTATTCAGTGTACCTTTGTTAAAAGGCAAAATCATTTCAACATGGTTTTTGTTTAAACATTAGCACATCAGCACATCCTTTAATCAACTAATCAAAAATATGGACTTTGGCAAAGTAGATCCTTCTGAACTCGACACCATTGATTTCACTTTGCCCCCTGATCATCCGGACACAACGGATGTACTGAAAAAGGGAAAGAAGAAACCCATCATCCATATTGGTTGTGCCAAATGGGGCAGGAAGGATTGGGTGGGTAAACTCTATCCTCCCAAAACAAAAGAGGCTGATTATTTGTCGCACTACGCCCGCCATTTCAATTGCATAGAACTGAATGCCACCTACTACCGGATGCCTACTGTTGCGCAAGTAACCACCTGGAAGAACAAAGTAGACAATGACTTTAAATTCTGTCCCAAGTTTGTTGATCAGATAACCCATTTGCGCAGGCTTAAAAATGTAAAGGAACTTACCGATCAATTCTTAGAAGCCATTGCTGCCTTTGGTCAAAACCTGGGGCCCATCTTTCTGATGCCACATCCACAAATGGGCCCTAAAACATTAGACACGATCCAATCCTTCATCGAGTCTCTACCAAAAGATGTCGAACTCTTTGTAGAACTGCGGCATCCGGAATGGTTCAGCAAACCAGAGGCTTACGATGCTGCCTTCTCTCTTTTCAAAAAACTAAAAACAGGTTCTATCATTACCGATGCCAGCGGCCGTAGAGATTGTGTACACATGCGTCTCACCACTCCGGAGGTCTTCATTCGTTTTGTGGGCAATGGCCTCCACCCGACCGATTATACGCGAATTAATGATTGGGTGCAGCGCATGAAACAGTGGATGGACCAGGGCATCGAACACATCTGGTTTTTTATGCACCAGCACGAAGAACTCCACTCCCCCGAATTGTGCCGTTACCTCATCCCGGAAATCAATAAACATTGTGGCACCAACATCCCTGAAATCAAGTTTATTAATGACCAAGGACTATTTGGTTAGTTTTCTTAAACCCTGCTGTCCGTTCTGCGTTGTTCGTTGTTAGATATACCCTAAGAGTGCTATTTTTGCACCTTGTCAGTCATTATGAAGCGTTTCGAACAGTACCCCATTAGTCTCACCAATTCTCTCAGTGGTAAAAAAGAACTTTTTAAACCCATCGTCCCCGAATACGTGGGCATGTACGTCTGCGGACCAACCGTTTACAACAATGTACACCTGGGCAATACCCGCACATTCCTGACCTTTGATATTGTTTCGCGCTATTTTCGTTTCCTTGGATATAAAGTTCGCTATGTGCGCAACATCACCGATGTGGGTCACTTAGTGGGTGATACTGATGAAGGCGAAGATAAGATAGCTAAGAAAGCACGCCTGGAACAACTGGAACCGATGGAGGTGGTGAAACGCTACACCGAAGATTTTCATAACGTGATGCGCTTGTTCAACATCCTGCCGCCCAGCATTGAACCATCCGCTACAGCACACATCATTGAACAAATTGAGATAACTAAAAAATTGATTGACTTAGGTCTGGCCTACGAAGCGAATGGCTCAGTCTATTTTGATGTTAAGAAATACAATCAATCCCATCATTACGGTATTCTCTCCGGTCGAAACATCGAAGAGTTGATGGAGAGTGGTCGCGACTTGGACAGCCAGGACGAGAAACGTGAGAAAATAGATTTTGCCTTGTGGAAGAGAGCTTCCCCCGAACACATCATGCGCTGGCCTTCCCCTTGGGGTGATGGTTTCCCTGGTTGGCACATTGAATGTACCGTAATGAGTACCAAGTACCTTGGTGAGACGTTTGATATTCATGGTGGTGGTATGGACTTAAAATTCCCTCACCACGAATGCGAGATCGCGCAAGCGACTGGCGCCAATGGCAAAGTGCCTGTAAACTACTGGCTGCACTCTAATATGCTCACCGTAAACGGACAGAAGATGAGCAAGTCTTTAGGTAACTCCTTCTTACCGGCCGAACTGATTACAGGCAATCACCCACTGTTAGAAAAAGGATACAGTCCGATGACGACTCGTTTCTTCATGCTGCAATCGCACTACTCCAGCACATTGGATTTTTCGAATGAAGCCTTGCAAGCCTCTGAAAAAGCGTACCGCAGATTAAGCACGGCTCTCAACACAGTCAAGTCTTTGTCGCACACACCAGGAAACGCTAACGAAGCGTTCTCGAAAGAAATTCAAGCTTTGATTGACGATTGTTACAAGAATATGAGTGACGATTTCAATACGGCCAAGACACTGGCGGTGTTGTTCGAAATGTCCTCCCGCATCAACGACTTTAAAGCAGGGAATAAAAAAACGTCTGACCTCTCTGCGGAACTGTTTGCCTCTTTTAAGAGCACCTACATTGCCTTTATGGAAGAGGTGCTGGGCTTACAGGAAGAAACAGCACAGAGCAACAATGCCTTGGATGGCGCCATTAAAGTGCTGATTGATTTGCGTAAGAAAGCCCGCACCGATCGCAACTATGCACTCTCTGATAAAATTCGTGATGACCTGAAAGCAGTCGGCATCCAGCTAAAGGATGGTAAAGAGGGAGAGATGACGTATGAGCTAGACTAATTAAATTAACAATTGACAATGAACAATGGACAATTGGGTTCACTGGTCAACTCAATAAGTCTATAACCAACATTGTCCATTGTCAACTGTACATTGTCCATTACCTTATCCATTATCAATTCCGGTGCTTAAAAAAACATTCATATTTCTTATCCGCATCTACCAGGCCACACTCTCGCCACTGCTGGGAGCCAACTGCAGGCATGTGCCCACTTGCTCGCAGTATACAGTAGAAGCCATACAGGAATGGGGTGTATTAAAAGGGATTGCGATGGGTGCCAAGCGTATTTCGCATTGTCATCCCTGGGGCACCAGTGGATACGATCCAGTTCCTAAAAAAAATAAGCCGTCTGTCTGACGGCTCTTTTCTATTCACCTATACGTAGGTAACTTCATTGCTTATGCGTTTGCATTAAGCTGCTGCGCTGTTTCTGGAACCTCCCAATTGAACTGCTGCCAGGTGGGCACTCATGATCACATCTTCAAAATCAATTTTAACGCCCTTGGTGGCCATCAACAAATGCCGAACTTCATCCAGGCTAATGGAAGCGTCTGACTCCGCTAAGCGGAACAAGTGCACAAAAGCGCACAGTCTTTCCTCTTCATTGCAGGCATTCAATAACTCCACTCCGCGTCTGTAGATTTCGTTCTTGTCCGCGCCTACAATGCTTCTGGAAAACTCGCGGAATAAACTGGAATCAATTTCTTCCTCCTCCTGAATTTTCTGCAAGGAGTTTATTTCTCGTTCATCAATTCTACCGTCTACATTGATCAAAGTGTACACGATGTGTAATAAGCCAAGTTGATAAGTAGTAGTCATAACGATGGGGTTAGATGGGTTAAAAAAATAGACAGGCAACCAATTTGTTCTAACATTTATGTAAAACTACGGAAGTCTGTACTTGCTCTCTGGCTCCTTTCACGGTGGCCAATAGTTATCTAAACGAAAACACGTCTGCTGAGTTGTAAATCCGGATCTAAAAACGAGAGGTTGAGTATAAATACCTATGTCTGTGGTAGGTCCCTCATGGGATTTGTGTAGACTCCTAAAAATAGATGTTTGAACAAGAGTGGTGCGGTGAAAGATAACCCTCCTTGCCTACTTACTCATGCGGGCACTCACCACCACATCATCAAACTCTATCTTCGTTGCCTTAATGGAGTACATTAAAAGTCTCACCTCTTTCATATTGATGCTCGTGTCTGCTTCGGCAATACGAAACAGGTGTACAAAGGCACACAGCTTTTCCTCCTCTGTGCAGGAGTTTAACAACTCCACACCACGTTCGTGTATTTCATGCTCTTTGCTATTGGAAATGCTTTTGGAAAATTCCTGAAAGAGATCATCTTCAATACTTTCTTCTTTCTTAATGGCTTGTATGGCGACCATCTCCCGATCATCTATGTGTCCGTCTACATTGATGAGCATGTGTACAAAGTGAAGCAGACCTAATTTAAAGTTTGTACTCATACAGGTAGAGGTTGGCGAAAACTCCAATACCTGAATATACAAAATGCTTCAGAATTGTCCGAACTCAGGTAAAGAAAAATTAGGATGCCGTTGTAAATGTATCAGGACAAGAATTCTTCCCACTCGTGAGATTGCCCGTTGGCATAGTCCTTCAAGAAGATGGAGTAAGAAGGTTTGTGGGGTTTGTGGCGCAAGCTGAGTCCTGCTTCTTCCGGTGTGTTGTCTCCTTTTTTTGCATTGCACTTTTTGCAGGCTGTTACCAGGTTCGTCCAGGTATCGCGCCCGCCTTTTGCTCGAGGCACTACGTGGTCGATGGTGAGGTCGCGCTTGGTGCCGCAATATTGGCATTCAAAATTATCGCGCTTAAAAATATTTTGCCGAGTAAGGTTAACACCCTTATACGGAGCGTTGACATAGCGGTTCAGGCGGATCACCGAAGGCATGGGGAAAGTTTGTGTTACCGAATGGAGTTTATACCCGTTCGCACTCTTCACCATTTCACTTTTATTCAGGTACACCAGGGTAAAAGCACGCTCAATCGAGCAGACCATCAGCGGGCTGGAATCGTTATTGAGGACTAATACACGGCTGTTCATACTGAAAGATAATCGCTATCCTTCAGTTAACAAAGTCAGGGCCAGGAAGTTCGTGAGGTCTTAAGCTAAAATTCGTCTCAGATGGGAAAGCTGATGACTAAGGGCACCCGATTCTGAGTGGACAATACCCTGTTCGGTGAGCATATCCAGGCGCACCCTGCCGGAAGTCTTCCGCATTTTTAAAGAAGGCCAGGTCTCCCGGTTTGGCATCACTCAGGCTGCGCACCGCCTTTCCTTGCGTAGCCTGCTGGCGGGCATCGCGCAGGAGCGAGTACCCACAGATTTTAAATACCATTTGCGTAAAGCCAGAGCAATCAATACCAAAAGGACTCTTACCACCCCACAAGTACGGGGCATGCAGATAGCGATTGGCGGTAACGCGCAAAAATTCAAATTCGCGCTTTTGCCCTACATTTTTAGCCTCTCCATTAAAGGCAAACTGTTCTTCCATCTTAAAAAGCTCTGCACTGGAGATGGGAATGATACTCCCCATGAGAATGGCCAGGGGTGTTTTATTATAGAGTATGCTGGTGGTAAGGTCTGTGGTGATCTTCAATTCGGCACGGTTCAGATAATCAAAATGATCTTTGCTGATGCTATGATGTTGCTTGCTGTCAATCCACCCTTCGTACTGATCGAAGGCCATGCAAATGCGCAGCCACTTCTTATCCGCACTCACTTCCTTCACCTCATAATGTTCACCAAAGAGAAGTTGCGTTACCAACTCCGCCTTGTCCGATCCCTCGGCACGTACGGATACTAAACTTAAACGGCAAACACCAAAATCGACAGTCTCCATACTTCAAATAAAATCAAAACTTAACTCTGCTCAACTCGCGCTTGATATCTTTTTCTTTGATTGAGTCGCGCTTGTCGTGCAACTTCTTACCCCGTGCCAGGGCAATTTCCACTTTGGCATAGCCGCGTTCATTGATAAAGAGGCGTGTAGGAATAAGGGTTAACCCCTTCTCTTCTACTTTCCCTTCCAAACGTCTGAGCTCCTCTCTCTTCAATAACAACTTGCGTTCGCGTGTTGCCTCGTGATTGTAATGCGTGCCTTGTGCATATACATTGATGTTGATGCCTTTGGCAAAAAGTTCTCCGTTGTTGAGGTAACAATAGCCATCCTGCAAGCTCACCTTGCCTTCGCGAATGGATTTTATTTCAGTGCCTTTCAACACGATACCCGCCACGTACTTATCCAGCAACTCGTATTCAAAGCCGGCTTGTTTGTTGCGTATGTTAATGTCGTTTGAAAAACGTTGTTGCTTACTCATGGTGTTGGTGGCTTTTGCATCAGCCTATTCAATTTCTCTCGTTTCAAAATCTTCTGCCCTGTTTTACCGATCGCGATCAGTCGCTCCCCTACGCTGGCCTGATAATGACAAATCAGTTCATTTCGTTCCAGCGAATCTACCCAGGCTTCAAACACAATTTCTTCTCCCACAAAAGCCGGTCCTTTGTGATCAATGCTCAGAAAAGTACCCACGCCTTCTTCGTCCTCCTCACGCATATCCAGCACAAACTGCCGGGTGGTCCATTCAATATCGCGCGCCAGCGAAAACGTGGCACACACCTCATGCACCACTGCACCATGAAATGAGGCTACGTCTGCCATACTCACCACATGCGTATAGGTTTTACGATCGCCTGGTTTAAAAATGTCTTTCACAACCTGTTTTTCTCAAAGTAAGTTCTTTTCACTGTCAGTTTCTGTCGCATTATAAAGGCATGCGCGCCAAGGGGGTCACGCCCAGGTCGGTAAACGCTCCTTTCAAATATTTATAATGCGCGGCCATGGCTATCATGCCGGCATTGTCGGTACAATATTCAAAAGCCGGAATGTAGAGTTGCCAGTGCTTCTTATCGGCCAAAGCCTGCAGGCTCTTGCGCAGGCCGGAGTTGGCCGAAACCCCACCGGCAATGGCAATTTGCGTTATACCGGTTTGCTTACTGGCTTGCTCCAGGCGCTTCAGCAACATCCCTACCAAATGCGCTTGTATGCTGGCGCAGATGTCGTTCAGATTCTTTTCAATAAAGTGTTCGTCTTTCTTCACCTCATCGCGCAGAAAGTACATGAACTGTGTTTTAATACCACTAAAGGAGAAGTCCAGGCCGGGCATAAACGTTTCCGTAAACTTGAAACGACTCGCATCGCCTAGTTGTGCATGCTTGTCAATCATCGGCCCACCCGGATAGGGCAAGCCGAGCAACTTGGCTGCCTTGTCGAAGGCTTCGCCTACGGCATCGTCTTGTGTCTGCCCGATCACCTCCATGCTCAGGTGGTCTTTCACCAACACCAATTGAGTATGGCCCCCACTCACTGTCAGGCACAGAAAGGGGAAAGAAGGTTGTGGTGCGTCAATGAAATGAGCAAGCACATGGGCCTGCATGTGGTTTACTTCAATCAGAGGTATGTTCAGCGCCAGGGCCATGCCTTTGGCAAACGATACCCCTACCAGTAAAGAACCAATAAGGCCCGGACCACGTGTAAAGGCAATGGCCGACAAGTCTTTCTTATCCACCCCTGCCTGTGTCATGGCTTCGCTGATCACGGCCACGATGTTTTGCTGGTGCGCACGCGAGGCCAGCTCGGGCACAACACCCCCATATTTTTGATGTATGGCCTGCGTAGCGATAATATTATTAAGTACCTTGCCGTTTCGGATAACGGAGGCTGAAGTTTCATCACAGGATGACTCAATGGCAAGGATAGTGGGATGCATGCTTAAGCAATGAACGCGCAAATTATAAAAAAGAGAGTTCGAAAAATACTGGCCTATGTTGTTACGGGGCTGGCCTTTCTTCTCCTCTCCTCTTTCCTGCTGCTTCAGATGCCCCCCGTTCAGCAACACTTCATCGACCGCTTCCTGGGCGATCTTACCAAAATCACCGGTTTTCCCTCTTCTGTCAAAACCTTTCGCATGTTGTGGTTCGACCGCCTGGAGCTTGAGAACGTGCTGATTGTAGACGATGAAAAAAATGCCATGATCGCTGTCGAGCGCCTGCGCATTAACTTCAAGCTCTTTCAGATGGCACAGGGTAAAAACATCAGCATTGATGGCATCTCCCTGCGCGGGGCCGAAGTCTTTCTTAAATACAT
>LNEN01000246.1 GCA_001464155.1 Cytophagales bacterium Ga0077538 | reverse complement strand
TAAATAAGCAACAAAAAAACCTCGCATATGAAAATTCTTAATTGCTTTTTGGCAGTGATGCTTCTCTCAGCATTCGCTGCGAATGGTCAAACCATACAGCACCTTAAAATTCTTTGAAACCGATTTTGAAAAAGTGTAGGAATTCTTCAAGCGCATGTCTACTGGTAATTGTAATGCATCGTCCCACAACACCAACGCGCGATCGTTCTCACCAAAATAGGTATTATCCCACCGTAAGGTTATAAACTCTTCCGGATAGGAAGTTTCAACTTCAAATTCCCAAACATGGTTAGAAGAGGCAGGTACGATATCCGTTGAAAAGGTTTCTCCGTTCCATTCTTTAGCATGTTTTACTTCTAAGGATTGATCAAAGAAAGTGGGCATGTTTAATCCGTCATACATGTCTGCTTCCAGACTTGCCTGTTGGTGCATGCCAAATCCTGAAATCTGATTTTTTACAGTTCCTTGCTCGACAACTAATTCAACTTGCCAATTGTCCTGATCCAGCGCATTACGAATGATTTCTTTTTGTCGGGTAGCCCCACCGCTGCCCACCGGAATAATAATAGTCTGGCTAGCAGTACTGGTATTGTTGATAAAGCCTCCTTCCATAGTGGCTAAGCTTGTACCGTTAATCCATGTGCCATCATACTTTCGCAAAGCAGTACTTAAGCCTGGGTTGGCTGTTATTACCTGCGACCAGTTAATCGCGAAGTTATAGGGATTGCCTATCTGATTCCATCCTGGTGAAAGTGTAATCGCAAATCCAGATTCAAAAGGAGCTACTACCAATGTACCGGGTCCGGTTTTAATTTCGACACCTGGATTTTCGCGAACAATCAACCAATACCCTTCACCAGGAGTTAAGCTTCCGGTATGGTCGCGCGTAGTGCCACCACTGTAGCGCTGCAAACGCCAATTCGATTTATTAGCTGTACCCAATTCATCAAAAACACTAGCCGGTGTGGCGGATGTTAAGGTTGAAGGAACCGCAATGATTCTATAGTTTTGAATAGCATTACCAAAGCTTGAATACGGAAGTGTTAGCCCATTATCAATAACGGCCACTAAAAAGTTTGAAGCGCTCGTAGCTGTTTCACCATTCACAGTAACAGATACCTTTCCACTCACTAAACCGGAAGGAACCGTAGCCACCAACGAAGTGGCTGTTGGCGTACCTGTAACGGTCGCTGTTACGCCATTAAATTTAACCAGGTTATTCGCTGCTGTAGTGCTGAAGTTAGTCCCGCTGATGGTGACGGAAGTACCTACGGCTCCAGAGCTCGGGTTAAGACTAGCGATAGTTGGAGTGGTTGAAGTGTTTACAATAAAATCATTCGCACTGGTGGCGGTCTCACCTTCTACTTGAACTGTTATCTTACCTGTGGTGGCTCCTGAAGGAACAGATGTTACGATACTCGTAGCAGTCGGTGTGCCCGTGATGGTGGCAGTGGTACCGTTAAATCTTACTATGTTATTAGCAGCCGTACTACTAAAATTAGTTCCGGTAATGGTTACTGAGGTGCCAATGGTTCCAGAGGCAGGGTTGAATCCTGAAATGGTTGGACTCGAGGCTGTGGTAACCGTAAAGTTAGTGGCACTGATGGCAGTCGCTCCTCCTACTTCTACTGTTATAGTGCCCGTGGTAGCACCTGCGGGAACTGCCGTTACAATACTGGTTGTGGTAGGTGTTCCATTGATAGCGGCTGTAACTCCATTGAACTTAACGATATTGTTGGCAGCCGTTGTACTGAAATTAGTACCAGTAATGGTTACTGAAGAACCAACGTTACCGGCTATAGGATTAAATCCTGTGATGGTGGGTACAACCACTGTAAAATCATTAGCGCTGGTAACCGTTACTCCATCAATCTCAATGGTAACCTTGCCCGTTGTGGCACCGACCGGTACAGAAGTTACGATCGTAGTAGCGGTAGGTGTTCCCGTTATGGAGGCAAGCGTACCATTAAACTTTACAATGTTATTAGCTGCAGTGGTGCTGAAGTTCGTGCCTGTCAATGTAACAGAGGTTCCTACTAAACCAGAAGTTGGGTTCATGCCCGTAAAGGTTGGCGCGGTGGGTAAGGAAACAACAAAGTCGGTAGCGCTTGTGGCCGTCTCACTACCTACCTGTACGGTAATCTTCCCTGTCGTGGCACCTGTTGGAACAGATGTTACAATACTGGTGGAAGTAGGTGTCCCAGTAATGGTGGCAGTAGTACCATTAAATTTTACAATATTATTGGCAGCGGTGGTACTGAAATTAGTACCAGTAAGGGTTATCGTTGTTCCAACGGGGGCTGAGGTTGGATTAAATCCTGTTAAGGTTGGTGCTGTTGGAGCAGAAACTATGAAGTCAGTTGCACTGGTCGCAGTGTTCCCTGCTACTTCCACGGTAATTTTACCCATGGTTGCACCCGTGGGTACGATAGCCACAATACTGGTCGTAGTGGGTGTTCCTGAAATGGTCGCTGTGGTGCCGTTAAACTTTACAATATTATTAGCAGCTGTTGTACTAAAGTTGGTCCCTGTAATCGTTACGGAACTTCCAATAGGAGCTGACGTTGGATTAAAACTGGTGATTGTTGGTGGGCCAATAAAGGTGAACCCTGTTCGGGTTGCCGTTCCTCCGGGTGTAGTCACACTAACACTACCCGACTGCCCGGCACCTACTACTGCCGAAATCGTAATAGCATCTAACACTTGAAAAGAGGTAGCGGGTGTTCCTCCAAAACTAACGGCTGTGGCTCCTGTAAAATTACTTCCATTAATAGTAACGGAAGTTCCTGCACCTGCTGATAGGGGACTAAAAGAAGATACTACGGGTGCTGGTATAAAGGTAAACCCCGCTAAGCTAGCAGTACCTGAGGGGGCGGTTACAGAAACACTACCCGAAGTGCCCGCACCTACAACGGCTTCTATAGTGGTTGGCGACACAACTGTGAAAGAGGTTGCATTCGTTCCACCAAAGCTAACACTTGTAACACCTGATAAGGAAGTACCGGTAATCGTAATGGTTGTACCGGCTCCTCCTGTTGTTGGGGCAAAAGAAGAAATCTGAGGAGGAAAATAATCATTTAGAGGTCTTACCAATACACCCAATAAATTAGTGGCTAAGAAAAGTTTGCCATCCACTCCTGCCACATTATTGAAAAAGGCTGCCAGACCAGCAGAGAAGTCACCATACGGTGTTGGATGTAGGGACAAAAATATTCCCGTCTATTTCAACAATATTTTTAACCCATCCATTAGGAAAATTTGAATTCGCCCAGCTGGCACTATTGTTAGGTGATTTAAAAACTCCATTGTTTTGGGTACCTGCAAAAAGGTCTGTACCCTTCAACAACAATGAATGAATGTTCAGACTAAAGCCTGATAGCCCCGTATTAAAGGCTGACCAACTACTGCCATTATTAGTAGAAACGAAGACACCTCCCTCAGTGCCCGCAAAAAGCTGGGTGGCACTGGCGGCTAAGGCACGTACGTTCAAATTGGTAAGTCCTGTGGATACCAAGGACCAATTCACTCCATTGTCTGTCGATTTATAAACACCTGTGGTCGATCCGGCATAAATGTCTGTCCCTTTAATGACTAACGAAGAAACGTCAATCCCTGAGAGTTGAGTAATATTCCAACTTAAACCCTCATTGGTAGAAACGTAAACCCCTAACGGTGTAGCCAGGAAATGCTTTCCTGAAGCTGCTAGCAGCGCTCTGCTGATGGGTGTGGTGAGACCTGTGTTTACTTCCGTCCAGTTCTGCCCTGTATCGGTTGATTTGAATAAGCCAGCGCCATTGGTACCCGCAAAAAAATCTGTGCCGATGGAGGATAAGAAAGTAATGTCTGCATTCTTTATACCCGCTTTTGATGTGGCCCAGGTTACTCCTGAATCGGTCGATTTATAAACGGCACCTCCTTCTGTGGATGCAAAGAGATTGGAACCTGCCACGGTGAGTACATTCACCGCTGAGTTCAATAAACCACTATTGGAGGCCGTCCAGTTCGCACCGTTATCACTTGTTCTAAAAATACCCTGCGTTGATCCTGCAATAATATTTGAGCCACTTACAGCAAGGGAAAATACCCACACCACTGCGGGTCTAAAGTCTTTTACTGAAGACCAGTTTAACCCATTATTGGTTGATTTATAAATACCGTAAAAGTAGGTACCCGCGTAAAGATCAGTACCATTATAAAGTAATGACAATACTGAGTAACCGGTATTCTCAAAACCAGTGTTAACAGGCACCCAACTGGCTCCATTGTCGGACGATCTAAAAAGTCCTTCATTATTGGATCCTGCAAAAAGGAATGTACCATTGCTGGTAAGGGAAGCGATAGAGGAAGCTGTAAGGCCATTGTTAACGGCTGTCCAATTAGTTCCATTGTCAGTTGATTTAAAGACACCCGCAAAAGTACCCGCATAGATATCAGTACCTTTTACCGTAAAACATTGAACAGATTGTGAAGACAACCCAGATTGCGTCCAGCTTAGGCCACCATTGACAGATTTATAAACACCATCCCCGCCATTCAACCCTGCAAACAACGTTGTCCCATTAATCGCAACAGCATACACTTGTTTGCTTGTGAGTCCGTTATTAATGGCAGACCAATTAGCACCATTGTCGGTGGACTTATACACACCAAAATTGGGTACTCCCGCAATAATCGTAGAACCATCTGCACTCGCTGCTGTACTTCGGATAATCCCACCATTGAGACCATTATTCGCATCTTCCCATTGAGCTTGAGCAAAAGTGCTAATGCCCACAAGAGAGAAAATGAGTAAACAGTAAGAAACCGTTTTAAATGCTGGAAACTTCCCTAAGGAAAAAAGACGCGTCATGCAACCAAGTTTTAAAGCCAATCATTGAACTAACACAATCAGGTGTTTTTTTACGTACTACCTGCTTTACCATTTTCTATCTTCTTCTGCCTAAAACACGAGAAGAAAAGAACGCTGGTAAATCTTATAGGATATAGAGCACTAATTCGGATCAGGTGCAGCTGGCAAATCGGAGGCGGTTGGAGTTTCTCCACCTCCTCCACCACCGGCCAAGGCTGCTGCCAAGCCGCCTATGATGGCGACTGGTAGTACCTTTAACAGAAGTGGGATTTTAGCCTTCACTGCAAAAGTGCCACTGGTAATGTTTTGTCCACCCGATGATAGCTTGATAGTATATTTCCCTTTTTCAAAATCCTTAGGTACTAACCAGGTGTACGAAGTGCCCGTGTTGCTTTGCGCAAGGGTTTCAATTTTCTCGTTGCCTTTGTAAAGCTCTACTGTAACAGCTTGCTGAGGACTCCCTCCCTCCCATTGAATGGTGGTGCTCTTACCCCTGCGGATCGAGCCGCCTTCTGTGGGCGTTTTAAAAACCCAGGCCGCTACAGGATTGCCTTTTACCCGGAAGGTAATTTCACCTTTGTATGTAATGAGATCGGCCTTCACATCCCAGACGATCTTCTTTCCTGCCCCCCCCTTTACGTTAGAACCCACATCGCCTGATACGGTCTTTAGGGGTGAGGAGTAGTTATTGTGCGAACCCAATACTTCAATAAAATAGGTCTGTGAAGAGGACGACCGGAGTAAATCGTAGGTAATGGTCACTTTCCCATCAGCAAAACTGGCTTTTACATTTTCAATGGATTGGGAGAAGGCGGAAAAGCATACTCCTAGAAACAGCATTAACATGCTGGCTAACAAATAGACAGGTCGGTTCATAATTACAGCTTGTAAATAATGAAACCACTTTATACCTACCAGGGGGGAGCTAGCAGCGTAAGGTTTAGGATGGCTAGATTATTATTAAAGGTTGCTATAAAATGTGACATACGCAAGCACACCGGCCCCACTGCATGAATACATCTTTGCTTTGGAAGGGGTATGGAACGTTCACTGCCTCACTTCCTGTTTGCAAAAAACATTTGGAGTTTTAAAGCCAATGCAAGCGAGGTGTCTTCAACCTCTACCACCTACTTGTCACCAACCAACATCAGATCAATAGATCTTCCGGCTGCATTCGGAGAAGAGACAAAACCGTGTTCTCCTCTGGTACTTTACTTCCTAAAATTTCAATTTCCTTATTCATTTGTAGCGGGTATGTGGACACCACCATGCATAAGAAGCTACCCTTCTTGGTTGTTGATTGAAAAAAAATCTGACTGATTCGTATTCTACACGCTAATAATTATGTAAATTTTCAACACTAAACACATTGAACTTAACTACACCTTAAAAGCTATGGCAAAAAAAGCAAAGAAGGCAGCTAAAAAATCAGCCAAGAAAGTGGCGAAAAAGGCAGCTAAAAAATCAGTAAAGAAAGTAGCCAAGAAAGCAGCGAAGAAGTCTGCGAAGAAGGCTAAGAAAGTCGTAAAGAAATCCTAAGAAGAAGTCTGCGCCAAGACCTAAACCTGCAGCAGCCCCTGCTCCTGCTCCTGTAGCAGCTCCCACACCAGCACCTCAAACAACCTTGTTTGGCGGTGGTGAAAGCAGTGGTTCTACTTCAGGCTCTGGCATGTAAGCAAGCTTCTGTCAGCACAAAAAAAAGCGATAGGGTTACCTTATCGCTTTTTTTATTTTTACGCCTTCTAACACAAACTCATGCCCTTACACTTTCCTTCTGATTTCATTTTTGGTACCAGTACCTCTTCCTACCAAATTGAAACACCCTTTGAACACGACTGGCACGGTGTGAAGGCCATGGATGGACACATCTTTACCCATACAACCGAACACGAATTACAGTTTGAAGAAGATGCTGACCTCATTGCTAACGTTGCGCCAGCCTACCGCATGAGTCTGATGTGGAGTAAACTTCAACGCGGCCCTTACCAGGATTTTGATGCCGAGACAGTGGCCGAGTATCACCGCCTGTTGGGTTCGCTGCGCGACCGAAAGGTATCCATTATGATGGTCCTGCACCACTTCACCAACCCGCTTTGGTTCAGTGAGCGAGGAGGCTGGGAGATGCGCGAGAACATTCCCTTGTGGCTTGATTTTGTAGAGCGCTTGGTACAGGAATTTGGTCAGTATGTATCATCCTGGAATACCTTCAATGAACCTAACGTCTATGTAAGCTTTGGATGGGGCATCGGACAGTTCCCTCCTTTTAAGAAGAACCCCATTACCGCCATACGGGTAGTAAAAAACATGGGCAAAGCCCATGACCTGGCCTATGCTCTCTTGAAAAAGAAATACCCCTTGCATCCCGTGGGCATCTCACACAATGCAGCCGTCTTTACTTCCGAAACGATCGCAGGTTGGTTACCCGCTAAACTTTTCGACCTCTGGTTTATGGAGTTTGTGCCAAAGCATTTTGAGAAGGTAGACTTCTTCGGTATGAGTTATTATGCCAAGATTAACCATGATCCCCTACCCGTAACCATGGTGACGACTCCCGATAAACTTCGCAAGAGTGGCAAAGACCATGATGATATGTGGGAGTATTATCCGGAAGGCCTACGCGAAACGGTGATGCGCTATTGGCAGAAATACAAGAAGCCCATCATCATTACCGAAAATGGCATTTGTACGAGTGATGATACGAAACGGGAGAAAGCCATTGTAGACTATCTCACGATTGTTCAAGACTTGATTCAACAAGGCATTCCTGTAAAGGGGTATTTTTATTGGAGTACCTGGGATAACTTCGAATGGGCTTTAGGCCCTACGTATAAGTTCGGTTTGTACGACTGCGATTTGGTCACCAAGAAGAGAACTGCCCGACCCAGTGCCAAGCTCTATGCAAGTATTGCACATCGAAAAGAGGCGGTCGTTTTATAACTCATGCTAAGTGATTCATCGAATCGAAAGTATTATCAGCCATAAGTAACTCTATACTATCTTATGATCTATTTTTAATAGTGCACGACTGTCATGCCTAACTTGCCTGCCTGCACGAAGCCGTTTCGGCATCTCAAAACTGCTGTTTAAATTGACTTACTCCCTAAGACTGCTTTAGGTAAGTATTTCTGATGGCTTCCAATAATTTCCTTCGTACTTTTTGTCTTGGCACAAAAAGTACCAAAAAACCCAAGACCCAATGATGCTTCCACCCACATTCTTACTCACTCTCGCCATTGGGTCGGGCCAACGCGCTAGAGTCACTTATTAAATTTGTGAACAACTATTAAGTGATTGACTCCTCACTTCTTTTCCTTATCAAAAGCATCTTCAAATTCTCTCCCGCTAGCTATCGGGATCAGCACATCACCGAATCAACTCATCAGCACATCAAAAAACCAGCACATCAAATCCTCGCCTGGTACGTGTACAAATCAAAGTACCTGCCCTTCTTCTCGATCAGTTCTTCGTGTCTGCCGCGCTCTACAATGGAACCACCTTCTACTACTAGGATCTGATCCGCCTGACGGATGGTGCTCAGTCTGTGTGCGATCACAAACGTTGTTCTTCCTTTCATCAGACTGCGCAAACTTTCCTGAATAAGGGCTTCACTCTCGGTATCTAAGTTCGAAGTGGCCTCATCTAAAATAAGAATGCGCGGATCGGCCAGGATGGCCCTGGCGATGGCAATGCGTTGGCGTTGTCCGCCTGAAAGTTTCACGCCCCGCTCTCCTATTACCGTCTCCAATCCCTTTTCGAAACGATCGGTAAATTCATTCACGTGTGCAGCCTTCACCGCTGCCAGTAATTGCTGTTCTGTAGCATTCGGGCGTGGAAAAAGAATGTTCTCGCGAATGCTTCCTTCAAACAAGAAGTCATCTTGTAACACTACGCCCAGCTGGCTACGGTAACTATCCAACACGACTGTGCTCAAGTCATGACCATCCACCGTCACCATTCCCCCTTGAGGAGTTAAAAAGGAAGCAGCCAATCCTGCAATGGTAGTCTTGCCAGAACCGGAGGTACCCACAAGAGCCGTCACCGATCCGGAAGGTGCTGTAAAGTTGATGTTGCGCACCACCTCCTTACCTTCTTCATAAGCGAAAGACACATCTTTAAACTGTATGTCACCCTTAATGCTTTCAATGCGGAGTGAGCGGGTGCCGTCATCTTCCGGTGTGATGTTCATCAACTCTTCGGTGCGATCCAATCCTGCGAATGCTTCTGTTAACTGGCTACCTATATTACTCATCTGCACAATAGGCGCAATCATAAAGACCATGAACATGGTGAACTGAAGGAAGTCCCCGGGAGAGAGATCAAAGTACCCGCTCAAGCCCATGATGCCCACGCTGGCAATACCCACTAAAAAGGAACCGGAACTTGTTACAAAACTGGTTGAGGTTAAACTCTTCTTTACATTCTGAAAAAGTTTATCAACTCCCTGTTCAAAAATCTTCGTCTCTTGTGCTTCTGCATTAAAGCCTTTGATGACGCGTACACCATTTAGCGTTTCGGTCAACCTTCCCGTAACCTCTGCGGTGATCACTCCACGCTCGCGAAAGACGGGACGTATATAGGAGAAGGCTTTTAAAGTAATAAAACCAAAAATGGACATGGGTAAGAGAATGAACAAGGTCATCCACGGGTTGATGCTAATTAAGAAGCCTACGGAAATCACGGCTGTTAAGATCCCTCCTACCAATTGCACTAAACCAGTGCCTACCAGGTTGCGCACTCCTTCCACATCGTTCATCACGCGCGACACCAGGGCTCCCGACTTCTGATTGTCGAAAAAGCTGGTAGGCAAGCGAAGCAAATGCTTTTGAACTTTCGATCGCAATACTGAAATAAGGTGTTGTGCCTCTACACTCAAGAGTTTAGTGAGCAAGAAAGAGGTAACAGCTTGTATCAGAATGGCACCTGCTACCAACCCTAATAAGGAAGGCATAGCGGTCAGATCCTGTTTTACTAAGATATCATCGATAAAAGGTTTTGTAGCCCAAGGCGGCACTAAACCGGCTGCGCGGCTTATAATAATGAGCAGAAGACCTACAAAAAGGAGCTTTCTACGTGGCCAGATAATGGTTTTAAAAACCTGAAGGAGGGTAACTTTTGACTTAGACTTACTCATATGCAGTTAGAAGACGAAAGAGGCACAATATTAGTCTATAGATTTTGTAATTAACTAATGTGCTGGTGTGTTGATGTAAAGATTGGTCTCTCTAGTAGGTTTGTTATACGAGTACAAATACTTAAAAGCAGGCACACACAAACGAACCAGTTCAGTGTGTTGATGCGCTGATGTGCAGATTTGACTTAAAACATTCTATAGTCCTTCAACTGCTCTACAAACCTTACCAACGAGGACGGGTACATGACCGCACAAAAAAGTACACCGAAAATCGCTCCGTACAAATGTGCTTCATGGTTGATATTGTCGTTGGCTTTCCTCCCTTTGTAATAGGACCAGATCAAGTACGCAGTTCCTAGAATGAATCCCGGAAGGCAGAATACAAAATAGATACAGATTGGTTGTGTAGGCTGGAAAATAATAGACACAAAGATAACGGCTGCCACGCCACCCGAAGCCCCGAGGGAATTGTAGGCAGGACGATTTCTATTCTTAAAATACGTGGGGATATCAGAGACCACTATGGCCATTAAATAAAAGGCCACAAAATAGTAAGACCCCAGTTCACCAAACAAAGCTGCGAAATACATCTCCACCACCGAGCCAAAGAAGTAGAAGGAAAACATGTTCCACAGCAGGTGCGAGAAATCGCCATGCAAAAAGCCGGAGGTAACAAAACGGTAGTACTGCTGGCGGTTGTGAATCAGATAAGGATTCATGACAAAGCGCCTGACGATATCTTGTTTGCCAAAGGCGACCCAGCTGATCACAACGGTAATGCCGATAAGAATAGTAGTAATGGAAAGAGATCCGTTCATGAGGTAGAAGTACTAATTGATGAATAATTGATTTTGGTTTTTAATCCGCCAGGCCAAATGCGTAAACAGTAGTAGAGCGATACGTATCGTGTGGATGCAAGACGGTGTTTGGGAACGTTACCTGGTTAGGCGAATCCGGAAAATGTTGTGTCTCCAGACAAAAGCCGGCACGGGGCGGATAGGAGTTGCCATTCTTTCCCGTCAGGGTTCCGTCCAAAAAATTGCCCGTATAGAATTGCACACCCGGCTCGCTTGAGTAGACTTCCATTCTTCGTCCACTACCTAGCTCCTCTACCCTAGCCACTTTCTGCAACATGTCTTCCTCCACCTTCCTTACAATCCAACAATGATCGTAGCCTCGTGCCACCAGCAACTGCTCCTCCTTTTCCTCTATGTGTTTCCCGATTGACTTGGGTTGTAAAAAATTAAAGGCAGTATGTTTCACAGGTCTGTATTCTCCAGTAGGTACTAAGTGTTCATTGATCGGAAGGAAAGTATCTGCTTCTAAGGTAAGTACGTGATCCAGTACAGAAGTGCTCTTGCTCCCTGCTAAATTGAAGTACGCGTGCTGCGTAAGGTTAATGATGGTGGACTTGTCTGTAGTAGCTGTATACTCAATCCATAGTTCGTTACTCTCGGTGAGTCTATAAATTATTGAGCAATGTAAAGTCCCCGGATAGCCTTGCTCGCCATCGGGAGAGACATAGGTAAGCACCAGGGCATTGGCATCTTCTTCCACTGCGATCTCCCAAAAGACTTTATCAAATCCAACCGTGCCCCCGTGTAAGTGATTCGGAGCATTATTAACGGGCAGTGTATAGTCTACTCCATCGAGTGTAAATTTTCCATTCGCGATTCGGTTTCCATAGCGGCCGATAATTGCACCGAAGTAAGGGGCGTTGTGTAAGTACGGTGGCAGTGTGTCGAAACCCAGCGTCACATCTTCCAGCACTCCCGTCTTATCTGGCACGTAAACAGATTGGATGATGCCTCCGAAGTTGATGACATTCACTTCCATACCCTTTGCATTCGACAAGGTATAACGCTTTACCTCCCTTCCATCCGGCAAGGTTCCAAAGGCTTTGGTCTGAATCGATTTCTTCATGTGCGGTGCTTTATTGTGTCCATCTATCAAAGCACAAAGAAACAACAGGAAATTATCTTTAGCAGCTTTTAAAAATAAAGGGCACGGGTACTCATTGGCTTTTACCGATGTAAACATGGCTTTATCCTATGCGTGTTGGCTTCTGCCGGTGTACCCATGGCATTTTTCCGCCCGCGTTGGCTTTCACCGATTCAACCATGGCTTTGTCCGGTGTGTCCATGGCAATTTCCTATTCAAGCATGGCTTTGCCCGATTCAAGCATGGCTTTGCTTTGTGCGCATTGGCTTTTGCCAGTACGTATTGGTTTTGTTCCGGTGCTTACATGGCTTTTACCGATGCATACATGGCTTTATACCATGCGTGTTGGCTTTGTTCCGGTGCTCATTGGCTTTTGCCGATGTGAAAGCTTTGTGGTAGCCTGGGTAGCTATTTCGTATCTTGCGTCAAAATTTTCGATATGCCTGAATCATCACAATGCCCTAAATGCCAGTCTCCTTATGGGTACCCTACTGGCACGTCTATGATGTGCCCCGAATGCAGTCATGAATGGAACCCAGAAGAAGTGACCGAAACGACCAGCGTTGCTAATGATACTGACACCTTACTCGTGAAAGATGCCAACGGCAATGTGTTGCAGGATGGAGACACGGTAGTACTGATCAAAGACCTACCGGTAAAGGGTGCGCTTAGACCCATTAAGGCCGGCACCAAAGTGAAGAACATCAAACTCACCAGCGGAGATCATAATATAGATTGTAAGGTGGAAGGATTTGGAGCCATGGCGCTGAAGTCTATCTACGTGAAGAAGGGATAAGTTCAGGAGCAGAGTTTCCTTCGTCTCTTGATTCGCGTGGACACGAAGTAACGCTGGGAAATACGCTACCTCAAAGGGTCATATTTTCTATCGTATTAAAACGAGTTTTTATCTCTCCCCACTCGCGCGCGTTTGCAACGCGTGCCTTTATTTACCCCAACTCCCTGGCTTGTGTTCTCACAAACCAGCCTCAGTTTTAGTAACTTCTATGTATCAATAGACAAAGTTAGGAACGCGTTGCAAACGGGCGCCAGCTTAGGGATACATCCGACTTCATTTCTAGTTCGACATGCGCTGCCCTAACATAACGAATAGGATGCTTGAGCTCAGCATCACGGGGTCGCGGCACAGGGCCGCGAAGGTGCCATTAGACTAAGCTCTGAATGACATTAAATAAATAGGGACAATAAAAAAACCGAACCCTTTTGGATTCGGCTTTTGTGTTATGAGCCCCCTGCCGGAATCGAACCAGCGACCTACTGATTACAAGTCAGTTGCTCTACCAGCTGAGCTAAGGAGGCGAAAACGGAGTGCAAAAATAGAGATAGAAATCAATTTTGCAAACTCCTGTCTAAACAGATCTAATTAATTTTAGCTGTTTCTTCAATTCAGCCAATTCTGTCTCTGCTTCTTTGATTTTTTGGTTAACCTCCTCACGCAAAGCACCTGCATTTTTGGAGCGTGCAAAGAATTCGAGGTTATTTCGCCACAAAGCAATGTCGTTCTCCACCTTGCCCACTTTCTTGCGTATGGCCTGCTCCTTGTGCTGAAGTTTCTTATCGGCAAAGGGATCGTTTTTCAATTCATTGAGTTGAGTCTTGAGGGAAAGCTGATCCTTCTCCTGCTCAGACAAGCCGGTAATGGCCGCTACAAACTTTTCGATGGCCGCCTCATGCCGGTTGCGGATAGTATTGATGGCCTGACGGGGCACAAAGCCTGCTGCAGCAAACTTTGCCTGCAATTCATTCAGCAAGGCTTCTGTGGCAGTGCCATTGGTAGCTGCTGTTTCCAACTCCTGACAAATCGCTTCTTTTGCTTTCAGGTTTTCGACCTGCTCGTTATCGGCTTTGTGTTGCTGATCGCGCTTTTGTTCAAAGAAGAAATCACAGGCCTCTTTAAATTCTTTATAAATTTTCTCGCGTACCTTTTCCGGCACGGGACCTACTTCTTTCCAGCGCTGCTGCAATACTTTTAATTCATTCGCAGCTTTCTCCCAATCCGTGCTTTGCTTTAAATCAATGGCCTTCGCCACTAAGTCCTGCTTCAGTTTTAAATTGGTATCACGCTCTTCATCAAGCTTTTTAAAGAAGGTATTTTTAGCATGGAAAAAAGCCTTGAAAGCATTCCAGAATTTTTTGTTTACTTCTTTTGCTTTGGCGCGAGGTATGCCCCCAATTTGTTCCCAGCTTTTCTGCAAGGCCAGAATCTCAAGCGTCTTTTGATTCCACTCCTTGATGCGGTCGGTGTTAAAGTCTGCAAACGCCACTACCTCCTCTGCAATTTTCACCTTCTTCTCAAAGTTCACGTGGAGTTCTTCCTGCAACTTCTTGACAAACTCATCGCGCTTGGCATACACCGCATCGGAGGCTCGCTTGAACCGCTGCCACACGGCTTCCTTTTCTTCTTTGGGTACAGGGCCAATGTGCTTGAACTCGTGATGCAGGTCATTCAATTCCTTAATCGCATCACGCAACGATTCGGCAGAAAGTAATTTCTCAGCTTTGGCAATAAGCTCGTACTTCGCTTCCAAGTTTTTCTTCCGATCGAGTTCTTTCAGCTCAAAATAAATGCTTTGATTATCGTAGAAGCGATCGACTAGGGCATGGTAATTGGCCCACAGGGTTTTGGCTTGTGTTTGAGGTACCTGACCAATGGCTTTCCACTGCTTTTGCAATTCCTGAAAAGCATCGTATTGGTTGCCTGTTCCAGGTGTATCTAATAG
>LNEN01000245.1 GCA_001464155.1 Cytophagales bacterium Ga0077538 | reverse complement strand
CGCACCCGTAAAGACAACAAAGCGCCAGGGTTCTGTTAGTTTATGCGTAGGAGCCCAATTGGCATTTTCCAGCAGTTGTTGAATGAAGGCGTCTTCTACTTTCTCTCCTGTGTATTCTTTGGGGAAAACAGACCGCCTGTTGCGAATAAGTGTATTGATAAATTCATTCATGAGCGAAGATAGCTTTTGTTTGTGAGAAGGGTAATAACCGACACCTTTGCTTTTTTGATTCTAAGGCATTTACTACTTTGAGACATAACCTAACGAACACATGAAAACAATACTCCTTTTTACTTTCATAATTAGTATACCCATGCTGGCACAAAGTCAAACACCGGTTGAGCTGGCAGACTTAAACTAAAAGGTTACAATGAGCGCAACATCGACTTGTTCCTAGAGGCGTATAGCGACTCGGTAAAGGTCTATAGTTTCTCGAATAAACTTTTGTATACCGGAAAGGAAACCATGCGCGCGAATTATTCCGGTATGTTTAACAACCTGACAGATCTTAACTGCACGATTAAGAGTAGAATGGTGCTGGGCAATACGGTAATTGATGAAGAGAGGGTTCTCTTGCGCAAAGACCAGCCTTTGTTAGAGGCCATCGCCATTTATAAAATAGCATCCGGCAAAATTCAGGAGGTCTATTTCATTATGAAAGATCGGTGAGGGTATCTTCAAGGGAAATAGCACAGACTCATTCTAAAATTTTTGTAGAAGTTGAAGTGGTGTCATAGGGTACATTCACCACTCGTAACAAAATTATACACCACCGCCAAAAGAATCTTGAGAACTCCCTTAAAAGAGCGTAGGTTGACTGTAGATACCATCCTACATTTAAACCTATACAGTATTATGAGATTTATTCAATTCTTACTGGTGTTGCTCATAACAGCACCGGCATTTGCTCAAGACCGTACGCTGCCCGCAGAATCAGCGGTGGTTAGCACCGGTCAGGTAACCATAAAGGGGAAAGTCGTACCCTACAAAGTAACAGCCGGCACACAACCCGTTTGGGACAAAGACGGCAAAGTAATCGCTTCGCTCTTTTACACGTACTACGAGCGCACAGATGGAGGTGACAAAGGGAAGCGCCCTTTGATTATGTCCTTCAACGGTGGACCAGGCTCTGCCTCTGTTTGGATGCATGTTGCCTACACAGGCCCGAAGATGTTGAATATTGATGATGAGGGTTACCCCGTTCAACCGTATGGAGTCCGTGACAATCCTCATTCAGTTTTAGATGTGGCGGATATTGTTTTCATCGATCCGGTAAACACAGGCTTCTCCAGAATCTTAGATCCGAAAGCAGAACGCTCTACCTTCTTCGGTGTAAATGCCGATATCAAATATTTAGCGGAGTGGCTCAACACCTTTGTGTCGCGAAACGCTCGCTGGACATCACCAAAATATTTAATAGGCGAAAGCTATGGGACTACGCGGGTGTCTGGACTCGCACTCGAATTGCAGAATACGCATTGGATGTATTTGAATGGAGTGATTCTTGTTTCGCCTACTGAGATTGGTATTAAGCGCGAAGGACCGGTGAACGATGCTTTATGTCTACCATATTTTACAGCAGCGGCCTGGTATCAAAAGGCGTTGCCGGCTGAGTTGCAGCAAAAAGATTTGGACGCAATATTGCCCGAAGCAGAAGCCTTTGCCATTAATGAATTGATTCCAGCGATTAGCAAGGGAGGTTTTATTGAGGAGGCAGAGAAGAAAAAAATAGCGGCTAAAATGTCTCGCTATTCAGGCATTTCAGAAAAGGTTTTTATTCAAAATAATCTAGTGGTTACACCTCAGTTTTTCTGGAAAGAATTATTGCGTGAGAAGGGTCTTACCATTGGCCGATTGGATTCGCGCTACCTGGGAATTGATAGAATAGAAACAGGCAGTGCCCCTGACTACAGTGCCGAGTTGACTTCATGGTTGCACTCCTTTACACCCGCTATTAACTATTACTTGCGTGATGTATTGAAATACAAAACCGATATTAAATACAACATGTTTGGAGATGTTCGTCCCTGGGATAACAGCAATGATAACACTGGCGAGAATCTGCGATTGGCGATGGCAGAGAACCCTTATTTGCATGTGATGTTTCAATCGGGCTATTACGATGGTGCCACTACTTACTTCGATGCGAAATATTCCATGTGGCAGTTGGACCCTAGCGGGAAGATGAAAAATCGCTTGTCGTTTAAAGGCTATCGCAGCGGACATATGATGTACTTGCGTGCGGAAGATTTGGCCAGCAGCAACGAGCACATTCGTGAATTTATTTTGAAATCGACACCGGGCAAAGGTGTGCCGGCTAAGTACTAGAATAATAACCGCGGAGTACGCAAAGAAGAAAACATCAACTCTGCGAACCTCTGAGTACTCTGCGGTTAAACAATTTCAATTTTCTCCTTGCAATAGACGCACTTAGACACGCTTTGAGAATTTAAGTGCATTTATGGACGACACTATATCTTTAGTTTAGATGCCGAAACAAGTTCGGCATGACGGATTACTTGATGTGTACTTGTCATGCTGAACTTGTTTCAGCATCTTTTCTTCTTAGCGAATCTTTGCGTTTTCTGCGGTTAAAAATCTATTTCCTTCTCGCAATAGGCGCACTTAAACATGCTTCCGGAATTTTAAACGCATCGGTAAGGGGCACCGCATCTTGGCGTACTTCCCAACACAATTGGTTAAGGTGCTTGCGTATCACTTTCGTTTTTACACCTTCCATGTAGCCATTTTCTAAATACCAGCCCTTGTTCTTTTCAAATTGGTTCAGTGCAAACAACACACAAAGTTTGTTCAGCACTTTTTTGCATCCTTCATCGCTTGTGCGTTGTACTGCCAACTGAAACTGCTCCAAGATAACCCGCTCGACATGTGCAAAGGCTACTTCCACTAAGTGGTGCTGACAAATATTAAACGCATCGAAGGAATCCATACCACTGTCGAGGTGGCGCTTCAAGCGCTTGGCTGCCGAGGTAAGAATGTCGCGTTCGCGGAAACGAAAAGCACTCAAATGAAATTCAGGATCGAGTAAGTGTTCTTCATCGGTATTGCGGATAACAAAAGGATTTAATTCGGTAAGCGAAGTTTTGGCTTTATCTGCTACGTAGTTTAAAATGCGCATCGCATTCATGTTGCTGAACTCTTGCTTAAATTCTGTCAATCTGCTTTTGGCTACCAATTGCATCAGCACAGTGTTATCGCCTTCAAAGGTTGTGTAAATGTCAGAGTCGTTTTTGAGCGCATCAATTCTGTTTTCTGAGAGGTAGCCTTTGCCCCCGCATGCTTCGCGGCATTCCTGAAGCGTTTGTGTGTTATTCCACGTGGCGAAAGATTTAAGTCCGGCTGCAAGTGCCTCTATCTCCTGCATCTCCTCTTCGGTACGATTGATGAAACGTTCTGTTAGATACTGTAATGAAAAATGCAAAGCATATACATTAGCGAGCAATGGCATCAATCTGCGTTGATGCGTGCGATAGTTCAGGATGGGTACTTCGGCAGCACCCTCTGGCCCGAATTGTTTGCGCTGATCACCATAACGAATCGCAATCGTCAAGCCTGATTTGGAAGTAGCTAGTGCCGAACGCGGTATCCCAATACGACCACCCACCAGGGTTCCCAGCATGGTGAAGAATCTGCGGTTGTCACTGGCAATGGGGCTAACAAACTTTCCATGCTCATCCACCGAAGCAAAACGGTCGAGCATGTTTTCTTTCGGAATAACTACCGTATTAAAAGAAATCTTTCCGTTGTCTACTCCATTGAGTCCCATCTTTCGACCACAGTCTTCAATAGTAATACCGGGGAGTAGTTTTCCGGAGGCATCACGCAGCGGCACCACAAAGGCACTTACACCATAGTCTTTACCATCAATGATAAGTTTTGCAAACACGGTTGCCATTTGTCCGTGAAGAGCTGCGTTGCCAATGTATTCTTTCTGCGCCAGTTCGTGTGGTGTGTGGATCGTAAAGGTTTTGTATTGATGATTGTAGGTGGCCGTTGTTTCAACACCGCGCACATTGCTACCGTGGTTGGTTTCTGTCATCGCAAAACAACCGGGTAGTGCCAGCGTGCCAATGTCTTTCAAATATTTTTTGTGATGCTTCTCTGTTCCCAAAAAGTAAACACTCATACCCCAGAGCCCAAACTGCACACCGAATTTTACCACCAGACTCAAATCGTGGTAGCTAAGTGTTTCCATAATGGTGAAGTAGGCCGCCATATCATTCTGCCCACCATATTCCTTCGGGTAAGCAATCGAACCAAAGCCCTGCTTGGCAAGGTGTTTTGCCCAGCGCAATACTTTTTCACGTTGAAGAGATAAGCTGTCCGTATCGAGGTACGCAAACTCTGGGTCTGAGAGAATAGTTTTGACTTTCGCAATCAGGTTGGCATGTTTCCCTTCCAACATGTTTGCCATGGCGTCTACGTTAAATGTATGCAGTGTGCCTTGTGCTTGTGTTAATGTCTTTCTGCTTTCCGGATAAAAAGTATAGGCAACTTCCTGCGGGATGATTCCAAGTGTTTCTTCCACACCTACCAATGATCTCTGCACTTCTGGTTGTAATACATGCCCGCTCAACGATGCCAAGGCATTGCCAAGGGAGGCAAAACTGATGGCATGAGAAACACCCACCTTTCGTATTTCCTTCAGCCAATTTCTTAAGTCTTCAGCAGAAGGAGGATTCGAAGGATCTATCTGGCTGAGAAGAAAGGAACGCTCTTCGGTGGAAAGCCATTGCTGTTTGTTGATGAGTGCATGCAAGGTGTTGATTTCTGTTGGTGTTAAAACATCATCAGACCAAACGGTATATAACAACGGAAGAAAAATGACCAGCGAAGGGTTTTGCTTTACTGCGGGATGGTGTATCATGGCGAGAGGGTTTCGTAGTTAAAAATACGAAAACCAATCGCAAATGAATGTAAGGAGTAACTATCGTCTGGTGGTGCTAAACAAATCAGCTTATTTCGGAAACATCGTCTTGTCGACTCCAGGTAAAATGCGCAAGGCATTTTTATAGTAGATCTTCTTCAATACATCATCCGGTAAGTCTAACCCATACATTCTCCAGAAGGCATGGTAACGCTTGTGGTAAGGAAAATATTCATCAGCCGTCTCCAACACACGGAAATAGGTTTGATATTCTTCAGGCACCCAACTGTCCTTGCCAAACAAGACCCGATCCTGATATTTAATCATAAACTCCCGTGCAGCACGTGGCTGTCTGCCCAGTTCGGCAATCACCGCTCCGATCTCCACTACAACATTCGGCATAGCATCTAAAATGCTTCCTAATTTTTTTAGGTCGTTCGGGTACCAGGCCATGTGTGCCGCAATAAAAGTTGTTTTCTTATGTTTTTTGAAGATGTTGTGTTGCTCAGCAATGATCGTTTCCCATGGGGCAGGATCGGTATCACTTCGCTTCCGGCCATCATGGGTTTTTAATTCCAGCCAGCGTTCGTTGTTGGCATCCATGGGTTGCCAGAACTGTTTGGGGTCTGCAGAGTGAATCAATACAGGGATGCCCAATTCACCACACTTGGCCCAGATAGGATCGATGCGGGGATCATCGATGCGAACACGGTTGCCCTTGCTGTCTTTTGTGTTCATGCCAAGACTTTTATAAATTTTTAATCCTTGTGCGCCCTTCTTCACATCGTCTTCTAATTGCTTCAGCATTCTACTCTGCCATTCCGCATCGTCAATAGCACTAAAATCCATATTGGTGAAAACCACAAAGCGCTTGGGAAAATTATCTTTCACATTTTTAAGAGAGCCCTCTAAATGTTCTGTACTTCCTCTGCCACGTCCGCTAAGGTTTACCATTACCGCCATGTTGAGCTTATCCATCTCAGCCGTAAGGTTGGCCAGGTTTTGGGTAGGCATGCTGAATTGATGATTGTGTATGTCAATGAAAGGGAATTTGGCACGCATGACTTTGTGTTCTTCCACCACAAGGGTAGATGGAGGGTCATACGCTTCAAAGTCCATGGTTTGGGCCTGCATGCTACAGGCAATAACGAGTAGCAGCAAGGTGAAAAGATGTTTCATAAAGAATGTTTGTGCTAAGAACGTGTATTTGTGCGTATCGGTTATTCATTTTTGATCAGCGGAGTAATCACTCAGTTTAGGGGAAACGAGAAGGTGTGAGAGTAATTTCCTAACTTTCCTTTTTGAAATGGATCTATGAAAAACGTTGTTTTTGTAATCGCGCTCTTACTTTCTACTAGCCTTATGGCTCAAGACCTGGATGGTATTCGGAAAAAACTGACCACGGGAGACTTTGCTTCCGCCAAAGCGGAAACCACCAAACTATTGGAGGGGAATGCAAAAAACAAAACTGCGCTGGTCCTGCGTGGACAGGCCCGTATTGGCTTGGAAGATTATTATGGAGCCATTAGTGATCTTACGGTTGCGCTGGAGTTAGATTCCACTTTAGCGGAGGCGCTTAATTACAGAGGTGAGGCAAAAATGTTATTGGGCGATGACGATGGTGCCATTGCTGATTTAGACAAGGCCATTCGCTTTAATGCGAAGTATACCGATGCGTATACGAATCGCGGCTTAGCAAAGTACAACATCGAAGATTTACAAAATGCCTATTTCGATTTTTCGAAGGCACTGGAGCTGGGCCCTGCGGATGCAGATAAGTATTTCAATCGTGGTGTGGTGAAGGCTGAGTTGGGTGAGTTTGTGAGCGCCATTGATGATTATAACAAAGCCATTGAATTGGATAAGAATGATCCAAACCTATTAAACTACAGAGGTGTAGCATACTATAATATTGGCGAATACGATAAATCGATTACCGATTACGATGCAGCCATAAAGCTGGATGCAAAAGATCCCTTGAAATATGAAAACCGTGCCTTGACTAAAAGTGCAAAGGAAGATTTTAAAGGAGCTTTGGAGGATTACTCAAAATCCATAGAGTTGTATTCGGAAGACCCGGAAACTTTCAATCTGCGAGGTGTGGTGAAGTACACCTTGGAAGACAACGATGGAGCGATTGCCGACTATTCGAAAGCAATTGAACTGGATCCTCTCAATCCTATGTATTATGATAACAGAGCGCTTAGCAGAACAGAGAAAGAAGATTATGCTGGAGCAATAGAAGATTACACCAAATCAATTGATCTCTATCCGGGTGATCCAGAGACTTACTATCAACGCGGTATGGTAAAATTACAAGCCGGCAATAAGTACGATGCTTGTCTTGATTTAAAGAAAGCCGAAGAGATGGGTTTGGCAGAAGCAAAGGCAGAGATTAAAAAGAATTGCAAATAGATAATGCACGCAAAGTCACTAAAGTTTGATTTCGCTTTGTGTCTTTGTGCGAACATCTTTATAGACATCTAGTCTATGCTCTCCTACACATCGACACCCATTCAAGAAATTAAATCGTCACTCCTTGAAAAGGCTGGAGTAAATGTTTTTGTCAAACGCGAAGATCTAAATCACCCTTTTGTAAGTGGCAATAAGTGGTGGAAACTGAAACGCAATCTTGAGCAAGCAAAAGAAGAGGGAGTTAGCACCCTGCTAACATTTGGAGGTGCCTACTCCAATCACATTTATGCCACAGCCGCAGCAGCTCAAGAACTGGGGTTTAAATGTATCGGCATTATTCGTGGAGAGGAAATAACAGCACTCAGTAAAACACTACAATTTGCAACAGAACAGGGTATGCAGCTTCATTTCATTTCACGTGAAGCGTATCGGCAGAAGGCACAGGATGAATTTGTTGCTAGACTTAAAGACCAATTCGGAGATTTTTACCTGATCCCGGAAGGAGGAACCAATTCGTTGGCAGTTCAGGGCGTGGAGGAATTTGCCCAACAACTCAATAAAGAAATGGATGCTGACTTTGTATGGCGAGTGATTGGTTTTTCTTCTTTAAAGGGAGATTTTTTGAGTGAGGAGGTGAGGAGGCTTTTAGATGAGGAGATAGAAGGTGAGGAGGTGAGTAAGTTAGAACGGTATCAAAAAAGTAATTGGCATATAGAAGATGGGTATCACTTTGGAGGCTACGCAAAACATACACCTGAGCTTCTTATGTTCATTAAAAATTTTGAAAAGGAATTTTCCATTCCTGTAGAGCACGTCTATACCGGCAAATTATTTTTCGGCTTATTCGATCTTATTCAGAGAGGACATTTTCCTAAAGGAAGTAAAATAATGGCTCTACACACAGGCGGTTTGCAAGGTAAACTTGAGCAACTCTAGCCTTAACAAATTGTCAATTGACCATTGTCAACTGTCCCTTTATTTTAATTCGTTCCTTCTGCCATTTTCTCAGCACTGTCTGCGATGCGCAGCTGTTCGATAAAGTCATCGATGTCGCCATTCATAACAGCAGGCAAATTGTGACTGGAGTAGCCAATGCGATGATCGGTTACACGGCTCTGTGGATAATTATACGTTCTGATTTTTTCAGAGCGGTCGCCACTGCGTACCAGGGTTCTGCGGGCTGCACCGAGTTCGTTGTGCTGTTTCTCTACTTCCATTTCGTAGAGTTTGGTCTTCAGCATTTGCATGGCGCGCTCGCGGTTCCCATGTTGTGAGCGCTCCACCTGGCAGGTGATCACAATGCCTGTTGGCTTGTGGGTCATCTGCACTTTAGTTTCTACTTTGTTTACGTTCTGTCCACCAGCACCTCCCGAACGGGAAGTCTGTACTTCAATATCGGCTGGATTAATTTCCACTGCTCCTACTTCATCTACTTCAGGTAAGGCCACCACCGATGCAGCGGAGGTGTGCACACGACCTTGTTGTTCTGTTGCAGGCACTCGTTGAACACGGTGTACACCTGATTCAAACTTTAGTAATCCATAAGCGCCTTCGCCACTAACACTACAGATAATTTCTTTATAACCCCCGGCAGTTCCATCGGTAAAATCAAGGGCAACCATTTTTAAACCGCGCTTGTCGCAGAAACGCTGGTACATGCGCCATAAGTCACCTGCGAAAATGGAAGCTTCATCACCTCCTGTACCCGCCCGGATTTCAAGGAGTACGTTTTTATCATCATTGGGATCTTTGGGGATGAGCATATCTTTCAGCTCTTCTTCCAAGGCATCTACCTTGGGGGCCAACTCCTCAATTTCCATTTTGGCCATTTCCCGCAGCTCTGGATCCTTCTCTTTTTCCAACACTTCCTTGGCTTGCTTTTGATGGGCCAGTACTTTGGAGTATTCGTTGTATTTCACAACAATCTTTCCCAGATCGCGGTATTCCTTGCCTAATTGAGAGGATTTTTTGGGATTATTAATAATATCCGGCTGCACCATCAACAGGCCCACTTCTTCAAAACGCAGCTTTATCTCTTCTAATTTCTCGATCATACTCTAAAATAGAGCGCAAAAATAAGAAATTGATTGTATTGGTTATTAAGAGCATTCGATTCATGTCCTAATAGATGACAGTAAAACTAAAAAACCGTGTCATGCCGAACTTGTTTCGGCATCTTGCCACTACTAGGCAATAGATGCCGAAATGAATTCGGCATGACAGATATTCCTTATTGAAAATTGATTGTATTGCTTATGTCCTTCCCCAACTAAGAACCAATCAAATTGAATTACCTTTGCTACAAACAATTCAAGTCATGTATTTCAAAATCCACCGCATAATTTCTCCTGCTTGTTTCGTGCTTTTCATTGCCTTTCTTTTTTCCTGTGGAGGCGGCCTCACCGATGAGCAGCGCAAGAAAATAAAGGAGGAAATGGAGACCAGCCAGATCAAGAAGGTAAGTGAAGCACAGATTACAGAGGCGGTTTTGGCACAAGGACGCGAATTGGTGGCGCTGTTAGGAAAAAAGCGGAATGCCGACTCACTCGCAAGCGCAGAAAAGGTAGTCATTCATTGGCTGGAGCCAGGAGCAGGCAATGCTACGGAAATGGAAGAACAACTGATCGAAGCCTATTTGATGAATTTAACAGGCGGCACACTTGATAATGTACAAAAAATTGGCACAGATTCTTTGATGTATACAGTTCCTGTTGTGGAAAAGCAGGCCGACAGCTCAGATGTGGTAAAAGGAATCTGGAGTATTTATTTTTCGCGCAAGCAGATTGTTCTGGCTTTGTAAGCTTATTGATAGCCGCTCTTTTCAAGAAAAATTTTGAAATCCTGAATGTTTAAGATTTCGCGTATGGCTATCGATTTGTCGTCAGCCCTCTCATAATACGCTTTCGTGATTTTGTACCCCATCCAATAGCCAAGATCTTTTGGTCGTGATTTGTCTTTTTGATAGTACAACCAACCATTCCAATCATTGTCGAACATTCTCTTACTAAACTCTGACCACAGTTCCTTTTCATGGGCATCGCCATAGACATATATTTTTTTATTGGAATGGTTGCCCGCAATCAGTTCTGCTATAAAATCTGCAGAGCCCTCACGAATGCTTTGAGCGAGCAGAGAATTGTCTTTCACATATTGTTGTTGAAAGTGAATGAGTTCATGCGCCACCACTTCATCCACCAGATCGATGTCAAGTGGAGCTTGTATAGCCGCGTTCGCTTCTCCAAACATTTCCGCGCCAATGATGAGGCCTCCATCAAACGTAGTGCCTCCAGAATTTTTGGCACCTATCACAAAGTACACATCGGGAAACACAGCTTCCGGATAAATAGCTTTTAAAGCAGAGAAGCATTCGGAAAAGCGTTCTTTCTTATCGGCAATGGATAATGAGCTTTCGCGAATGGAAGCATAATACGCGGCATTGTTCTTAATAGTCTTCGCTAAATTTTTACCGCTTTCAATGCGATTGGGTACAAAGGCTTTTAGACCGCTACTGCCGGCTTCTATATAGATTTTTTGAAAGGCATCTCCATCCGGTTTGGGTTGAACCAAATCATACACACTCCAAAAAAGTGCAATGTCTTCCGTATGAAACATGGCCTTGACAGGGTCGGTGTTAAAATCCTGTGCACAAAGGCCAAAGGTATAGGTGACAAGAAGAAGGGTTATGAATATTCTAATCATCAGTCTGTTTGTTGCAAAATTACTTTACTTGTTTGTAACGAAAACAATCCATCAAGTGGTCATTGATTAATCCACAGGCCTGCATGTGCGCATAGATTACTGTGCTGCCAACAAACTTAAATCCTCGTTTAATCAGATCTTTGCTGAGTGCATCGGATTCTTTTGTAGTAGCGGGTATTTCCTTCAAGGATTTCCATTTATTCACGATGGGCTTGTTGTTCACAAAGCCCCAGATGTAGGTATCGAATGAACCAAACTCTTTTTGCACTTCCAGAAAACGTTTGGCATTGTTTACAGTAGCGTACACCTTTAGACGATTTCTAACGATGCCTGGATCCAATAAAATCTTTTCTAGTCTCGCTTCTGTAAAGCGCGCTACTTTTTCAGGATCGAAATTCGCGAAAGCTTCGCGATAGCCCTCTCGCTTTTTTAGAATGGTACTCCAGCTTAAGCCCGCCTGCGCACCCTCCAAAATCAAAAACTCAAAATGCGTTTGATCATCGTGTACGGGCACTCCCCATTCTTCATCATGGTATTGAATGTACTGGTCAAATTTTAAACACCAGGCACAACGGATTTTTTCTTTTTTGCTCATGCTATTTTATGATTTACTAATCAGCCTCATTCCCAAAATGATGTACCGACTCTGATGGAAACTTTTTGTTTTTCAAAACATCATGTATCAAGAAGGTTGTAAGCTTTCAACCACCCTCATTTCCAGACTCACCCCTGATCATCTTCGATGATCTTCCCCTCTCTACTTTGTAGAGAGGGGTGTCTTTCGTTAGAAAGACGGGGTGAGTGGCATTTAATGAGGTTAGTATTAAGATCGTTACTGATTACTTAATTTTATAGTAACTTCAACAAGTTAAGCAATCTCTAAAACCTATGACGAAACTATTTGCACTCTTATTATTTGCGACTGTTACAACAGGCTATGCACAAACGACTAACGTAGAAAATAAATTAAAAGAACTCGGCATTACGCTGATGGAACCCACCAAGCCCATGGCCAACTATGTAAAGGCGGTGCGTACGGGTAACTTAATTTATTTGGCAGGACATGGCCCTTCGAAAGCAGATGGTACGTACATCACCGGAAAAGTAGGAAAGGATTTGACAGTGGAGCAAGGTGCTGAAGCTGCTCGACAAACCGGCATTGCACTCCTATCTACGTTGAAAGCAGAAATTGGTGATCTGAACAAAGTAAAACGCATTGTAAAAGTATTGGGCATGGTAAACTGCTCTGAAGGATTTACGGAGCAACCCAAAGTGATCAACGGCTTTAGCGATTTAATGGTACAGGTATTTGGGGAGAAGGGAAAACACGCACGTTCAGCCGTAGGTATGTATGCCTTGCCACAAAATATTGCGGTGGAGATTGAGATGATTGTGGAGGTGGAGTAGAGCCTCACCCCCTTCCCCTCTCCTAGAGGAGAGGGGTGTCCGAAGGAGGGAGTGAGGCGCTACAGCGCCTGCTTAATATCCGCCATCAAATCTTCCGTTTCTTCTATCCCTACCGAGAAGCGCAACAAATTATCAGCGACACCAATAGCGGCTCGTTCTGCCGCACTCATTTTGGAGTGAGAAGTTTTAAGTGGTGAGCAGATAGTTGATTCTACACCACCTAGACTCAGTGCTCGCTTAATCAGTTTTAATTTGTTTGTGAAAGCGAGAGCATCGCCTTTTACTTCAAAGCTTAACATGCCACCAAAACCACCGGGCATTTGAACTTTCGCTATTGCGTGATTGGGATGATCCTCTAGTCCTGGATAAAAAACGTTGCCAATGCGCGCGTCACTCTTTAAGAAACGAGCCAAGGCCAACGCATTCGCATTTTGCTGACGTACTCTTAAAACAATTGTCTTCAAGCTACGCTCTACTAACCAGGCAGTATTGGCATCAGACGAGCCGCCCCAATTGATGGCCTTGCTATGAATTTTTTCCATGAGCGCATTAGTGGTTACTAAGAAGCCGCAACCTAAATCGCTATGCCCCCCAATGTATTTTGTGCCACTGTGCGCCACCATATCAATTCCCAAATCAATTGGATTTTGATTAACGGGTGAAGCAAAGGTATTGTCGATCATGGTAAGAATGCCCTTCGCCTTCGCGATAGAAGCCACCGCTTTGATGTCCGTGATTTTTAGAGTCGGGTTGGAGGGTGTTTCTATATAAATGATTTTTGTTTCAGGTTTGATGGCCTTCGCAAAATTTTGTGGATCGGTCGCATCTACCATACTGTAGGTAATTCCTAAGCGAGGCAGTTCGGTAGTAACAGAGTAATATGTGCCTCCGTACAAATCGCTTTGGAAGATGACGTGGTCACCGGCCTTTAGAAAAGTAAGCAGACCCGTAAGAATGGCCGACATGCCCGAACTGAACATCAATCCGGCCTCACCATGTTCCAAGGCAGCCACTTTTACAGAAGCTGCCTTCATGTTAGGCGTATTGTAATAGCGTGGATAGAGTATCGCTTGCCCTTCGTAGTCGTAGGCAGAAGAAGGATAGAGTGGAGTAACGACCCCCTTAAAAGTAGGGTCTCCATGCGAGCCGGCATGTACGCTTTGGGTAAGCTTTGAGTGTTTCATGGTTTTGGTAAAGAACAAAGATAGGGACCATGCAGCTTAAAAAATTCCCGTTCAAAAAAATCCACTATTTTCAGGCCTAAAACCAACCAACCTAATGTATGGCAAAAGGAGAAAAAATCAGTAAGGCAAAAGCAAAAAAGTGGGTGAACAATTACAAGGCTAAGCATAGCAAAGACAAAAACTTCTTGTCGTCTATGCTCTTTGACAAAAAGGTTGTTGTAGACATGCTTAATGAACCTAATTGTGAAGGTCTGCGTGTGTATAACGCCATTGATGATGAAGGCAATGAGCACTTTGTTTTAGTGGGTACGGATGCTAATGGCGGTAACCTATTACCAAGCAGTGAAGAGAGTTTAACTGAATCGTATTCTTTGTTGGACAATGGGTTCCCTTGTCCGCCAAATTGTCCACCAGACGATTTATGAGTTTAACAGATTTTAATCTGCTGGCCGCATATGCACAGTGGGCCGGCAGTTTTTTTATTATTCTACTTTGCGCTTATAATTGGAGATTACTAAGCAGTGACCTGAAGGCAGTTGGAGTTTACGCAGCACTAAGTTTCTTCTTTCAGTTACTTCAGTTTGTTAGCTTTATTTTTCTTAAAAGTAAGTTCAATAATCCTGTAGCGAATGTATACTCGCCCATTGAGGTAATGAGTTTGCTTGCAATTTATTTTTTTTCACCGAAGCTGCAAAAGTATAGACTCTTATTAGGAATGGTGTCGACAGCGCTATTGGTCTTTCTTACATGGACTGCAATCACTCACACCAGAACGATAAATGCAACCTCTGAAACCGTCAGAGACCTTACGATGATTGTTGGTTCGCTTACCTACTTTTTACTGTTAATGAAAGACTTATCTGAAGAGAACATTATGGAGATGCCTATGTTTTGGATCAACTCTTCCATATTATTTTTCTTCTCCTGCACATTCATACTTTCCCTTTCCATGGGTTATATTCAAGAAGTTCTTCGTGAGGATTTTGTAATCTTTTGGATCTTTCGCAATTTTCTACGATTCGGATTTTGCATTGTGATTTGCATTGGTATTTGGAAGGCGCGAAAGCTAACCCACCAGATTAAATGATAGATCAGCTACACTGTATCAAACTGGATAATACCTTTATAAATTAACTTCTGTGGTGTTCGTTCAATGGTGAATTATGAGTCTTGAAGTGATTAACGATCTGTCTAACTACTCCCAGTGGTTAGGTAGTTTTGTAATTATGAGTCTGGTACTTGCCTCCTATAGACGATTTGATGGGAGTGTTAAGATCTTGGGTTTAATGGGGGTTGTGAGTGTTGTATTTCAGTCCCTTCAAGCGGTGAGCATGGAGTTTTTTAACACTCAATATCTAAATGACATTGGTGATTGTTATGTGTTTTTGGAAACCTTACTCTTTCTAGCTTTCTACTACGTACTCTTTACCAGTAATCGCTATTTGCGTTTTGCATTGTTTGGCTCAGCTTTTATAATCGTTAGCATTTATAATATGGTACTTTTTGGTGACGCTACATATCCATGGTATGCAGTGCTGAGTGCAACGAGGAATGTATTGCTGATACTTTTTTCAGTTTTTGCTTTTTTTAAGTTACTAACAGACTTGCCAAACGACAATCTATTATCGCTCCCTCTATTTTGGATCAATTCAGGCATCCTCTTTTACTTCAGCTGCACGTTTATGCTCTCTCTCACCATGGACTATATTGCACAAGTGTTAACAAATGACTTCAAAATGTTTTGGACTTTTAAGAACTTCCTCCGTGCTGGTTTTTGTGTGGTGATTTGCATTGGTATTTGGAAGGCTAGGCAAAAGCCTTCACATTCTGCTTCCTAAAAATACTATTTCCTGAATTTTATAATTTTAAGTCATGGAGCCCGCCAGAGTAGACTTTATTATCATGTTTTCGATTGCCACTGCGGTCATGCTTTTGCTGGCCTTTAGCATTATTCTCTTCGTCATCTTTTACCAAAAGCGCATCCTTTCGGAACAACTGAAGCGCCAGGTAATGGAAGTAGAGTATCAACAGAAAATGCTGCAAGCCGCCCTGGAATCGCAGGAGAAAGAACGCAGCCGTTTGGCCAGCGATTTACACGATAGTGTGGGAGCTATGCTATCGACCATTCGTCTCACACTTCATCCCTTGGTGAAGGCCGGAAATGGCGACACACTCGATCAGACAAAACAATTGTTGGATGAAACAATTGAAACAGTTCGTAGAATTAGCCGCGATTTACTTCCCACCAGTTTGGAAAAATTTGGTCTTTCACACGCCATCAAAGAAATGTGCGAACGCATTCAACTCTCGGGCATTATTGAGGTGAAGATATCTGAAACAGGAACACCCATTGAAATGGATAAGAAGCGTGAGGTATTGATTTATCGCATCGCGCAAGAGATGATCAGCAACACCATCAGGCACTCTAAGGCTAACTGGATGCATGTTCAGTTGGTGTGGAGCGATACACTTCAATTGGTTATTCAGGATAATGGAGAAGGCTTTGCGTACAAAGGCTTTAAAGAAAAACAAACCAACTACAAACCCGGACTTGGTTTGTATAACATCGAAACACGGGTTTCCCTCTTGGGAGCGAACCTTGAATACAATACTGTGTTCCCGCAAGGCAGTCAGTTTACTGTAAAAATTCCTACCGCAGCATGAGTGAAAAATTAAAGGTTTACATCGCAGATGATCATACCATTTTTAGAAAGGCGATGGTTAGTTTACTTCAATCCTTTCCCCGGATTGGAACAGTGAAGGATGCGGAGAATGGCAGAGAGCTGCTGAACTTGGTAAAGGAAGAAGAACCACACATTGTGTTGCTGGATTTGCAGATGCCGATTATGGATGGTTCTGAAACCTGCGAAAATTTATACAATAAGTATCCGGATGTTCGGGTGATTGTATTGTCTATGCACGACAGCGAACGCTACATTCAACACATGATGGATTTAGGGGCACGCGCTTTTTTATTTAAGAATGTGGAGCCCGATGAATTGGAGCAAGCCATCTACTCCGTGGCCGATAAAGATTTTTATCACAACGAATTAATCGCTTCCATCCTCCGCAAAAGCTTGCGCGAAAAACACAACTTAAAGAAGCCAGATTTTAAACAAGAGTTGACTGAGCGTGAGCGTGAAATTTTGCTCCTCATTTGCCAAGAATATTCCACCAAAGAAATCAGCAGTCGCTTATCCTTGAGTGATCGCACGGTAGAGAATCACCGCGCAAAAATTATGGAGAAGACGGGTGTTAAAAACATCGTAGGAATTGTGCGATATGCCTACGAGCAGGGGTTGTTAACCTAACAATTGAGAAAATTTTGATGTAGGTGTTTTTACTCATATTGCCAGAGGGCTTCTACCTAACAACAGTGATAAAAAACAAAAGAGTCTTTCGGCAAGTAGCGCTTAACCCGCTGTAAATTAAATACTTGCCTTTTGCCTCGTTGTTCTTATCCAAAGGCCTTCTGTTTTCTTCTGAAACAGCGAAAATCTCCCTCTTTTCTTCTTGTCATCTTTCGCCTGTTAACGGTTTAGGTTAAGTCGTTTTTAACAAAACGCTATGAAAATTCTGGTGATCAACAGGCAGAAAGAGGTTATTGGTCAAATCGCAACAGTACTTGCATCGGTCGAACCTGTAATCCGGTATTACGATTCCGGCTTGGATGGGCTCCTGGCCGCACGAATCGAATCCTTCGACCTGATAGTATGCGGTACTGATCTGCCTGTGATCACCGGTTTTGAATTAGTGCGTTCGTTGCGCAACTCGTCCATCAATAAGAATACGCCTGTAATCTTCCTGGCCGATGAGTTGAATCAGAAGACAGAATATCTCAGCCATATTTTAGGGGCTGCGGCAACCTTGCGTTTAAATGACGAGCAACTGGAAGATGTGCTGCAAAACCAGCGAAATAAGTACGAATCTGAAAGACCCTCTCCTATTAAAGATATTTTCCCCGGCTATAGCCTTAACTAACTCCTCCTCGTAGAGTTTGGCTACTGTCGAAATTGCTGCTCAAAACCTTTCTTGCTACCGAAGGGCCGGTGCAAGAAGGGTGCAGCTTTTCAATTCAACTGCCTCTTTACCCGTACATTAAGCACTTATTGCTTTTTGGTTAAATACCTTACACCGCGAACATTTCCCGGCCGCTTTCGTTTATCTTAGTGTCAACCACTACAATTATGACAAGCACAAATCAACGGAACCAGATTTTGGAAACGCTGAACGTGTTGGACCAAGATCAAGCAGACAAGGTACTCGCCTACATGAAGGGAATTCTGTACGGAGATGCCAAGCCAGCGGAGTATCAAAAGTTCAAAAGAGAGGCCATGCGCGACATCCGTCAGGCCTTAACGCGAGAGCGAAAAAGGAAGTAAGTCAAGAAAACTTCCCACAGAAATGAATCCGGTTAGATTCTAACCGTAAGGATTTTTATCCCTCATACTCAAAGGAACCCACTGCACTGGTAACGGATACCCGACTCTTTTCGGCTGCCTCTACCCTTCCTATGATCTGGGCATCGATGCCAAAGCTCTTTGAAATGGAGATTACTTGTGTTGCGTATTTTTCTTCGAGGTAGACCTCCAGGCGATGTCCCATATTAAACACCTTGTACATTTCTTTCCAATCGGTTTTGCTTTGCGATTGAATCATGCTAAACAGAGGCGGTATCGGTAAGAGATTGTCTTTAATGATGTGGAGTTTATCAACAAAATGCAAGACCTTGGTTTGGGCACCACCACTGCAATGCACCATGCCGTGAATGACACTGCGTAACTGCTTTAACATTTCCACCACTACTGGTGCGTAGGTGCGCGTGGGGGATAACACGAGTTTTCCGGCATTGATGGAAACGCCTGGTACAGCATCAGTAAGTTTTAGACCACCGGCATATACCAACTCCTCCGGCACCTTGCCATCATACGATTCAGGATAATTTTTTGCGTAGGTTTTATGAAACACATCATGGCGTGCAGAAGTAAGTCCATTACTACCCATGCCTCCATTGTATTCGCTTTCATAAGTAGCCTGTCCATAAGAAGCCAGTCCAACAATTACATCTCCTGCTTTGATGTTGGCATTGTTGATTACCTCACTTCGCTTCATACGCGCGATAACGGTACTGTCCACAATTAGTGTTCGCACCAAATCTCCAACGTCAGCGGTTTCACCTCCGGTGCTGATAATATTCAGTCCGTGATCGCGAAGCATTTGAAGAACTTCTTCGGTGCCATTAATAAGTGCGGCAATAACTTCTCCCGGAATCAGGTTCTTATTTCTTCCAATAGTAGAAGACAACAGCATGTGACTGGTAGCACCTACACAAAGTAGGTCATCCACATTCATAACAATCGCATCTTGTGCAATGCCCTTCCACACCGACATGTCACCGGTCTCTTTCCAATACACATAGGCCAGAGAAGATTTAGTGCCGGCACCATCTGCATGCATGATCGAGCAATAGGCGGGGTCGCCTGTCAGATAGTCTTCTGTGATTTTACAAAATGCTTGTGGGAACAAACCTTTATCAAGTTTGCTGATGGCCTTGTGCACATCTTCTTTTGAGGCGGATACACCGCGTTGATTATAGCGTTCGGAGCTCACAGGTGTTGAATCAAGATGCAATTTGTAGATTTTTTCTATAATGCTAACTGCCGGTACACATGCCAAAGTACAATACCGGTACAAACCGAAATATTCAGGGAATGCTTCGTGCCACTTTGAGGTATTTCTAAAGAAACATCGGCCAGCGCAATAGCCTCATTGCTGACACCCTCCACTTCATTGCCGAAAACAAGACAGTATTTTTTTGACGAATCAGCCTTAAAATTTTGCAGAGGCAAGCTATTTGTGGTTTGTTCGATAGCCAGTATGTCATAACCATCGCCTTTTAATTGCTTGATGAGTTCGCCTGTATGTTCTGCATATTCCCAAGGCACAGACTCTGTGGCACCCAAGGCTGATTTATGAATTTCGCGATGCGGGGGGGTTCCTGTAATGCCTGTCAGGTACAATTTTGAAATGCGAAAAGCATCGCAGGTGCGAAAAGCAGAGCCGACATTGTGAAGACTGCGCACATTATCCAAGACAACTACTAAAGGAAGTTTTTCACTGCCTTTGAATTCCTGTACAGAAAGGCGTCCCAATTCTTCCATGCTAAGTTTTCTTCTCTCCTCCATCTTACTTATTTTTTAAAAAGTAATAGGCTCCTTGCTTTACATAGTCTTTTTCAAGCGTAGGCAAATGCTTAAAGAAGGGCTGCATCAAATTGTGAGGATCAACAATAACCGCGGGTTGATGGAGCGCAAACTGATCCTTTACCAAAACAAGATTGGCATACTGGTTAGGGTTTGTAAAAATAGGTTCACACAAACGCCATTCACTAAAACCGTTGGCCAGGGGTAGATACAAGTATTGTGTTTGATGCTCGTCCAAAATCAATAAAGAGGAGCCAGTAAATTTTTTCGCTTCCGGCTGCACCAATAATGTTTGATAGCTGGCAGTTTCAAAATACCCTTTCATTGTCAACGTAGAGGTTGTTAAAATACCGAGTAGCAACATCCAGATATGAAACTCCGCGAAACGCTTGCGTCTGATGCTCAACAGAAAATGCGTGAGCAGAAAACTGAGCGGAGGGAAGAGAGGCAGCAAACTTTGCGGGCGAAAGGAACGGGTAAAAAATAAATGCACAATGCCAGCAATCAACCAGATAAACATGGCCTGTAACAGCTGCGATTGATAATTGGTGAGGCGAACGGTGCGGTTTAGAATAAAAAGGGAAAAGACGAGGTAGAAAAGCGGCACACCTACTAAGACAAAAATGGTTTTGGTCGACACAAAGAGCTGTTCGTCCACCAACAGGTTGGCCTGATAAAAGAAATCAAAGAGTGCTGCCTGATTGTCAAAGTAGAAATACCAGATTAAAATAAATCCATGGGGTAATAAAAAACCCGTGAGGAAAAGAAGTTGTCTTCGCAGGGAAGAGCGCGTGAACAGAAGTAAGATAAGTTGCGCTGCAAAGAAGAAGATGATGTAGGAGAAAACGGATAAGGAAGCCAGGCTCAGGTAGACACCCAGCTTGAGCAAGGTCTCATCATTCGGCTCACGAAATTCAATTTCCTTTATAAAACTATGGACGGCCAAGAGTAAAAAGCCGGACGCGAGCAACGTTCCCGAAAGGGTGAGTACATCAAAGGAGAACGAACATAAAATAATAAAAAGCAGAGAGGGTATGTACGTGTTTTCTGTAAAGGCTTTTTTGCTAATGAAGACAACGCCCAGGTAACAGGCTTGAAAAAATAGTATGAGAAATGCCAGACTATGGCGCGCAGGAAAGCTGTCTCCTACTATCCAATCGGTGAGGCCGTACATCCATTGGGTAAGCGGTGGTGTGGAGTCAATCAACTCACTGTAAGGGGTAAAGCCTTCATCAATTTTCTGGCCAATGGAAAGGCTGCTTAACTCTGGCCAAGTGATGCCCGGAGAATAGAGAAACGCAGGCAGCGAGATAAGTAAAAACAGGATGAGCAGGCCCAGAAGGCGATACGGATCGTTAAGGCGAAAGAAACTGAGCAAGGCTAAAAATTTGCCCGAAAATTACTCAATTGTAAAGAGTCTCGGCTACAGAAATAGAAAAAACTCTGGTACGACAAGTATATACCTGCCGCGAAGATGTACCTTGCAGACCTATGACCGGTAGCACAAGACAACAGAAAGTAGGTAAGCTTATTCAGAAAGAAATGAGCGACATCTTCCTGCGCGACAGGAGAGGACTGCTTGAAAATGCCTTCTTAAGCATAGTGGAGGTACGCGTAAGTCCAGACCTGGGGGTTGCTAAAATTTACCTCAGCATGATGTTGGCAAAGGATAAGAAAGGCCTCTTGGAGAAAATAAATGATCACAAGAAAGAGTTTAGAAAATTGCTGGGTGATAAGGTGGGAAAGCAACTTCGCATTGTACCAGAAATAATTTTTTATCTGGATGAGGTGGAAGAGAACGCTCAGAAACTCGATGAGGTAATCAAGAATCTGAACATCCCTCCTGAAGATAAAAATTCTTAAAAGCATTGCCTGCCTCACCTCTTTTCACAAGCATTTATAAAAGAAGATTTTGAACCTCCCGTTTTTCATAGCGAAGCGATACCTCTTTTCGAAGCGAAAGAAAAACTTCATTAATATTATTTCCTGGCTGTCGGTAGTGGTGGTGGCCTTTATCACCGCGGCTTTGGTTATTGTGTTGTCGGTATTCAATGGTTTGGGCGATCTCTTGCGCACCTTGAACAATTCATTCGATCCGGAAATTAAGATTGAGGCTGTGGAGGGCAAAACCTTTTTCATGACTGATTCCCTTCGGCAAAAAATTCAAGGAATTGAAGGAGTAGCGGTAGCCACCGAAGTGCTCGAGGATTATGCCTATCTGCGTTACCGCGATGCCAATCAAATCATTACACTAAAAGGAGTAAGCGAAAATTTTCTGGATCAGGGGCGAATGAATAGTTCGATTGTTTCCGGAAAACTAACTTTGTCAGAAGGTGATGTTGATTATGCACTAATTGGTAGTGGGATTGAATATAATTTATCCGTTGTGGTGAACGACCCCATGTTTCCCCTGCAGTTGTATTATATCAAAAACACCAAACTAACGGGGCTGGACCCATCCAAACTGTACGCCAAGCGCAACATCGTTCCTGTAGGCGTTTTTAGAATCGTTCAGAACTTTGACGATAACTATGTGATTGTTCCGTTGCGCTTTGCTGAAGACTTAATGGATGCTAACAACAAGCGCACCTCTTTGGAAATAAAAGCAAAGCCAGAAGTTGATCAGGCTAAGCTGCAACAAGTTCTAAAGGAAACATTAGGCCCAGCGTTTGCCGTGCTCAATCAGGAGGAGCAACACAAGGATTTGTATCGCTTGTTGCGCATGGAAAAACTCTTCACTTTTTTGGCCTTTACCTTATTGTTGGGGATAGGCGCGATCAACATTTTCTTTAGCCTGATGATGTTGGCGCTAGAGGCTGCACTAATTCGCAGAATGTTTATTAGTGAAGTAGCCGTTATTGCAACCCTTGGCACACTCTCAGGTTTGTTGCTTGGCGGACTCATTTGTTGGCTGCAAATGCAATATGGTCTGGTATCTATGGGCATGGAGTCTGCCGTTATGGAGGGTTATCCGATCAAGCCAATCCTTTCCGATTTTGTTTTAACCCTTGTTGTGGTGGCTCTTATCACACTGCTCATTTCTTTGCGACCGGCCCAGCTGGCCGCCCGCTCTGCTCAAGTGCAACACCTGTAAGGTTGGTGTACCTTCTGAGACAAAAAATACATAAATCTCTCATTCCAATTTAGTACCTTTCAGGTTCCCGTGGCTTGTGAAGGCATTTTTTCGGGCATTTTGAAGACTTTTTATCAGGTTTTGATTGTATACGAGTTCAAAAAACTCAACCTCAATACCGCATAGCGAATAGATTTTTATGAAAGTTTCAGCGGCACAACCCTTTCAAATTGTGTACTCCGTGTTTCAACACGAGTACCTCGGGTATGTGTTTGAGTCATACATTGTGCACCTGGACGATCGCGGTAAGCTCACCTACCAGCATCAAAATATATCACACAAAAATGCTCGTGAATTTGCCAAAGGCCTGGACGACCGTGATTTCAAGTTGATTGAAATCATGGATGGCATGCAGCAGGATGCTGTTGTGAAGAAATTCTCTGCCAAGCAGATGAAGCCGGAAGAGTTTTTCTCCAAAACCTTCGACAAGGCAAAAGGCAATGAACTCGTTCAGGAGCAGATCGAAGACTACATGGAAAAGAGGCGCGCTCAAGTGCTTGATTTGCTGAAAGGCAAAATGGTATTTGAGATGGGCAACGATGGAGAACCCACGTGGCGCAAATTGGAAGTAATGGATAAAAAGGCTGTAGTGCAATTTCACTTTATGCGCACAGCCGAAAATACCAACTACTATCCAACACTCTTATACGAAGACAAGAAATTGGACCTGCCCAACCCTGCTGCTTTTCTGGTGTGCAAGCATCCTGCCTGGTTGGTGTTAAATGGCAAACTCTACGGTTTTGAAAAGGGAGTGGATGGAAAAAAATTGATTCCCTTCCTTTCGAAAAAATTTGTGGTGATTCCCAAAAATTTAGAAGAGACCTATTACAATCGTTTTGTAGCACCGTTGATTGCCTCTTTTGATGAGATTGAAGCGCAGGGATTTGAAATTCAAAAACACGATCACGATCCACATCCGGTTCTCACTTTATCAGAATTGCATACCGTGCAATCCTCTCAGGCAGCAACACTCTTCGATACCAACCCCGCCCCTCAGGAAGACAAGACCGATGAAAGTGGTAAACTGGTTTTCGATCTTTCTTTTAAGTATGGCAAATACCGCTTTCGCGGAGATGCCAGTGGAGCAGTAAATGTTTCTGTAGAAAAGCAGGACGAGCAATACATCTTTCACCGTGTTACGCGCAAGCCTGAAATCGAAAAGAAGTTTTTACAGACGCTGCAAAAATTGGGTTTGCCTTTCAAAGATTTTAGAGTGGCGGTACCCAAATCAGAAGCCTTCTCCTGGTTAAACGAAAACCGTGTTAATTTATTGAACCTTGGCTTTGAAGTAAGTCAGCCCGAGAGCCGGGATAAAAAATATTTTGTTGGCAAGGCGGTGATTGAGGTGGAGGTAAAAGAGAACATCGATTGGTTTGATATCCATGCCAAGATTCGCTTTGGTGATTTTGATATTCCTTTTAAAGAATTGCGCAAGCTTATCATGCGCAAAAAAGTGGAGTTTAAATTACCGAACGGTGAGATTGCGATTATACCCGAAGCCTGGCTTACTAAATACTCTGATCTTTTTGCGCTGAGCGAAACAGAAGGCAAAAATGAAAAGCCAGTGTTGAGAAAACATCACCTCGCTTTGGTAAAGGAATTAGAGGATTCCAATTTAGCGAAGGTTCACATAAGTGAACGGTTACGCAGTTTGAGTTCTTTCACGGGCATCAAGAACTATGATTTGCCAGCAGGCTTTAGTGGTGAGCTTCGTCCGTATCAAAAAGCAGGCTATAACTGGCTGCGGTTCCTAAATGATTTTCGTTTGGGGGGTGTGTTAGCGGATGACATGGGTTTGGGTAAAACCGTACAGACACTTACACTTCTGCAATCAGAAAAAGAAGCGGGCCGAGGCACTTCTTTATTAGTGATGCCAACTTCGCTTATTTATAACTGGGAGATGGAGGCAAGTAAGTTTACTCCTAACCTCCGCATTCTCACCTATACAGGCACACAACGAAATAAAGACGTTAAGCGATTTGATCAGTATGATCTTGTGCTCACCTCCTATGGCATTACGCGTTTAGACGTAGAGGCCTTCAAGAATTTTTATTTCAATTACATTATTCTTGATGAGTCGCAGGTCATTAAAAATCCTTCGTCCAACATCGCGCAAGCGGTGCGTGAATTAAAGTCGCGACAGAAATTAGCGCTTACGGGTACCCCGCTGGAAAACACCACGCTTGACTTGTGGTCGCAGATGACATTTATTAACCCAGGCTTATTAGGACCCCAGGCGTATTTCAAAAATGAATTTCTAAATCCGATTGAGAAGAAAGGTGACGAGGTGCGGTCCAAGCGTTTGCATACCATTATCAAACCTTTTATGCTGCGCAGACATAAGTCTCAAGTAGCAACAGAACTTCCCGAAAAAGTAGAAAACGTTCAGTATTCAGAAATGAGTGCTGCACAAGAAGAGAAGTACGAAGAGGCAAAAGCTTTTTACCGCGGAAGAATTCTCGACCTCATTGACAAAGAAGGTATTGGCAATAGTCGCTTCATGATCTTAGAAGGCCTAACGAAACTTCGCCAATTAGCAAACCACCCGCGTATGACGGATCCTTCTTATGCGGGAGACTCCGGTAAATTTGAAGATATCACGCACATGCTGGCCAGCGCGCTCACCGAAGATCACAAAGTCTTGGTTTTTAGTCAGTATGTGAAACATCTGGAGTTGGTGAAGCAATACCTGAAAGAACAAAAAATTGATTTTGCATACCTGGATGGAAGCAGCACCGATCGCAAGGAGCAAGTAGAACGCTTCAACAAAGATCCTAAACTTAAACTCTTCCTAATTTCTATAAAGGCTGGTGGTTTAGGCTTGAATTTAACTGAGGCTGATTACGTATTTATTCTTGATCCTTGGTGGAATCCTGCTGTGGAAGCACAAGCGGTTGACAGAGCGCACCGCATTGGGCAGAAGAAGAAAGTATTTACCTACAAATTCATTACCCGTAATACTGTAGAGGAGAAGATTCTTCAATTGCAACAGCGAAAATTAAAATTGACTACAGATCTAATTACTACAGAAGAGAGCATTATGAAGCAACTCACGCGCGAAGACATTGCGCAGATGCTGGCATAGATAAATGCCGAAGATCGGGGGATTCCTTTTGCTCCTGTAACCAACGATCTTTCTTCTCTAAACAATTCATATGAAAGCCTTGCTTACCCGCGATCGCTCGGTCCATGCACTTCGCATAATGGTCTCTATTGCTATGATGGCTCATGGATTTCAACGTGTTTATTTTGGAACGGTGGCAGGCTTTGGAGGCTTCTTAAATTCGAAAGGATTCTTAATTGGCGTACCACTTGCCTGGGGCATTACACTTTTTGAATTACTAGCTGGGTTTGCGCTGTTGCTCAACTATTTTACCCGTTGGATTTCGATGATCTGGGCTGCGCAATTGGTTGTTGGAATTATTTTGGTCCATGTGCAAAACGGTTGGTACGTAGTGGGCCCCTCAACAGGAGGTGTGGAGTATAGCCTGTTATTGATTGTAAGTCTAGGTGTTCTGTACGCACATAGCGCAACTGAAAAGAATTAATCGTTTATTGATTTTTTATTCTTCCATCGGTTGTGTGACCACAGCCACTCGCTGGGTCTTTCCATGATTACCTTTTCTACTTCCTTGGCATAGTTCGCTACAACCGATTCATCTGTTTTACTGTAAGGTGGATTGCCAACCTCTACGAGCGTGCAGGTATAATACCCGCGCTTTATTCTTCTAACCACAGCATAGAGTACAGGTGCCTGCGTTAGCGCAGCCATCTGCTGACTTCCATAGAAGAAGGCTGTTTCCTGATGCAGAAAACGGGTGTAGTATTTTTTATCATTTCCGTGTCCTGGATATTGATCCGCGACTACGGCAATACCGCGAACTTTATCCCTTCTTTTAATGATTTCACGTGCAATGTCGTTGCGTTTTACCGGAAAGGCAAGAAGGCATTTTTTACAGGCTGATAGACAAAATCCACCGGAGCCGGTAAAGAAATACTTCCCGACACTAACAGCCACTCCCAGTTAAAATGGTGTGAGGAAAGTAAAAGCACAGTTTGACCTTGATTCGTATACTTACCCATAAGCTCCGGGTTGGTATAGGCCATTCGGGTTGCCAATTGCTCCCGGCTAATGCTCAGGAGCTTTAACGTCTCTACCGCGTAATCACACAGGTTTCGATAAAAATCTCGTTCGATAGTAGCAAGCTCCGCAATAGACTTGTCAGGAAAGGAGGCGCTCAGGTTTTTGCGCACAAGCTTTCTTCTGTACTTTACCAAACGGTAGCTTACAAAAAAAAGAAAGGCAGAAAAGCCATAGAGTACCCAAAGCGGTAAACGAGAAAGTAATTTAAGGAGCCACATGGCAACTAATCTTTACGCCACAAGTTAAGCAAGTATTGTTATTTTTGATTTCCCAAAAACCCATCAGCGCTCAGATAGGTTCTGCGTGCCAGAAATATGAAAGACAAAGTCGTAATTATTACGGGCGCAACCTCCGGCATCGGCAAAGCATTGGCCTTTGAATTTGGGCGAAAGGGTTCTTCGGTAGTCATTACTGGCAGGCGCAGTGAGTTATTAGCTAGCATTGAACAGGAGCTCAAAGAACAAGGCGTGGCTGTATTGGCGATTCCTGGGGATGTAAGCAAAGACGAAGACACAGTAGCCATCATTGAAAAGACTATTCAGCAATTCGGACAGATTGATGTGTTAATTAATAATGCAGGCATTTCCATGCGAGCTTTATTTGAAGATGTACAGTTAGATGTTTTCCGAAAGGTGATGGATGTTAATTTTTTTGGGACCATTCACTGTACCAAACATGCCCTTCCCTATATCCTTCAATCGAAAGGTTCGATTGTTGGCATTTCCTCCATTAATGGGAAGAGAGCCACTCCTGCCCGCACCGCTTATTCCGCATCGAAGTATGCCATGGAAGGTTTTTTGGAAGCCTTGCGGATGGAGGTAATGAAGAGAGGAGTGCACGTTTTATCAGTCTGCCCGGGGTTTACAACCTCCAACATTCGCAATGTTGCCTTAACGGCCGATGGACATCCACAAGGAGAGTCGCCACGGGACGAAAGTAAGATGATGAGCGCAGAAGAAACAGCCGAACACATTTACCAGGCTGTAGTTAAGCGCAAGCGAGATCTAGTTTTAACTACACAGGGTAAGTTAGCCGTTTGGCTAACCAAGCTTTTCCCTGTGTTGATGGATAAAATTACCTACTACGTAATGTCGAAAGAGGAGGACTCTCCTTTTAAGTAAAAAAGTTTAGGTCTTGGCTAACAGTACTAGCTTAGTGTTGTCAGCTGAATTGATCTTTCTATAAAATTCCCTAAACTCCTCATACGAGGATGAAGGAAACTCCCCTTTATGTATCTGTAACTTGCGGATATAAAGGAGGCCTTTTTCATTTAGTTGAAAGCGTATTTCATAGTCTCCAAAGCGAGAACTTATTTTCTGCTGAGAAGGTAAGAACTCAGGATAAACAGTTTCAGGCAACTGAAAGTGTATTGTGTCAATATCAATAAATCCGATTTTGCGCACAATGTTGGTTTGTCTTTCTGTTACTTTTTCCGGAATGAAGGCAGAACGATTCATGATGTTGGGCATGATGAACATACGCTTACCAGAAAGTGAAGCAAGGCGATTTAATTGTAAACTTAGACCAACCGATATTTCCGGTTCCTCCTCTTTAGTCAGTTTAATGCTGAAATTTCTAATATCGAAATTTTGAATGCTGAGATTTTCTTGAATCCACTTTTTTTGATCCTCTGGATTTTTATGAACAATGTGATCCAGTCCATCATTCTCAATTTGTAGACCCGCATAAATGGTTTTGGCGGTGGCCATAGCATCTCCATCTTCATTTACGATAACTTTCGCGGTGCGAATCTGCAGATTCTCTTCGGTCGAATACGTGGGAGTCTTGACAAGGGCACCACCCTCATCGGTGATCATTAGCCCGTACCGATTTCCGGTAAAGTTACCCAGGTATCCAAAAGGTGTTACTTGGCTTGTACATTCAAGCCATACAGTATCTTTTTGAAGAGGAACAGCAACGATAATATGATTGAAGTAGTCAATAGTAAAATCTGGAGGAATAGGGCGATCGTTTTCTCCACCGTAAATTTGAGTATAATAACCCTTTATGCCAACTTCTTTCAAAAGAGCCACCATGTAATTTGAAAGAGCTTTACAATCTCCATAGCTCAACTTATCAACTAAGGATGCCTCGAAAGGTTGAAACCCACCGATTCCACGCTGGATACTAACATAACGTGTTTTCCCTTGTAGATACTCGTAAAGTATTTTCACTTTTTCCCGATCATCTTTTGCAGAAGAGACAAGACTTCGAATATGTTTAATGGTTTCAGGAGGAAGAACATCTCGGTTTTTGTTGAGCACTAATTGCCAACGACCCAGTTCTGACCAAGTATCCATGTTTCTTCGGTAGCCATCATACTCGAACTCGCTTGGTGCAGCAATAATGTTAGGTACCACTTTTTGAAAGCTGGCAGACCAATCTTCAAATTTTTTTGGTTTAATTTTTTCGAATGTCCAAAGAAATCGTTCATTACCATCTTTTCTCCTTTCGTAAATGGGCTGATCAATTAAAAATGTTCTAAACCGAGGCTTTAAGTTTGCCGGGAAAACGAGTTCGTACCTAGATTTTTCTTCGGACACCTCATCGTTAGTATATAGGTAAAATGAAGGTATCGCATAGAGATAATCCATTTCAATTTCATAATCAAACTCAACCGTATAGGGATAGTTGGGCTGTCTAAGATCAACTTGCTTTTCGCGACTGTCTTCGTATAAGCTAAAATCTGAAATGGAACTTCTGTCCAGGATTTCACTTGTCTTGATTTTTTTTATCAAGTTGCCACTAGCATCATAAGCAGAAGCGGTCAGTAGTCTAATTTTCCTCAACTTATCATACTCCAAAGTAAGAAGAGCATTGTTCTTTCCCCTGCTGTTTAAAATTGTAATGGCGTAATGATATTGAAAACGGGTGTGACCCCGATCAAGAATGGTGAAAAGAGAGTTCCTTTCCCTTACTACTGCGTATACACCCTCTTTCATGTCAGCAGAAATGGAGCTAACAGAGTATTTTTGGTCCATCCCCAAACAGAAACTTGAAGGGAAGAGTAAAAAGAGTAAATATTTCATAATACTTACTTACGCTTCAACACAATCTGCTCTACTTGCTTGGCTGCCAGCTGGCTGTAAAATTCACGAAGATTCTTATATTCCTCTGGACTAAATGTATTGCGTGCAATCTGTAAATTATTAACAAGACTAATCACGTTCCCAACTTGTGAAGCGCTATACGTAAATCTACCTCCTCCATTCGGAAGCGCAATCACCTTCGCCTGCGGCAGTTCCTCAACTGTATAACTTTCAGGGATGGAAAGCTTAAGGAAGTAAGACTGCTCAAAAGGGCTGCCGAAATCTACAGGGTATTTCCTTTCCTCAGATCGAAATGGATTCTCGTTGATTCGCGATATGAGAATGGGATCAATATAAATAATATTTTCGCTCTGTATGGACCAATCGGGTTTGCTAATGTTATGTGTTTCTTTAAAGGCAGCATCTAAAGCTTTTGTGTTCGTAAATGTGCTGTTGGTTAGCTCAAACTGAAGTTGCTCAGCAAATTCGTTGACATATGCTTTCTCTTCTTTTGCAAAATATTTTCTTCTGTCTCTTTCAGCAAAATAACCTGTTCTTTCAAGGGACAGAGTCCCATTAACTCCTCCTTCGTTCGATAATGCCAGGTCTAAATTCACCATCGACTTGGATCTGATGGGAGCAGTAAGAGGTACCCATCGGTATCCAGCCTTGGATACAAGAAGTCCGCGGCCATTGAGGCATCGTTCAGGCAGAAATCCGGTGGGAAGAAGTTTTTCAGTGGCATCTAAAAGATAGGACTTATCACCTACTATAGCTAAAGCAACGCAATAATTAAATTGAGAAGAAACTGAGATGTTTTCACGCACGATCCCATGATTGCGTGTGCTAATGAGAACAGGATACACCTGAATGTTAATTTTTTCCAAAAGCGAAGCCACTAGTAAATTAAGTTCGGCAGATGTTCCGACTTTTGAATCCACTACACTTCTAAGCGATGTGTCTGTAAATTTCCTGTAGTAACCATTCCAGGTAAAGTTATTGCGTACAAAGTTGTGAATGGCAGCAACCTTTTCATCATCCGATGTGAGGCCTGTAGTAACCTCTTCTGCAATTTTCTTAAGAAATCCATTACCACTGATCTCTCCACCAAAGTTGGAATTCTCAGTATATGTTTTATTGATGCTTTCCCAGCTACCCATTATGTTGTTAAAGGGCTGCCCTGGGAATTGGGTACTTGCTAGTTCAAAATTAATTTTTGAGACATAATTTTTATAAGTTGTAATATAAGGTTCCTCCTTAAAAGCAGGAATATCATTAAGTACCCACCGGAAAGCTTCTTGTTGAAATTCAATTTTATCATTTGAATAGTCTGTGGTAACACTAGTAAAGCCAGAACGGCTAGAGGAGTTTATCGTGATAGATTTTGCCTCCATCTTTCTTTCATTTATAGTCGGTTGAAGATATCCCTGCAAGTACCGATCATAAATGAAGTATTCAGGAATGTTTACTCTATACTCACTCACTCTAACAGGTATTTGATATTGGAATTGCCAGTCCCAGAGATTGAAGATAAAGTCTGAAGAAATTCGATAGGTAATTTCTATAACTGATCCAACCTTTACGTTGGGCATTGTGCCCTTCATATTATCATTTCTACTATCCACCACTTCTTTGAAAAGCGCATCATTCTTAAGCTTTGTTTCCACAACCTTGCCATTTTCAATGTTGTGAGTAAGTCCCTTCAAATTAGTGAGTTTCTCACCAGTGGCGTTTTCATGGTATAGGGGGATGGAAAAATCGGCCCAGCTAAAACCATCCTTGTTTAAAATTTTTATCCTAGTCAAACGCTCAAATTTTAGTTGCCAGCCAAAGGTTTGATCATACTCAACTGTAGTGGTTCCAAAGTCAGCCAGAATAACAGCCGAGGCAGACGAATCTTTATCATAGACCGTCATTTTCATGTCTTCCATCGGAATTTCTCCAAACTTTAGAGATGATTTTTGTGCATGTGAGAAATTGGCAATGACAAGCATTGCACATAAGAGTAAAGGAGCCCTCATAGATTTAGGTGTAACGAGTTAACAATTGAATCAAATATAGTATTCTTGCAAACTCAATGTAACAGTAACTCCAAAAATTTTGGCAAAAACCAAAACTCTTTTTTTCTGTCAGAGCTGCGGCCACGAATCAGTAAAGTGGTTGGGTAAATGCCCTGCTTGTGGGCAGTGGAACACCTTTGTGGAAGAGGTTGTTCAAAAGGAAGAAAGTAAAAATGAGTGGAAGCCGGAGGGTGGAAGGGAGCGCATTGCAAAACCGAAGACACTTCATGAAATTGAATCGGGGAAGGAGCAACGCATCATTACACCCGATGCTGAGCTTAATCGTGTTTTAGGAGGGGGCATCGTGCCCGGATCGTTAATCCTCATCGGAGGAGAGCCAGGCATTGGTAAGTCAACACTGATGCTGCAGGTAGCCCTCAATCTCAGGAAGCTGAAAGTATTGTACATCACGGGAGAGGAAAGCGATCAGCAGGTGAAAATGCGCGCTGAACGTATTCAGCCAAAAGAAAAGGCCTCTCCGGATTTTTACATTCTTACGGAGACGAACACTAAAAATATTTTTCTGGCCATCGAGCAATGCGAGCCACAATTAGTCATTGTGGATTCTATTCAAACACTACACTCTTCTATTCTGGATTCAGCAGCAGGCAGTATTGCACAAGTACGGCAATGTGCAGCTGAGTTGATGCGATTTGCGAAAGAGACCAACACCCCTGTTTTTCTAGTAGGACACATCACCAAAGATGGAATGCTGGCTGGGCCCAAAGTGTTGGAACACATGGTTGATACCGTACTTCAATTTGAAGGAGATCGACATTTAGCTTACCGAATTTTGCGCACAACTAAGAACAGATTTGGATCCACTTCAGAAATTGGTATTTATGAAATGCTGGGATCTGGTCTCAGAGAGGTAAGCAATCCTTCCGAAATCCTGATTTCACAAAAGGATGGACAACATACCGGTGCTACCATTGGTGCTACCATAGAAGGAAACCGCCCATTACTGATTGAGATACAATCTCTGGTAAGTCCTGCATCCTATGGAACTCCACAACGCACACCCAATGGCTTTGACCATAAGCGTCTGAATATGCTCTTGGCTGTGTTGGAAAAACGTTGTGGGTTCAGACTGGGCACACAGGACGTTTTTGTAAACATGGCAGGAGGCATTACAGTGGAAGATCCCGCCATCGACTTGGCGCTGTGTGTTTCATTGATCTCTTCCCTCGAAGAAATAGGTGTGTCTGATAAAATTTGCTTTGCCGCAGAAGTGGGCTTGGGGGGAGAACTGAGGGCGGTGAACCGAGTGGATCAGCGAATTTCAGAAGCAGAAAAACTAGGCTTAGAAGTAATCTATATTTCTAAGTATAGCAAAAAATCGCTCGATCTTAGTAAAACAAAAATCGCGGTAAAGTCCTTTGGAAAATTAACAGAGGTTTTTCAGGATTTATTTGGTTAGCATCTGTACACTGATAAACTTTGGACATGATGGAATCTCTGGGCATCTCCGAGGAAATTTTTAGCTATGTTGTCTTGCCTTTACTTATTTTTTTGGCTCGCATCTTTGATGTGTCCATTAATACCATTCGCATCATTTACGTATTAGGAGGAAGAAGACTTACGGCTACCGTTCTTGGTTTTTTTGAATCCTTCGTTTGGTTAATGGCCATTCGGCAAATATTTGAACACCTTGACAATTGGGTCTCTTATATCGCTTATCCGGCAGGATTTGCCACGGGGATCTTAGTCGGTATGATTATCGAAGAAAGAATTGCCTATGGTAAGGTGATTGTGCGAATCATAACCCGAAAAGATATTCAAGTGCTTCGCGACTTTTTAATTGGTGCAGGATATCGTTTCACGGTAGTCCCGGGAAGTGGTGCCGAAGGACCCGAAAGTGTTGTCTTTACCGTATTAGAGCGTCAGCAATTGGAAAAGCTACTGGTCAATCTTAAAGAAATATTACCAACAGCTTTTTATACCGTAGAAAAAGTAAACAGAGCAGCTGAAAGTGGTACTGTAGTACAAGAGAGTGCTCGATGGAGTATTGGTGGTTGGTTGAAAGGATTAAAAAGAGAATAGTTACGCCTCTTCCAACAGTGTTCTAAAGGCCACATATTTTCCGGCAAAACGTTTGTCTACTTCTTGGCGCAAAGCAGGAGCAAAGTGCTCCAGGTATTTTTCAACATGGTCGAGGCTTTCTGCAAAATACTGAGTTGAATAGGATACTGTTCCGTCTTCCACCTCATGCAAGACCTTATAAATTCTCGCACTAACAAACATTTTGGTATTTAAAACATCTAGGATGTGTTCAGTTTTCATCCAGTGCAACCACTCCTGCTCAACGCTTGGATCAACTCCTACTGTAACATTGTATAAAAGCATGTTCGATTGGTTTGTACAAAGCTTGTGAATTTTTAGCGATCTTAGTTCTGTTGTTGTAAAAAATCAATCTCTTCGGATCAATAAAATGCGCTGGGTTTCTAATACACCGCTGGAATCGCTAATGACTTGTTTTAAAATAGGTGTATGTGGTTTTGTGTAGAGAGTTACCTTTCGCTTCGTAGAGTCTCCATAATACCTTCGGTGGTAAACATAGACAGAATCAAGATAAATGGTGGGCATAACTTCAAACTTCGGGAGAATGCTTTCCACACAGCACTGATACTTACCTGCCTCATCTTCGCCATCCCAACAAAAGCCTGGTTTGTTAAACATGAGAACACCTTCTTTGGTAAAAAGCATATTATTCCGATAAGAAACCGGATGAATTTTCGAGGGAGGTGTGTTGACATTGGAGTCGTACGGACTGAATTCTATCCATTGACCATTTTTAGTTCTTAAGTTAAGCCGTGAAATCAACTTACTTTTTAGGATACTGTCGTTTTTTGTAAAGCGTGTTTCATAGACAATTGTGGTTGTTTCAACAGAGTATCTGTTTAAGTAAATCAAACAAAAAGGGATAAAGAAGAATGTAGAAAGCAAGTAGACAAAGCCGGCAAGCCGATAGCGCAGCGTTAGTTTGCCTAATACGTTTGCCAGGTAGAAAGGAATCTTTCTTAAAAGAGGGATTGTAAAGAAAATGGGCTGGCGAAGTATTAGAATACAAAATGGCTGCTATGAAAGCGGTAATCGTAGTACCAATGTTGGCGCCAACGATAAAGGGAGCCGCCTGACGCAACTTGATAATTCGTTTGGCTACCAACGGAACAACTAAAGAGGTGGTGATGGTGCTGGACCGAATCGCAGCAGTAGCCGCCAAGCCCCAGGCAAAAGATTGCGCCTGACTCTGAAAGAAAAACTTACCAAGTCGCTCGTGTGATTTTTCCAACAATAGATCGGAGATCAGCCTTCGGAACAGAAGGATAGAACCGAATAGTAAGGCAAAAGCAATCAGGACTAAAATAAAACCATTGGGAATAAGGTCTAATGTCCACGCCACCATTCCACTTAGACCACCCAATCCTAATGATTGAACCTCAAGAGGTGCTGCGGAAGCAGTCGTGAAAAAGTAGGTAGTAATATAAGAGGAAGTTTTTGATAAAAACTGATAATAGTATTCCAGCGGAAAGAGTATAGTAACGGTAAGAATGTTAAAGAAGTCGTGATAGGTTCCGGCAGAAACCGCTCTTTTAAACTCCTTCTTGCTGTTAAGAAAGCCCAATGAAACAATTGTGCTGGTAATGGTTGTCCCCACATTGGCTCCCATGATGATGGGCACGGCACTTTCTAGGGTAAGAGATCCGGATGCGACAAAGGCTACGACCAGGGCAGTAGTTGTTGAGCTGCTTTGAATCATGGCCGTGATTAGTAATCCGATAAAAAGACCCGTGAACGGATTGGAAGTTGCCAGAATAATAGTTTCAGCAGATGCCTGTCCCAGGTGTTGAAGAGACGAGACCATTAAATTGAGGGCGAACAGAAAAAGCACTACCGAACCAAGGATGTAAAGGGTCGTGCGAACGTTTGGCCACCATAGGTGAAATGGATTCTCTGTTAGTTGCGGTGCCAAGGAGTTGCTTTTAGTGGATCAAGTAAAGAAGACAACACTTACTTTGAAAGTAATTGATAAAAGAAATGTTTGACGAACTGATTTTTGTAGACTAAAAGCCGATGAGAGCATAGCGGCAGGGATTGAATCCAAACTATTTTAAATCCTACCAATTAACTGGGAATTATTATCTTTGCCCGCTGAAATTAAAACTCATACTATGCCATACTTGTTCACCTCTGAATCCGTATCTGAAGGCCACCCCGATAAAGTAGCCGATCAGATTTCGGACGCCCTCATTGATTCTTTCTTGGCTTACGATGCCAATTCTAAAGTAGCCTGCGAAACCTTGGTAACCACCGGACAAGTAGTACTGGCAGGTGAAGTGAAATCTGAGGCTTATTTGGATGTTCAGGACATTACACGTGAGGTAATTCGCAAGATTGGCTATACCAAAAGTGAGTACATGTTCGAAGCAAACTCTTGTGGAGTTTTCTCAGCTATTCATGAGCAGTCGCCAGATATTAACCAGGGTGTAGAGCGTAGAAAGAAGGAAGACCAGGGTGCCGGTGACCAGGGCATGATGTTTGGCTATGCCACCAACGAAACGGATAACTACATGCCGTTGCCGCTGGAGTTGGCACATTTATTACTTCGCGAGCTTTCTGTTATTCGTAAAGAAGGTAAAACCATGACCTACCTTCGCCCCGATGCCAAGTCGCAGGTAACCATCGAGTACAGCGATGACAACAAACCTCAACGCATCGATACTATTGTAATCTCTACACAGCATGATGATTTTGCAAAAGATGCCATCATGTTGGCAAAGATTAAAGACGATGTGATCAACATTCTGGTCCCTCGCATTATGAAGAAATTACCGAAGCGCATTCAAAAGCTTTTCGGTGGAGATATAAAGTACCATGTGAATCCAACTGGAAAATTTGTAATTGGTGGACCACACGGAGATACTGGCTTAACAGGAAGAAAAATTATTGTGGATACCTATGGAGGTAAAGGAGCACACGGTGGCGGTGCCTTCTCTGGTAAAGACCCGTCTAAAGTAGACCGTTCTGCTGCGTATGCGACACGCCATATTGCTAAAAATTTGGTAGCGGCAGGTGTGGCTGACGAAGTATTGGTACAAGTGGCCTATGCCATTGGTGTAGCAAAACCTGTTGGTTTGTACGTAAACACCTATGGCACGGCTAAAGTCAACATGAACGATGGAGAGATCGCCAAAAAGGTGGAGAAGCTTTTTGACATGCGTCCTTATTTCATTGAGGAGCGTTTCAAGCTGCGCACCCCTATTTACTCTGAAACAGCCGCCTATGGTCACATGGGGCGTGAACCTAAAATAGTGGAGAAGATTTTTAACAAAGGAAAGAAGAGTGAAATCAAAGTGAAGGTAGAACTCTTCCCTTGGGAAAAACTAGATTACGTAGAAGCTGTTAAAAAGGCATTCAAATTAAAATAAGAAAGGGGGCTTCGGCCCCTTTTTTATTGCTAAATAAAATTCATTTCGGCATAGGGGTGAGTGTGCTGTTGTTTGTCTTAGCTAAAACAACAAACCATGAAAACATACGCACAGTCAATTTTGGGAGCGATCTTAATCCTTATATCATCTGTTCATGCACAAGCTCAATCAACAGGTGAGGTAAAAACAATCTTTCACGCAGGACCCTCCGGAGGATATGGAGCTATTAGCAACAAGTTTACCAGCGTATATGGAAACTTTGCAAACATGCCAGAGGTTTATGGAGGCTGGTTCATCAATAAAAAATTCTTGATTGGTATTGGTGGAGGCGCCACTACTAACTACATCCCGGTTCCGTTAGCAGAAAGTGTTGCTCCTACGAAACGCATGAGTTATCTCTACGGCCAGGTAGGCTTAGTCAATGAATTTATACTCGCTTCCAATAGCCCCATTCATCCAGTAATCCATTGGTTTAATGGTGCAGGCTTTAGTTTGCAGTACGAAAGACCGGAGTGGAATGACCTTGAAAGTTCGAACTATTCACAGGAAGCGGAAGCCCTGCAGTGGTTTTATATTACTGAGCCGGGCATCCAGCTTGAGTTGAATTTATTTAAATGGATGCGCGTAAGCCCAGGCTTCTCCTATCGTGTTGCTTTCGATAACACAACAATATCCATCAATAAAGACGTGAGTGGTCCGAGTGCAAGCATTGCCTTGAAGTTTGGGAAATTTTAAAAGATCAGATTGAAAAACACTTACTGAACAATTTCCGCAGGGAGTTTAATCTGATCGGAATAGAAACAGAGGCGAGTATTATCCGCATCTAAAGATGAAATGCGGGCAATAGTGGAATCCTTGTGCTCGACAAACACTTCAACATAGAAATTACCCAACAGGTAAAGATTGATTTTATACTGATAATAACGAATGGCCATAATGAAGGTGCCCTCTTCATAGAGCGTCTTCACTTTTTTGTCGAACGACAATCTTTTGTATTCTGACCAGCAGATCATACCTTAAACGTCTACTAAAAAGAAGAACTTCACAACCTTGATTTTGCTTTTTATTTTCAGTAATGCTGCATAGTAAGGGATTGGAAAGTGTGGTTTAATTTTTGCTATTCTAGCGAATCAATACCTTTGCTGTACGCGATTCCAACACTATGATACTACGGGCCGAGAACCTTGTTAAGAAATATAAAAAACGCACTGTTGTTAATAACGTGTCGGTGCAGGTGAAACAGGGCGAAATAGTGGGGCTCTTGGGCCCAAACGGTGCGGGTAAGACCACTACGTTTTACATGACGGTTGGGTTGATAAAACCGAATGAAGGCAAAATATTTCTAGACACTGAAGAAATCACCGACCTCCCAATGTACCAGCGAGCCAAGTTGGGCATTGGCTATTTAGCACAGGAAGCCTCCGTTTTTCGCAAGCTTACGGTGGAAGAAAATATTCTTGCGGTGCTCGAAATGAGAGACTACACCAAAGAGCAACGCAAAGAGCGTATGGAGGAAATGCTGGAGGAGTTTAGCCTTACACGTGTTCGCAAAAATATGGGAATGTCTCTTTCCGGAGGTGAGCGGAGACGTACTGAAATTGCCCGAGCCTTGGCAGTAAGCCCCAGCTTTGTATTGCTTGACGAACCCTTTGCCGGTGTAGACCCCATTGCTGTAGAGGAAATTCAAGGGATTGTGGCCAAGCTAAAAACCAAAAACATCGGAATTCTGATAACCGACCACAATGTAGACGAAACGCTCTCCATTACCGATCGCGCTTACCTGATGGTTGATGGCAAACTATTTAAATCAGGTACAGCCGAAGAATTGGCCAGTGATCCTCAGGTAAGAAAAGTATACCTGGGCCAGAACTTTGAGCTCCGCAGGTCAAGGCACGCGCAACCTACGGAGGGTTGGAAAGAAGAATCGGGTCCGATAGAATAAGCCAATAAATCCATTTTGCGCTTCTGCTTATTACCTTATTTTTGAGGTTACCTAATTCTATTCCATGGGTTTGTTTAATACGATTGTTACCTGGGCTATGAAGTATCGCTTCAGCCAAATTGAGCATTTCATGCTCAATCCGCACGAAGTACAATCGGACTTGCTTCAAAACTTCCTCCTTACCGCACGACATACTGAGCTGGGGCAACACT